>JBBRCF010000079.1:0-16171 GCA_038205135.1 Rhodobacterales bacterium
AATTGCCCGTGTTTGTGGATGAAAACTGCCTCGCCTTCGGTCTGTTGGTTTTCCGGAAAGGCGCGGTCGATGGGGCATTCGTTCAGCGGGTAGGGCCTGCCATCGGGGTAGGTGTGATGCAGTATGTCGTGCAGTGCCTGACCCTGTGCCTCAATCAGACTGTAGCCGGTCAGTCTTTCGGCAGCGGCGTTCATGAAGGTGCAATGCTGTCGGTCATCCATGAAAAACACCGCCATCCTGGTATTGTTCAACACGGCGGACAGGCTTTGTTCATTCCTTTCGGACCGCGCCAGAAGCTGCTCTCGTTCGCGCATCTGGTCGCGCAGGCGATACTGTTGCGCGCGCCCGCGCAGGGCGACCCTGACGGCCTGAACCAGCGTTGCGATCTTCATCGGACGTTCCAGAAAGGTCGCATTGCGGATTGATGGCGCATTCCGAACCGGACGCCAGTGTTCGCTGACAATCCGCTTGGGTGTCGTCAGGATGACAAGGGGAATATCGCTCCAGATCGGCTGTTCCTCGATCAGCGCTACAAGCTTGCGGACCAGCGGTTCTGACATCGCCTCTTCTGCCAGAACGATTGTGCCGACGCCGGCGCGGACTTCTGATGCCAACCTGTCGGCGGTGCACAGTTGCGTCGCGATCCCGGCGTCACCCAAGACACGCCTGATGGCACGACCGTCCGGCCCGGCCAGCGCCGCCAGCAGGACAAGACCATTCCTGAGGGGATCGTCCGGTTCCATCAGTCATGGTCCTGCCCGGCTTCGAGCACCGGTTCGCCGCTCAGCACACCGCGAAACTGCGCCAACGGCGGCCCGACACGGATCCCGTTGGGCGAAAAGTCGATGTCCCGGATCGTGCGTTCATGCGGGCCGGCACGCCGCTTGAAGACCGAAAGAGCACGCCTGACGTCACCACGATGTTCATAATATCTCAGCAGCACGACGTTGTCGGCAATATAGCTGAGGTTTTCCCCTTGGGCGTCAGTGGCACCCAACAGCCCGTGCTGAACCGAAATCAGCACGGTGGCGACGTTTCGTTCCGCAAGATAGGACAACAGGTTGCGGATCTGCAGCGTCAGGTGCCCCTGATCGCCCATCGACGTCATGTAGCCGGTGAGGCTGTCGATAACGATCATCGTTGCGCCCTGTTCGACCGATCTTTGCACCAGATGCGCAAACTTTCCGGGCGATAGCTCCATGGGGTCGATTGCCTGAACCGTCAACAAACCGTCCGACATCGGAGCTGCCAGATTCATCCCGATCCCTTTGGACCGGGCAAGCAATGTGCCCAGATGTTCGTCGAACAGGAACATGGCGACCTTTTCGCCGCGCTTTCCGGCTGCGACGGCGAACTGGGTTGCCAACGTCGATTTTCCGCTGCCGGCCGGACCCATGATCAGTGTGCTGGTGCCATGATCCAGCCCGCCGCCGACGATCGCATCCAGCGCGGAGATCCCGCTGGCCGCCTGACTGAAACTGTGGCGATCCGTCTTTACTGCCGGAACCAGTCGCGCATAAACCGCCACCGTGCCTGTCAGAACTTCGAAATCGTGCAGCCCCTCGCGAAACTTTACCCCGCGCAATTTCTGGATCCGCAACTGCCTGCGATAGGGGCCGACCTCTGGCGCGGTAAAGCTGAGGTTGATCACGCCATGGACCATCGTTTGCAGGGCGAACGTGTCAGGCGCCGACAGCGTATCCACCATCACAACCGTCCGATCGTCGCCGATCAGATAGGGCTTCAAAGCGTCCATGTTCAACCGATAGGTCGCGTCATCACCGGCCAGGTGCCGAAACTCGGAAAGGCTGTCGATCACAATCCGCGTCGGCCTGGTTTCGGCGATCCGGGTGCGGATCAGCTCGATCGCCTCCATCAGCTCCACTTCGGACGAACGAAAGACGCTCTGCTTGCCCTGCGCCCCCATGATCCGCCGCAGGTCCGACAGGTCCATGATGTCGATGTCGGCAAGCGACCAGCCATGCGACGCGGCAAAGGTGACCAGTTCGCCCTTCGTCTCTGACAGCGATATCAAAAGCGCGGGCTCTTGATTGGCAACGCCCGTCATCAGAAACTGCAACGCCAGTGTCGTCTTGGCCGACCCCGGCTGGCCTTCTACTAGATAGAGGCCGCCACGAGGCAGCCCGCCTTCCAGGATCAGATCCAGCCCGTCGATACCCGTCAGAACGCGTGGAGGACTGATTGGCCCGATCAAGTTATCCTCCATCCGCTGAAATTATCCCTGCGTGACAGAGTTGAACCGTTGGAGCAATGATCATCCGGAGCGGCACCCTCTGCGCGTCTGGGATCAGCGGAGCGGCGCACATCGAATTCGCGCGCGACGGGCGGCCTGCACTCGTGTCGATCCGGATCGCGCCGGCCGCGATGACGGCGTGGCCCTTCTGGTCATCCGCCTGGCCCATGGCCCCGACGACAGCACCGTGGGCGTGGCAAAGAGCCGGATGGTGACGATCAGTCGTCTGAAGACGTCGTTTCCCTGCAACAGGGAAAACGGCAGGTGGCAGGTCAATGGCCAACACAAGGTGAAAAAATCTGCCCGTCACTGGCCAACGTCATGTCACGGCTGCACGGTTCCAAGGGTCACAGCATCACAGGGCGGGGCTGCCATCCTGCGGCACATAGCGGACCGTGATGTCACTGTTCAGCGAATTGGAAATTGTGCAGATCGTCTTTGCCGTTTTCACCAGATCCGCCGCGGCAGCATCCTCTGGCTGGATATCTCCTGTCACCAGACAATCGATCGTTGCCAGACGGCTGGGCAGATCGATTGCCTTGCTTGCGGTGACGGTGATTGAAAAGGCCCCAATGACAAGGGATTGCTGCGTCGCGACAATGCGCAGCGATTCCACCAGACAATGCCCGACCGACGCCAGAACCGTCGATACCGGTTTGTCAGAGGGCGGAAAGGCCAGAAACGGCCCTTCGGGGCTGGTTGCAAAGCCAACCGTGCCTGCGCCGTCAAACCGGACGATCACGGGGCCAAAGCGTTTGGGTTTGATGGTCACTGCCATGGTCAGGATCTTTCAAAACAGAAGGTTGGGCAGAAACAGCGCGATGCCCGGAAACACGGTCAGCACGGCGATGGCCAGCAGATGGATCATCCAGTAAGGCACAGTTGCCCGCGCCACACGCCCAAGGCTGACCTCATTGTTGGTCAGGCTGGCCAGAACTGACAGGTTCAACCCCACCGGCGGCGTGACCTGCCCGATTTCGATGACGATGGTGATCAGGACACCGATCCAGATCGGATCAAAGCCAAGGCTGGTCAACAGCGGAAACACGACCGGCAAGGTCATGATCATCAGCGACAGGCCGTCAAAGAAACAGCCCAGCACCAGATAGATCAGGACAATCAGCAGCAAGACCGTATAGCGGTTCAGCCCGCTGTCGGCGAATGTCAGCAGGATTTGCTGCGGGATGCCCAGAATGCTGACCGACTGCGCAAGGATCGTGGCCCCCAGAACGACAAACCCGATCGAGGCAAACAACTGCGCCGAATGAAAGATCGCCTCCAGCAGCTTTCGGAACGTCAGATCCCCCAGAAAGAACGAGATCAGCGCTGCCAGCACCACGCCAAGGCCCGCGGCCTCGGTCGGGGTGGCCAGTCCGCCGATGATCGTCCCGATCACGGCCATGATCAGCAGCACCAGCGGCCAGACCTGCCCGAACCCCCGGATGATTGCGCCCAGCGTGGTTTCGCCAAGGTCGCGCGGGGCCAGATGCGGGTTCCGCGCCGCCTTGATCCAGATGTAGGTCATGAACATCAGGCCGATCATGATCCCCGGCAGGATACCCGCCACGAACAGCCGCCCGATCGAGGTTTCGGTCAGGGCCCCGAAAATCAGGAACGACAGGCTGGGCGGGATCAGCAGCCCCAGCGTGCCACCGCCCGCCAGACTGCCGACGATCATGTCCTTGTCATAGCCCCGTCGCGTCATTTCGGGATAGGCCACCGACCCGACCGCCGCCGCCGTTGACAGGCTGGACCCGCTGACAGCCCCGAACACGATACAAACCGCGATGTTGGTATGCAGCAGCCCCCCCGGAACCCGGCGGAACACCGGGGCAAAGGCGGCATAGGCGCGGTTGCTGACACCGCTGCGCAACAGGATTTCCCCTAGCAGGATGAACAGCGGCACCGCACTGAGGGTGAAGGAATTGAACACATTCCAGACCGCATCCACCGCCAGCCCGGTCGCGCCGTTCGAGAATACCTGCAGCAGCACCAGCCCGGTCAGCCCCAATGCCGCCCCGAGCGCCACGCCGGTCGACGCGCTGGCGACCATGATCCCGACAAGGGTTGTCCAGAACATCGGTCAGCCTTTCTGCGGGCCGGGGGCGATTTCGGGCAAAGCCTCCAGCGTGCTGTGGCTTTCACGGTCCAACAGCCCGACAAGACGGGCCAGATAGATGACAAGCGTCAATCCGACGGACACCGGCAGAACCGTCATCCAGGGGTGTAGCAACACCCGTGCAGTTTCGGATTTCAGGTTGCGCGAAAAGGCGAAATCCAGCCAGGGCAGAGCCTTGACAAAAATCCAGCCGAAAAAAACCACCCCCACCAGCATCGCCGCAAGATGAAGCGCCAGACCGAACCGAGGCTGCAGGGCGTTTGCCACCACCGACACCCGCACATGTTGCGAGCGCAGCGTGACCAGCGGCAGCCCCAGAAACAGCACCGCGCTCAGCATCAGGCCCACGACATCTTCGGTGATGTGCAGCGGCGTTCCGGCAAAGCGGCGCATGATGACGGCTGTGGTGATGATCCCCACAATCCCTATCATGCAAACCGCCGCCGCCGCCGCCATCGCAAGGGCCAGACCTTCCAGCCCTTGCGCAAACAGGCGACGAAACCCGTTCATCAGGCCATCACCGACCCAGGGCGGTCAGGACGCGCTGGCGATAGTCCATCGCATTGCCGCCGGCTTCTTCTGCCAGCATTTGCCAGGTTTCCGACACGGCGGCCTGAAACACGGCGCGGTCTGCTGCCGGGAAATCCGGGCCCCAGGTCACGCCGAGCTTTTCGCGCGCGGCCAGTTCACGGTCCAGATCGCCATCATACTGGTTCGTGCGTTCCCACAGGGCGTCAGCGGCAGTGGCGATGCTGGCCTTTACCTCGGGGCTGGTGGCGTCCCAGCGTTTGGTTTCCACGGCCAGCGTGTAGGGTGCCGACGCCATCGGATACAGGAATGACGCGTATTTCGTCACCTCCTGCAGCGAGATCGTGCCCGCAAACAGCGCCGGATACAGCGCACAATCCACGACGCCGGTTTTCAGCGCGACATAGGTTTCCTCTTGCGGAATGATCTGCGCCGGCACGCCCAGCCGGGTAAAGGTTTCGACCTGTTCACGCGCCCAGACCCGCAGCTTGACCTTTTTCAGGTCTTCCAGCGAGTGTACGGCCTTGTCGCGGCAGAACACCGAAACCGACAGCGTCGGAATGGCGACAAAGCCCACGGTGGAAATGCCCCAGTCCTTGTATTCTTCTGTGTAAATCTGCTGGGCGACGGGCAGTACCGCCTTCAGCTCGTCCACCGTGCTGATTGCGCCCTGCACGAAAACCGACCCCAGCGCCGGTGCGTCGCGTCCCAGATAATTCGCCCACATCAGGCTCATCTCGACCGCGCCCGACGGAACGACGCGCAACAGATCGGGGTTCTTCAGGCCCAGCGAACCGCCGCTATACAGCGTGATCTTGAAATCCTGACCGGCAAGCGCGGTGTTCACATCTTCGACGAACTGGGCGATTTGCGCGGTTTCGGGCCGGGTTTCCGGCAAAAAGTTGTTCAGCCGCCACTCTTCGGCGCTGGCCATCGTCGCCAGACCGCAAAGCGCAGCGAGGACGGCAAAGGGTCGGGTCGTTTTGGTCATTGGCATTCCTCCTGTTGGGTCGCGGCCCGCTGTGTCAGGCGCCGGGTTTCATATTGAACGATCGGCCGTCTCAGGCGGCATCTGCCTGCCAGTTGTGGGTCAACCAACGAACAGAGTCGAGAATATAGTCCACGGTTTCCGGCTCCATCAGAACGCTGAGATTAAGTCGCACGAATCCGGGCTTGTTGTCGGACTGGCCTGACAAAAGCTGATGGCGGATGGTCTCTGACTGCGCGTCGTCGATGTTCAGCAGACGATGCGCGTAAGGCCCGGCGCAGGCACATCCACCGCGCGCCTGAATGCCGAATTGTCGCGACAGGGCGGCGGTAAACGCGGACGGATCGATCCCGCGCCCGGCCTGCGGGCAGAACGAAAAGATCGGCAGCCGGTCGCGGTGGCGGGCGGCCAGCAGACCGATGGCGTTGTCTTCGCCCAGGGCGGCAAACCCCCGTTCGGTCAGGTCGGCATTGTGCGCCGTGATGTGGTCCTGCCCGATGACATCCTTGACGATCAACGCCAGTGCCGCGCGCACGTCGCCGAGGATGTTGGGGGTGCCGCCTTCCTCGCGGTGTTCCAGATCGGTCAGATAATCGTGCCGCGTGCCGTTCACAAAGGCCACTGTGCCGCCACCGCTGCGCCAGGGTTTGACGGATCTGACCGCATCGCGGCGCAGGATCAGCACACCGCTGGCACCCGGCCCGCCGATGAATTTATGTGCCGAAAACACGATGGCATCGATGCCGCAATCCGGTTCGGGGGCCATCGCCATAGGCAAATAAGGCGCCCCCGCCGCATAGTCCCAGATCATCGTCGCGCCGCTTTCCTTGACCAGCCGGGTCACCGATGCCACGTCCGTGCAGATGCCGGTGACGTTGGACGCAGCGCTCATCGCCACGATCACGCGGCCCGATCCGGCGCTGCGGTGCAGGGTGTCGCGCAGCATGGCCATGTCGGGCCCGCCTTCGGCGGCTTCGGCAATCTCGATCACCCGGGCACCGGATTCCCGCCACGGCAAAAGGTTGGAATGGTGTTCATAGGGCCCGACCAGCACGGTCACGGCTTGGCCCGCGGCAAGCGACCCGCGCAGGTCCAGCAGATGCACCAGATGGTTCAGCGCCGAGGTGGCCCCGCTGCCCGAAAAGATCACCGCGTGATCGCGGGCATTTGCCCCGCACAGCCGCGCGATGGTCTGCCGCGCGTCTTCGCGCAGCGACGTGCAATAGGCGCCACAAAACGAAGCATCGGTATGCGTGTTGGCATAGAACGGCAGCACCGCGTCGCGGACGAAATCTTCGACCTGCGCTACGGCCCGACCCGACGCGACGTAATCGGCATAGACCAGCTTGCGCGGGCCGAAAGGGGTGGGAATGCAGACATTGGCCCCGATCAGCCCCGCCGCCAGCGCCGCTTTCGGGTCGCCGTTGGCACGCAGCTGTTGATCAAACAGGGCAAGCGGTGATGCGTCTGCGGGCATGGCACGATATCTCCGAACAGGGTCAGCTTGATCTGACGATATCCTGACGCATCTGTGGAAATTGCCCCTTTGTTTGCAAGATATCGCACATTTTGTTGTCAAATGATCCAATAAATCGCAATCTGATCTTTCATTTATCCCGAACCGGGTTCAGGCTGTGGCTGACACTGCTCATTTGCCCACGGGTTGCCATGCACATTGACCGGCTGGACCATAGGCTGTTGATGGCCCTGCATCAGGACGCCGCGCAGTCGCAGCGCGAACTGGCTGAAAAGATCGGCTTGTCGCAAAACGCGCTATGGCGCCGGCTGAAGCGGCTGGAAGCCGAAGGCATCATCCAGGGCAGCCGCCTGCGGATCGATCTGGCGGCGCTTGGTCTGGATCTGACGGTGTTCATGATGATCCGCACCCGCCACCATGCGGCGCAATGGGCCGACGATTTTCGCGATCATGTCGCCCGGATACCTGAAATCGTTGAAATGCACCGCATCGGCGGCGACTGGGATTACATGCTCAAGATCGTCACCCGCGGCATGGGCGGTTATGACAGCGTCTACCGCCGCCTGATCAGCGGGGCGGAACTGGAAACCGTGACAGGCTATTTTTCGATGGAGACGATGCTGGATGACCGGTTGCCTGACCTGATGCCACCCAATCCTCCCAGCCCGTCGCCGCGCCGTGTCAGCCGGGCCTAGCGCCATCAGCAGACTACCAGCGCACGCGACAGCCGGTTCATCACCACCGGGCCATCGGCGGTGATTTCGATCTGATCCTCGATGATCATGCCGCCGACCCCATTCACATAAAGCGGGCATTCAAAGGCCAACACCATGCCGGGCTCGATCAGCGCCGTGGCCGTGGCGGAAATGAACGGCCATTCCTCGCTGCCCGGTCCGGTGCCAAGGCTGTGGCCGAAATGCCCGCGGCTGTAGCCCGCCAGCCCTTTGGCCCGGATGGCTGACTGCGTGGCGCGATGCACCTCGGACAAAGGCACCCCGGGGTGCAGCAACGCCAGGCCCGCCGCAAACCCCGCATCCAGCGCGTCATGCAGGCTGGCTTGCAATTCCTTCGGCGCGCCGATGACAAAAGTCCGGCCGCTGTCCGAGGTATAGCCGCCCATCACGCAGCCGACGTCGACCTTGACCAGATCGCCGGCGCGGGCAATCGCGTCGCCGCCCCACGGGTCGGGGCCGACGGAGATATAGTCCCAGTCGCCGGTCATCCGCGCGGCATCGGGGTGCGTGCGGACCGTCTGTTGCCAGATCGCCGTCAGATCGCTGCGCGCGATGCCGGGGGTCACGGCATCGCGTACGGCGATGATGCCGGTTTCGGCCACGGTGGCGGCCGCCCGCAACAGCGCGATTTCCGCCGCTGATTTCACCGCTCGCACGCCCCGCGCCACGGCGGTGCCGTCGCACAGGTGTGCCGGGGCCAGCGCCTGCATCAGGGCGGGGTAATCGCGGGCCGATATGGCGCCCATCTCGATCCCGATCCGCGCGGTTTGCAGCCCCTTTTCCGCCAGCGCATCGCGCAGGTGCCGGTAGCAGACCAGCGGGTCAAAGGTTTCGGGGCGCCGATTGCCCGGCGGGCGGCCCGGCGCATCCCAAAGGGGCGCAAACTGGGGGGCGGCCTTCAGATCGGGGCGCGGGTGGGGCAGGGTCATCGCCTCGACCCAGATCGGGTTTTCGCGCAGATCGCTGATATGACTGCTGCGCCGGAACATCGGCGCGAACAGATCGCTGACCACGGCGGTTTCGGGCAGTCCGGCGTCGGCGGGTATCAGCACCGCAACCGCCCCCGCCTGACGCCACATCGTGGCCACCCCGGCGACGGCCCCGGTCGCGTGCCCGAAGGCTTCGGGCGACAACAGGATCAAACCATCCAGTTGCTCTGCTGCCATCAGTCGCTGTGCCCGCAAACGGTCGAGGTGCGCCATCACTGTCATCCCGCATCAACATGCCGTTTTGATCCGTAACGAAACGAACCCTTGCAGGCAATCGACGGCTTGGTGACGCTAGGGCGCGTGGGGCGGTCGATGGCCGATCATAGAACGCGCAGGTCTGCCACGCAGATCGCCCGAACCTGCTGGGGGTATCCCTGCAAGGTCCTTCGTCGAATCAGCGTTGACCGGCGGACACCGAACCGATCCTTCACGGGTTGCGATCTCTGTGTCATGGTCACCGGACCTGATCCCACTTTGCAAAGATCGGCATGTTGCGGATGAACGTCGAACCCGATCGGCCGCTGGCGGTGACGCGACGCAGGTTTGTCCAGCTGTCGGTCGGGCTGGCCGCGAACGCCACCCGGGTCGGGGCCGCTGCGAATTTCCGGTTTGCGCTGACCCCGGTGTTTCTGGACAACGACGCTGCGGTGATCGCTGCGCTGCGCACGGCGCTGGAACAGGGGATGGGCGAGGGCTTCGATCTGATCCAGCGGCGCACCTACCAAGAGATCACGGGCGCCCTGCTGGACGGATCCGTCGATGCGGCCTGGACCTGTGGCTATCCGTTCGTGCAACACCGGCAGGCGTTGACCGTGCTGGCGGTGCCAACATGGCGGGGGCGACCGCGCTATCAATCCTATCTGATTGTTGGCGCTGACGACCCGGCACAGGGTCTGGCGGATCTGTCCGGGGCGACGCATGCGTTTTCCGACCCCGACAGCAATTCCGGTTTTCTGGTCACGGCGTCCGATCTGGCGCGGATGGGCACGACGCCCGAGCAGTTCTTTGCGCGCAATCTGTTTACCTTCGGGCATCGCAACGTGGTTCGCGCGGTGGCGGATGGTCTG
Source organism: Rhodobacterales bacterium (assembly GCA_038205135.1). Taxonomy (GTDB): domain Bacteria; phylum Pseudomonadota; class Alphaproteobacteria; order Rhodobacterales; family Rhodobacteraceae; genus UBA9554. Next base: position 10,157 of record JBBRCF010000079.1, read on the forward strand.
GTGCGGTCGGGCAGCGTCGATGGCTATGTCTGGGAAACGCTGACAGAGATGGAACCGGCCCTGTCGGCGCGCACGCGGGTGATCGCGCGGTCCGAATGGCTGGGTTTTCCGCCGTTCGTCGCGCGCACCGACCGGGTGGTGGAACCCGGCGTGATGGCCTGTCGCGGCGCCTTGCTGGGGTTATCGTCGACCACGGCAGGTCGCGCCGCCCTTGATCTGTTGCGACTGGACGGGGTCGCCGCGTCTGAACCCGGGCTTTACGATGGCATAACCGCACGGATCGCGGCGCTGCGACAAATTCCGGCAGCGTTGCGATGAAGGTGGCGTGGTTTCACAATCTGCCGGTGACGGCGCGGGTGCATTTGCTGGTGGCGGCGCTGATGGTGACGCTGGGGTTGGTAGCCAGTCAGGGCGGGCTGGCGGTGCTGGGCACGGTGCAGGACGCGCGGCTGCGCGAGGCGGCGCGGTTGCATGTCGAAGGCCTGTCGGTGGCGCTTGGCCCGTTCGTGCTGCGCCAGGATTTGTGGGAGGTCTATGATCTGCTCAGTCGCGCGCGGGCCGCCACCGAAGGCAATCGCCTGCTGTTGACCGTGGTCGCCGATGCCGAGGGTCGGGTGATGGCGGCCACCGATCCGCGCCGCGCACCGGTTGACGCGGCTATCGCGCCGTTTCTGACCAAATCCATGGAACCCCGCGCCGTGCGGATGACCGGCGACCCGGTACTGCTGGTGGTTGCGCCGGTGGTGTTTCAGGGCCGTAAGGTCGGTCAGATCGTCACCGAACTGGATGTGACCGACCTGTTGGCTGAACGGCGGCAAGTCACGCTGTGGTTGTTGCTGGGCAATGCCGCCGCCACGATGACGCTGGCATTTGCGGGCTGGCTGGCGGTGTCGCGCCTGTTGCATCCTCTGGGGTTGATGGTGGCAGCCATGGCAGGTCGCGACGGCGTGCCGAAACCCATCCCTGTCACCGACATTCCGGTGGGCGATCCCGGCGTGATGCGGCTGCTGGCGACGTATAATGCCATGACCACCGCCGCCCATGCCCGTGCCGAGGCCGAACGGCGGCTGGCCGAACGCGAACGCTTTGTCAGCCTCGGGCGGCTGTCGTCGTCGCTGGCGCATGAAATCAACAACCCGCTGGGTGGGTTGATGAATGCGACCGACACGATCCTCCGCTTTCCCGACCGGGCCGATGTGGTGCGGCAATCGGCGGAACTGGTCCAGCGCGGGCTGGCGCACATGCGCGATGTCAGCCGCGCCATTCTGGACCAGAACCGGCTGGACCGGGCGGGCCAGCCGTTGCGCCCCGAGGATTTTGATGACCTGCGATTGCTGTTCGAACCCGAAGCTTCGTGGCGGGGCCTGACGTTGCATTGGCGGATCGACGCGCCTGCGGCGGTGATGGTCAGGCTGCCCGCGACCCCGGTGCGACAGGTTGTGCTGAACCTGTTGTTGGACGCGGCGGCGGCGGCGCGGGATCCTGGGCTGGTCGCGCTGCAGGTGACAGAGGATGCGCAGGTGCTGGCCATCGCGGTGCAGGACAGCGGGCCGGGTCTGGGGCCGGACGATCTGGCGCGTCTGATGGAGGCCGGGCCGGTGCCGCAGGGCGGTGGGGTCGGATTGCGGCTGGTTCATGATCTGGTTGCCAGCCTGCACGGCACGTTGCACCATGATCGCGTGGACGGGCTGACGGTGATCACCGTGGCCCTGCCAGTCGGAGGCGGCGATGCTTGAGGGCCGGGTCATCGCACTCGTCGAAGACGACGAGATCATGGGCGCATCTCTGCAACAGCGGCTGATACTGGAACGGGCGGATGTCACATGGCACCGCACGATCATGCGCGCCTTGCCCGCGATCCGTTCGCCCCGGCGACCGCTTGATGCGGTGATCTGCGACATGCGGTTGCCCGACGGCACCGGCGAAGAGCTGTTTCTGACGCTGCTGCAGACCGCATCACCGCCGCCGTTCCTGTTCATCACCGGACAGGGCGATGTGGCACAAGCGGTGCGGATGTTGCGCGCAGGGGCCGTCGATTACATCACCAAACCCTTTGAAATGCTGCGATTTCTGGAACGGCTTGCGCTGGTGTCGATGCCCCGCGCGGTGTCAGGGATGCCTGCCCAAACCGGGATCGGTGCCGCCGCCCGCACTGTTGACCGGCAGGCTGCGGATGCGGCACGGGGACAGGGTTCCTTGCTGATCCGGGGGCGTCCCTGGCTGGGCAAGGCACGGCTGGCCCGCTGGGTGCATGACCTGTCGGATCGGCGCGCGGCCCCGGTCGTGCTCCGCGACGGGTTGCGGATGGACATCGATGCGACCGTGCTGGCGGATGCGGCGCGGCAGGCCGGCGACGGAACGCTGGTCGTTCTGGGTGTTGGGCGGTTGGATGCGGGGGCGCAGGCGGCGCTTTTCACGGTGTTGCGCGCAGGGCCCTGTCGGGTGATCGCGGCGGCGGGCATGGGGATCGAGGCGCGGGTGGCCGCTGGCGGGTTTCGCGCCGACCTGCTGGATGCGCTGCGCCAGCACGAAATCGCGATCCCGCCTCTGGTGGAACGACCCGAGGACGCGGTCTGGCTGGCGTTGCGGCTGTTCGGCGGGCTGAACGCGGGCCGCCGCGCTGGAATATCGGCGGCAGCCGAGGCGGCGATCCGGGCGCACGACTGGCCGGGCAACGGGCGCGAATTGCGCGCGCGGTTGCTGCGCGCGATCGAGGCCGCGTCCGACGGGTTGATCCAGCCCGCCGATCTGTTTCCCGAACGGGTCGGGGCGGCGGCCCTGCGCCCCTTGGCCGAGGTCCGCGACGCCGCCGAGCGCGCACATATCGCAGCCGCCCTTGCCGCCACGGATGGGCATGTCACCGAGGCGGCAAAGGTCCTGCGCATCTCGCGCACCACGCTGTGGGAAAAGATGCAGAAACTGAGCCTCTGATTTTGCCCGTGACTGCGCTTTGGGCGTTCGGAAATCCGAACGCCTGAAAATATGGCACTCTGACAACGACTTGCTGCGTTGCAGTATCCTGTTCAGGCCCGTCGCGCCGCCCATTTGCTGCGCCTATCCTTGCCGTCATCCGGACAGCCAGGGGGAGGAACCCAAGCGATGAAATGCAACAAACTGGTCGAAGTCGGCCGCCGCCGATTCCTGCGCGGCGGGCTGATCGCCACCGCAGGGGCCGCCGCCGCCGCCGTGGTCGCCCCCGCACAAGCCAAGGCCCAGGGTCTGGCACGCGTCGATTACCCGGCAAACCGCCTTGGCAATATCGCCGATCTGACCGCGAACGAGGCCATGGATATCGCTTATCCCGACGCAGACAGCCCCGGTGTGCTGCTGAAACTGGGGCCGGCGGTCGATGGCGGCGTCGGCCCGGATGGGGCCATTGTCGCGTTTTCCGTGCTGTGCCCGCACAAGGGCTGGCAGATGAGCTACAACGCCGATGACAAGACGCTGAATTGCCCCGGGCATCATTCGCGTTTTGACCTCGAGTCCGGCGGCCAGCAGGTCTGGGGCCATGCCACGCAGAACCTGCCGCAGTTTCAACTGCGGGTGGATGACAAGGGTGACATTTACGCCGACGGGGTGGACGAGCTGATTTACGGCCGTCTGTCGAACGTTCTGGCCTGAGGGGGATAAATCATGGCTTACAAACGTCAGATCGGCCGTTTGCCGATCATCCCTGCCGACGCGCAGGAACACAACGTCACCTGCCACTATTGCATCGTCGGCTGCGGCTACAAGGCCTACACATGGCCGATCAACCGTCAGGGCGGCACCGCACCGGCCCAGAACAAGTTCGGCGTGAACCTTGCCGAACAGCAGCCGATGGAAACCGACGCGTGGTATGCGCCGTCGATGTACAACGTGGTGCGCCAGAACGGGCGCGACGTGCATCTGGTGGTGAAACCCGATGTGGATTGCGTGGTCAATTCGGGGCTTGGGTCGATCCGGGGCGCACGGATGGCGGAAAACCGCCCCTCCAAGGTGACGGGTACACAGGCCCAGCGCCTGTCCGACCCGCTGGTATGGCGCAACGGCGTCTGGCAGCCGACATCATGGGACGATGCGCTGGATCTGGTCGCAAAGGTGACGGCGCGCGTAGTCACCGAAGGGTCCGAAGATGATCTGGTGGTGTCGATGTTCGACCATGGCGGATCGGCGGGCGGGTACGAAAACACCTGGGCCACCGGCAAGCTGTATTTCGAAAGCATGAAGGTCAAGAACTGCCGCATCCACAACCGCCCGGCCTATAACTCCGAGGTGCACAGCACCCGCGACATGGGCGTGGACGAGTTGAACTATGCCTACAAGGACTACGAACTGGCCGATACCATCTTCATGGTCGGGGCCAATTCGATGGAAACCCAGACCAACCTGTATCTGAACCACATGGCCAAGGGGCTGCAGAACGGCGCACGGTTCATCGCCGTCGATCCGCGCCGCACCATCACCATCGCTTCTTCGGAACAGTATGCCGGCAAGGACAACGTGCTGCACCTGCCGATCAAGGAAGGCACCGACATGGTGCTGTTCAATGCGATTCTGACGCATATTGTCGACAACGGCTGGACCGATCAGGATTTCATCGCCGCGTCCACCTTTGCAGACGGCGTCGCGGTGGCGGAGGACGAGGCCCATCCCGCCAGCCTTGGCAGTCTGGACCATGCGATGGCGACCTGCCGCACCTCGCTGGATCAGGCGGCCGAAACATGCGGTGTGCCGGCGGCGGATATCGCCAAGGCCGCGGAATGGATCGCCAAGCCCAACGATGACGGCAGCCGCCGCAAGACGGTCACCGCCTATGAAAAGGGCATCATCTGGGGCAACGACAACTACCGCACCATCGGTGCGCTGGTGAACATCGGTCTGGCCACCGGTAACATCGGCCGCGAAGGCGGCGGGGTCTGCCGTCTGGGCGGCCCTCAGGAAGGCTATTACCGCCCGTCGGACGCCCATGTCGGGCGGCCCGCGGAATATGTCGACCAGTTCTTGATCCGGGGTCTGGGCGGGGTGCATCACATCTGGGCCTGCGACCATTACAAGACCACGCTGAACGCGTCCGAATTCAAGCGGGTGCACAAACGGCGGTCCGACATGGTCAAGGACGCAATCGACGGCGCGGCGGGCGGCACCCGTGAACAGATGGTCGATGCCATCGTGTCGGCGGTCAATGCGGGCGGATTGTTCGTGGTGGATGTCGACATCATCCACAGCCAGATCGGCCAGAACGCCCATGTCATCCTGCCCGCCTGCAAGGCGAACGAGATGAACCTGACCTCGATGAACGGCGAGCGCCGCCTGCGCCTGTCGGAAAAATACATGGACCCGTTCGGCAATTCGAAACCCGATGCGCTGATTGCAGCCGGCATGGCCCAGCACATGGAACGCGTGCTGCGCGCCATGGGCAAGGACGCCTATGCCGACCAGTTCAAGGGCTATGACTGGACGACTGAAGAAGACGCCTTCATGGACGGCTACAACAAGGGCAACCCCGAAGTCACCTATGACCGCCTGCGCGCGATGGGCAACAACGGGGTGCAGGAACCCGTCACCGGCTATGCGGATGGCAAACTGGTGGGCACCGAACGGCTGTATGTCAATGGCAGGTTCACCCGTCATGCCCGCGAGGATGGCAAGGCGTTGTTCTGTGCGGCGGGCTGGCGCGGCTGGCAGGCTCCGGGCAAGGCGCGTGAACAGGCCGCGCACCGGTTCTGGATCAACAACGTCCGCGCCAACATCTTTTGGCAGAACCAGTTCCTGGATCAGAAGAACGACTTTGTGCAGGACCGCTATCCGCATCCGTTTGTCGAAATGCACCCCGATGACATGGTGGATCTGGGTCTGAACCCCGGTGACCTGCTGGAAATCGTCAACGACAATGGCGTGACGCAGGGCATGGCCTATCCGATGCCGACGCTGAAACGCAATACGGTGGCGATGGTGTTCGGGTCGCCTGCCGGCAGCCAGGGCAACGTGGTGAACGCGGGCGTCAACGAGCTGGTGCTGCCGGATTACAAACAT
>JBBRCF010000080.1:0-15847 GCA_038205135.1 Rhodobacterales bacterium
GGCCTTCGCCCCGACCTTGCCCCCCGCGCGCGGCTTGACGCAACTGCGCGTCCCGGACAGCCGACCATCGGCATGGTGTCCCTCGGCTGCCCCAAGGCGCTGGTAGACAGCGAGCGCATCTTGACCCGGCTGCGAGCCGAAGGTTACGCGATTTCCGCCGATTATCAGGGTGCGGACGCGGTGATCGTGAACACCTGCGGGTTTCTGGACAGCGCCAAGGCCGAAAGCCTGGAGGCGATCGGCGAGGCGCTACGCGAAAACGGCCGCGTGATCGTGACGGGCTGTCTGGGGGCGGATGCCGCCTATATCACCGGCGCACATCCCCGCGTTCTGGCGGTGACCGGGCCGCAGCAATATGAACAGGTGCTGGATGCGGTGCATGACGCCGTGCCGCCATCGCCCGACCCTTTCATCGACCTGATGCCGCCGCAGGGGGTGAAACTGACGCCCCGGCACTACAGTTACATCAAGATTTCAGAGGGTTGCAACCACACCTGCAAGTTCTGCATCATCCCCGACATGCGGGGGCGTCTGGTCAGCCGGCCGCATGCGGCGGTGCTGCGCGAGGCGGAAAAGCTGGTCGCCAACGGCGTGCGCGAATTGCTGGTGATCAGTCAGGACACCTCCGCCTATGGCACCGACTGGGCGGATCGGAACGCCAAATTCCCGATCCTTGATCTGGCGCGCGATCTGGGCAGCCTCGGGGCCTGGGTCCGGCTGCATTATGTCTATCCCTACCCGCATGTGCGCGACCTGATCCCGCTGATGGCGGCAAGGTCGGACACGGGTGGCCGCATCCTGCCCTACCTCGACATTCCGTTTCAGCACGCGCACCCCGACACGCTGAAACGAATGGCCCGGCCCGCCGCCGCCGACCGCACGTTGGATGAAATCAGCGCGTGGCGCCGGGATTGCCCTGATATCACACTGCGATCCACCTTCATCGTCGGCTATCCCGGCGAAACCGAAGAAGAATTCCAGACCCTGCTGGATTGGATGGATGCTGCGCAACTGGACCGGGTCGGATGTTTTCAATATGAAAATGTCGCGGGCGCCCGGTCGAACGCGTTACCCGATCATGTGCCTGATGACGTGAAACAGGATCGCTGGGACCGGTTCATGGAACGGGCGCAGGCGATTTCGGCCGCAAAACTGGCGGCAAAGGTCGGCGATATGGTTCAGGTGATCGTCGATGCGGTGGACGATGACGCCGCCACCTGCCGCACCATGGCCGACGCGCCGGAAATCGACAGCAATCTGTTCATTGATGAAAATCATCAGGGACTGGCCCCCGGCGATATCGTCACCGTGACCGTTGAAGAGGCGGGCGAGTACGACCTTTGGGGGCGGCTGGCGTAAGCCGTACCGCAACCCGATCGCGCATCAGCGCGGCGCCACCATGGGTCCGCGCTGCATCAAGACCCGAAACCAGTTTGCGTCAGGTATTGACCGCCAGCGCTTCCATCAGCGATTTGTTGCGGCAATACCCTGGCGCCGAATCGGCGTTGTCATGGCGGTCAAGCCATCCCTTGCATGCATCGGCCTGCCCGCAGTTGGCACAGCGCAGCACGGCGGTGCGATACACTTCTGGAGATAGGCCTTGCAAGTCAGCCCCCAGTTTTTGCGCCATCTGGTCCATCAGGCCAATCTTGCGCGCCATACCGTCGAAAATTCCCATGTTTCTTGCTCCTTGGTTATGATTGATGGTGGGCCAGTTTGTGGATCATCGCCGCGTGGTGACACCCCGCAGGGGCCAGTTCCGACCGTGGCGACCGGCCGAGCCAGGCTTCGCAGGCCGCGGTCAGGCCGCAACGGCGACGGCAGACGACCATGTCGGCATATTCAGCGGCGTCAATCCGCCCGGTGGCCAGCGCATTTCCAAGATTGACCCCGGCGCTCCGTGCCACCGACCGTGTTAGCCAGAACGCGCGCGCCGGGTCTTTCAGCCGTATCACACTGCCCATGATGACCCCGCGTCAAAGGCTGCAAGGCGTTGCAAATCGGACTTGTTCGCGCAGTAGGCCGGGGTTTGACCAGCCACTTTGCGCGCGAGGTGGCGGGTGCAGTCGGCCACGCCGGCGCAGGCGCGACACGATGTGACAATCGCAGCCCAGTCGGTCTGGGTCAGACACCCGGCAGCCTGCGCCGCAGCCAGATCAACGCCCTGCGACCGGGCCATGCGGCGCAACAGCCACAGATGGGTGACCGGGTTGCCCAAAGCATATGACATCTGCAGCCTCCGCCGTGTTCTTGCAGGCAGCATGGCGGCGAATCGGCTTGGCGACCTTGATCCGTGTCAAAGCGACGGGGCGGAAATTTCGACGCCGACAGCCCTGCACGGCGCAGGCCGGGCCGGTTACGCCCCCGATCACACCGGTGCGTTACTGCCGCAGAACGGTGCGCCGGACAGTTGCGATGCGTTCCGCATTTGGCGGGTGGGTGCCCAGAAACCGGTTGCCCGGATCAGGAATGCGGTTGAAGAACTCCGCACCCCGCAGCGCGTCGAACCCGGCCCGTTGGGTGATGACGGTGCCCAGCGCGTCGGCCTCGAGTTCGAAATCCTTGGAATAGGCCCGGGCCCCCACGGCGGCGCCGATGTCCTGCGCAGACCGGATGGCGCTGGCATCACCGCCGGTCAGCACCGCCAGACCTGCAAAAACCACGGCCCCGGCGGCCGCATTTGCCTGCGCACGCGGAATATGACCCGCGATGTGGTGCGCCGCTTCGTGCCCCATCACAAACGCCAATTCGTCGATGTTGCGCGCCTCGGCAATCAAACCAAGGTTAAAGGCGATGACGGGGCGGCCGGTTTCGTCCAGCGTCTGGTAAGCATTCGGCGGCTGGTTCGGGCGCCCATCCACCACGATGCGGAAATCGCAGTTCTGCCGGGGTGTCACACGGCGGCATTCGGCCTCGGCCACCGGTTCGACGCGGGCCACAACCTCGGCAAAGCTGTTGGCGCGGGCAGAGGGCGAGGCCAGAGAGGCTGCTGCGGTCGCAGGCCGTTGCCCTGCGGGGGGCAGCGACGCCCCTGGGTCCACGCTCAGGCAGGCGGCAGGCGCCAACAGAGGCACCATCAGGACAAGACGCAAAAGACCCCGTGACACTACCATGTTCTTTCTGCCAAAGTTTCAAACAGGATATAGCCTTCGGCGGCGGACAGTGCCAGTCCGCTCACGCGGGTTTGTCCTTGCATCTGGGTCCGGGCTTCTGGACCAGCGGACCGGGATACCACCATCATGTTTACCATCGAACACGACTTTGACGCCACGGTGATCACGCTGGTGGACGAAGGCGGCCCGCATTTGCAGGAAGACGTGATCATTCAGGCTTTCGAGGATTGCGTGACCATCGAACAGATCGACCCGCGCACCGAAGTGGCGCAGCGCATCACCCTGTCGCTGCGTCAGGTCAAGGAATTGTCCGCCGCACTGAACCTGCCCGAGGGGGTGTATTCCCTGGCACGGCCCGAATGAATCGTGCTGGTCCGGAAACCATGCCGTTCACAAGAACGGTCACAAAACCCGAAAGCGTTTGTCGCGGGCCGACGCACCCGATGTCAGGTCCAGCCGCGATGGCGCGATGTCCGGCACATGCGCCAAGGCGTGGCCGGCGGGGTGACGCCCACCGCGATTTCGATGCCGGCCACAGCCAGCGCCGCCAATGCGCCCTTATTCACCCGATCCCCAAGCCGTTGTAGCCTATCGCACCGCGCCGGTTCAGACAGGCACCGTTCAGACAGGCACCGTGCAGACTGGCGGCGTGCAGACTGGCGGCGTGCAGACTGGCACCGCGAAGGCCGCTGGGGTGCCCTGCTGGGTGTGGCAGGGCAAGGACAACAACGCGCTGAGCGCGGCACTACCGCAAACCAGCGCATCCAGCGTGATGCCATCCAGATGGGCATAAAACGCATGGAACGCGTCGGCGATGGCGATCCGCAGAAAACAGGCTTTGGTCAGCGGGCAGGTATTGTCCATATCGGCAAAACATTCGGTCAGCGGCACGCCGGTTTCGATGTCACGAGACACCTCGCCCACCACAATCTGGGTCATCGGACGCGCTAGCCGCAACCCGCCGTGGCGGCCGCGTTTCGCATGCAGATACCCCAGTTGACCCAACTGGTTGATGACCTGCGCCAGATGGTTTTCCGACGTATTGCACCGCGCCGCGATTTCCGCGTTGGTCACCAGACGGTCGCCGTTGACGCCGCAGAACATCAGCACGCGCATGGCCAGATTGGTGCGTTTGGTGATCCGCATGGCGCGGTCCTTTTTGCAAATGCAACTGGCCTTACCATGTCGCGGCAAAAGGTCACGAGCCTTGACATGGATCAAGCCCCCGAAGGCCATGACAAGGGTGGTTGGCAGGTCTTTCCAATCGCCGCGTCGCCTGCCATGGTCCGGCCATGACGACCGATGCTGCACCAAAATTGCGCCCCCGGTTCTGGGAAACCGTGAAACCGGAGCGGATGACCCGCGACGAATGGGAGGCGCTGTGCGACGGGTGCGGCAAGTGCTGCCTGAACAAGCTGGAAGACGAGGACAGCGGCGCGGTGGAACTCACCCGCATCTCTTGCCGGCTGCTGGACAATGACACCTGCCGGTGCAGCCGCTATGAAACCCGGCACAAATATGTGCCTGAATGCATCGTGCTGTCGCCGCGCAACATGGACCGCAACCTGTACTGGATGCCGGAAACCTGCGCCTATAAACTGCTGTGGACCGGCAAATCGCTGCCGGTCTGGCATCCATTGCTGACCGGCGACCCCGAAAGCCCGCATCGTGCGGGCGTCACCATGCGGGGGCAAATGCTGAGCGAATATGACGTCGCCGACGACGACTGGGAAGATCACATTATCGAGGAGCCGACCTGATGTTCTTTGCATCCGACAACGGAGGGCCGGTGCATCCGGCCATCATGGCCGCGCTGGCCGGGACGAATGACGCGCATGCGTCCGGCTATGGCAATGACGCGGTGACCCATGCCGCGCAGAACGCCGTGCGCGATGTGTTCGAGGCCCCCGATGCGATGGTGCATTTCGTTGCCCTCGGGACGGCGGCGAATGTGCTGGCGCTGGCTTGTCTGTGCCCGCCCTGGGGCACGGTGTTCTGCTCGCCGGTCGCGCATGTGCAAAAGGACGAATGCAACGCGCCCGAATTCTACATGGGCGGCGCGAAACTGACGCTGGTGCCGGGGTCCGACCGCATGACGCCCGCCGCCTTGCGCGCGACTATCGCGGGCGAGGAATCGCGCGGTATCCACGGGGCGCAACGTGGCCCGGTGACGATCACGCAGGTCACCGAGATGGGCCATGTCTATACGCTGGACGAGTTGCGCGCGCTGGTCGCTGTGGCCAAGGAATTCGGCCTGCCGGTGCATCTGGATGGCGCGCGCTTTGCCAATGCGCAGGTGGCGCTGGGGTGCACCGCCGCCGAGATGACCTGGAAGCTGGGCATTGATGCGGTGTCCTTTGGTGGCACCAAGAACGGCTGCATGGGCGTCGAGGCGGTGGTGTTCTTCGACCCCGCCAAGACGCTGGAATTTGAATACCGGCGCAAGCGCGGCGCGCATCTGTTTTCCAAACACCGCTATCTCGCGGCGCAGATGCAGGGCTATCTGGCCGATGATCTGTGGCTGCGGCTGGCCCATGATGCCAATGCCCGGATGGCCCGGCTGGTCGATGGCCTTCGCGGACACAACTGGGCGCGCTTCGTAAACGAGCCGCACGCCAACATGGCCTTTGTGCAAATGCCGCGCGCGATGCATCGCCGGTTGCACGGCGCAGGCGCGTATTATTACATCTGGGAGGGCAATCTCGACCACGGCCCGGATGATGAAATGCTGACCTGCCGTCTGGTGACCGACTGGTCCGTGCCTGAAACGGACATCGACCGGTTCCTGACGCTGGCGCGCGCGTAATTTGCGCGCAGGCGTGACTCGGGCGTGACTACAGCCGCCGCGCCAGCGCCGCCGCCTCGGCCAGAAGCGCGTCCAGCACCGGCGTGTGCGGTTCCCGCACCGGCGCGATCAGGCCGACGGTGTGCCGCGCTTCGGGGTCAGTCAGCGGGCGCGCGGTCAGGCGGCCATCGCCCAGAAACGCCTCTGCCGCCTGCAACGGCAGGATGGTGACCCAGCCACCCGCCAGCACATGCGCGATCAGCACGGTGACCGACGACGATTCGACGCGAGGCACCGCCGTCACGCCCGCCGTCGCCAGATGCTGCGCCACAATCCGGCGATTCTGCATGTCGGGCGTCAACAGGCACAAGGGAAGATCAGCGGTATCGGCCCAGCGCATGGACGTCTGCGCCGCCAGCGGATCGTCGGCGCGCAGCACCAGCACCAACCGTTCATCATACAAAGGCACCGCCGTGACGCGCCCCAGCGGATCGCCTGCCAGATAGGTCAGACCGGCGTCGATCTCCAGATCGTCCAGCATCCGCAGGATGTCCGCCGAGGCGCCCGCCCGCACCGTGACCCGCAGGTCGGGGTGCCGCCGCGCCAGCCCGCCTGAAAGGGCCGCCACCATCGGCAGCGCCGTGGGGATCGCCGCCAGCCGCAGATTGCCTGACAACCCGTGCCGCGCGGCGCGCATTTCTGCCCGCAGCGCCCGAGCATCCCCGACGATCCGCCGCGCCCAGTCCAGCGCGCGCTGGCCTTCGGGGGTCAGCCCCTGATAGCGCGACCCGCGCCAGACCAACTGCACGCCCAGCTGATCTTCCAGTTGACGGATCGCGGCGGACAGGGATGGCTGGGTCACGCCGCACGCCTCGGCCGCGCGACCGAAATGTTCCTCGCGCGCCAGCGCGATGAACATCTCCAGTTTGTCGATCACGGCCTGAAGCCTTGGCGTCTAGGGCCGGAAATAGGGTTCATAGATCGGTTCCAGCGTTTCCGTCTCGAACAGCGACGACACCGATGTGCCGTTCCAGATATTCAGGATCGCCTGAGCAAAGATCGGCGCAGTCGGCAGGACGCGGATGTTGCGCGCGGTCCGCACAAGGTCCGGCGCCTCGATCGTGTCGGTGACCACCAGCGATTTCATCACAGAATTGGTGATGCGTTCCACCGCCGGGCCGGACAGCACGCCATGCGTGATGTAGGAATGCACTTCCTTGGCGCCGTTTTCCAGCAGCACCTCGGCGGCCTTGCACAGCGTGCCGGCGGTGTCGCACATGTCGTCCACGATCAGGCAGACCTTGTCGGCGACCGACCCGATCACCGTCATTTCGGCAATCTCGCCGGGGTTTTCGCGGCGCTTGTCGACGATGGACAGCGGCGCGTTGATCCGTTTTGCCAGTTCGCGCGCCCGCGCCACGCCGCCCACATCGGGCGACACGATCATCAGCTCATGCATCCGGCCCTTGAACTGCGCTGCGATATCCAGCGCAAAGATCGGGCTGGCGTAAAGGTTATCCACCGGAATGTCGAAAAACCCCTGAATCTGTGCCGAATGCAGGTCCATCGTCAGCACCCGTTCGATCCCCGCCGTCACCATCATGTTGGCGACCAGCTTGGCGGAAATCGGCGTGCGGGCCTTGGTGCGGCGGTCCTGCCGGGCATAGCCGAAATAGGGGATCACGGCGGTAATCCGCTGCGCCGACGACCGCCGCAGCGCATCGACGATGATCAGCAATTCCATCAGGTTGTCGTTGGCCGGGTTCGACGTCGGCTGGATGATGAACATGTCCTCGCCGCGGACGTTTTCGTAAATCTCGACAAAGATCTCCTGATCGTTGAACCGCTGGACGCGGGCATCCACCAGCCCCACCTGCATGCCGCGATGCACCGACATGCGCCGGGCAATGGCGCGGGCCAATGTCATGTTCGCGTTACCGGAAATCAGTTTGGGTTCGTTGACGACGGCCATGGGTAGCTCCGGCAGTAAAAGATTCGTGACGTTGACACTGCCTAGCATCCGATTACCGTCGCTGAAACCTTTGCCAGCCCGAAAGGCGACGCCGGATGTTGCATATCGACTATTATTTCGTGACAATCAGCCCATGGGCCTATCTGGCCGGTGACCGGCTGGAACGGATCGCCGCAGCGCATGGCGCGAAGATCACCTACAAACCCGCTGATTTCGGGCGCATCTTTGCCGCGACCGGTGGCCTGCCTCTGGGGCAGCGATCAGAAGCGCGCAAGGCGTACCGGTTGCAGGAACTGCGCCGCACATCGGTCAAGACCGGGTTGGCCCTGACGATCAACCCACCGCATTTTCCGACAAACCCGGCGCCATCGTCCTATGCCATTGTCGCCGCGCAAAAGGCCGGCGGCGGGGATGTCGGCGCGCTGGTGCGGTTTGTCCTGACCGCCTGCTGGGCCGAGAACCGCGATGTGGCCGACGAGGCGGTCATCAAGGATTGCCTGACCCGCGCCGGGTTCGACCCTGGCCTGGCCGATACAGGCCTGCTGGACGGCGCGATGGCTTATGAATCCAACACCGAAGACGCGATCAAGCGCGGCGTATTCGGCGCGCCGTTCTACATTACCGGCACCGATGAACGGTTCTGGGGCCAGGACAGGCTGGACGATCTGGATGCGCATCTGGCGGGGCGGCTGTAATGGGTCTGGCGCTGGCGGCGCAGCATCTGGGAACCGGCCCACGGCCCGGCCTGATGATCCATTGCACCCTCACCCATGGCGGGGTGCTGAAGGCGCTGGCGTCCGCGCTGCCCGATCACCGTTGGCTGGCTCCCGACCTGCCCAGCCACGGACAAAGCCCGGATTGGCCGTCTGGCGTGCCCGGCCTGCAACGGTCTGCGGCCGAAAGCATCGTGGCGCTGCTGGAGGGTGCGGGCCCGGTCGATGTGGTCGGCCACAGCTTTGGTGCCACGGTGGCATTGCGGCTGGCGGTGATGCGGCCGGATCTGGTGCGGTCACTGGTCCTGATCGAACCGGTTTTCGGTGCCATCGCGCGCATCGACGCGCCCGATGTAGCCGCCGTGCATGAATTGCAGTCGCTGGACATGATGAACGCGATTCTGACCGGCAACCTTGACCGGGCGGCGCGGCTTTTTACCCGTGACTGGGGCCTTGGTCGGCCTTGGGACAGCCTGCCCGAAGACGCCCGCGCGCGGATGGCCGCTCAGATGCCCTTTGTCGCGTCGTCGCGCGCCGAGATCTACGATGACAGCGCCGGGCTTTTGCTGTCGGGCGCGCTGACGGCGCTGAAAATCCCGGTGCTGGTGCTGGAAGGCGCGCAGACCGCCGACCGCCATCCGGTCATGCGGGTGATCTGCAAAGGGTTGGCGGCGCGCATCCCCGGTGCGCGGCATGCACTGATTGACGGCGCGGGCCACATGGCGCCCCTGACCCACCCGGAGGCCACCGCCGCGTTGATCCGCGATCATCTGGCGGTTTCCGTCAGCTGAACTGCGGGCCAAGCCGCGCGCGGGGGCTTCCCCCCTGCCCCGGCTTGGCGCAAAAAGGCGGCAAACCGCAAAAGGATTGACCATGACCACCACCCTGGACCCCGAACGCGCCCGCGCGGCGCAATGGTTCCGCAGCCTGCGGGATCAGATCGTTGCCGCCTTTGAGGCGCTGGAGGACAACCATGCCAGCGGCCCGTTGTCCGATGCCACGCCGGGCCGGTTCGAGGTGACGGAAACCACCCGTCATTCCGACGACGGATCGGACGCGGGCGGCGGGTTGATGAGCGTGATGCGCGGCGGCCGGGTGTTCGAAAAGGTCGGCGTGAACGTATCGACCGTCTATGGCACGCTGGCCGAACGCGCGCAGCGTGCGATGGCGGCGCGTGGTGTGCCCGGCATGGACCGCGACCCGCGGTTCTGGGCCAGCGGCATCAGCCTGGTGGCGCATATGCAGAACCCGCAATGCCCCGCCGTGCACATGAACACCCGGATGTTCTGGACGCCGGGCGCATGGTGGTTCGGCGGCGGGTCCGACCTGAACCCCTGCATCGAATACGCGGAAGACACCGCGCATTTCCATGCCACGCAAAAGACACATCTGGACCCGCATGGCGCGACGCTTTACCCCGAACTGAAGGCATGGGCGGACGAATATTTCTATGTGCCCCATCGCAAACGCGCACGCGGCGTCGGCGGCATTTTCATGGATGAACGCAACACCGGTGACTGGGAGGCAGATTTTGCCCTGACCCAGGACATCGGCCGGGCGTTTCTGCCCGCTTATGTGCCGCTGGTGGAACGTCGCCGGGTGCAGGACTGGTCCGACGCCGACCGCGACACCCAGCTGGTGCATCGCGGGCTTTATGCCGAATACAATCTGGTTTACGACCGGGGCACCAAATTCGGGCTGGAAACCGGGCATGACGCCAATGCCGTGCTGATGAGCCTGCCGCCGCTGGCCAAGTGGATCTGAACGATGACACATTACGCATTGGTCACCGGGGCTGCACGCGGGATCGGACTGGCGACCGCGAAACTGTTGCTTGCGGATGGCTGGCAGGTGTTGATGCTGGACCGCGACAGCGACGAATTGTTTGCAGCTACCAAAGGGTTGGCGGGTGCGCATCCGCTGGTGGCGGATGTGTCGCTGCCCGATGAGGTGGACCGAGCCCTCGCCACGGTGGCGGCGATGACCGACGCGCTGCACGCGCTCGTGAACAATGCGGGCGTGGCGGATTTCGGCCCGGTCGAGGATACGGATTTCGCCCGCTGGCGGCGGGTGATGGACACCAACCTCGATGGCGTGTTCCTGATGAGCCAGGCGTTCACGCCGCTGTTGAAGGCCGGCCCCGGAGCGATCGTCAACATCGCGTCGATTTCGGGGCTGCGGGCGTCGACGCTGCGGGTGGCCTATGGCACGTCGAAGGCCGCGGTGATGCACCTGACCCGGCAATACGCCGTCGAACTGGGCGAATACGGCGTGCGGGTGAATGCCGTCTGCCCCGGTCCGGTGCGCACCAAGCTGGCAATGGCGGTGCATAGTCAGGCGATCATCGCCGCCTATCACGATGCGATCCCGCTGAACCGCTACGGGTCCGAGACGGAAATCGCCGAGGTGATCCGGTTCCTGTGTTCCGACCGTGCGAGTTACGTCACCGGGCAGGTCATCGCGGCCGATGGTGGGTTCGAGGCAACCGGGATAGGTCTGCCGGCGCTGCGCGGGTAACCCGCGTCGAGGGGGGCACTGCCCCCCGCCCTGCGGGCCCCCCGGGGGTATTTTTGAACCCGAAAAGCCGACGCGGTGGGGCGTCGCCGCGGCGCGTCAGGCCTTGTCGTGGAAATAGGCATAGACCGCTTCGGCCAGCGCGGCAGAGATGCCCGGGACCGCTTTCAGATCCGCCAGCCCGGCGCGGGCGACCGCCTTGGCCGAGCCGAAATGCTGCAACAGCGCGCGTTTGCGGGCGGCCCCGACGCCCGGCACTTCGTCCAGCGGGGTGACCAGAACGGATTTTGCACGTTTGGCGCGGTGGGTGCCGATGGCGAACCGGTGCGCCTCGTCGCGCAGGCGCTGTACGAAATACAAAACCGGATCATTGCGGTTCAGCGCAAAGGGGCGCGCGCCGGTGCGATGGAACTCCTCTTTGCCCTGATCGCGGTCAATGCCTTTTGCGACACCCACCATGGCGATGTCGTCGACGCCCATTTCCGCCATGATCCCCGCCACTGTGGACACCTGCCCCGCACCGCCGTCGATCAGGATCAGGTCGGGCCAGTGGCCCTGTTCGCGGTCCGGGTCCTCTTTCATCAGGCGGGCGAAACGGCGTGACAGAACCTCTTTCATCATGCCGAAATCGTCGCCCGGGGTCAGGTCGGTGCCTTTGATAGTGTATTTGCGGTATTGCGATTTGAGAAACCCCTCGGGTCCGGCGACGATCATCGCGCCCACGGCATCGGTGCCCTGGATATGGGAGTTGTCGAACACCTCGATCCGGCGGGGCGGGGCGTCGAGATTGAACGCCTCGGCCAGACCATCGAGCAGGCGGACCTGTGCGGCGCTTTCGCTCATCCGCCGGGCCAGCGCTTCGCGGGCGTTGCGCGCGGCGCCCTCGATCAGTTCGGCCTTTTCGCCGCGTTGGGGCACGGCGATTTCCACACGGCGACCCGCGCGTTCGGACAGGGCGTCGGCCATCAGGTCGGGGTTGTCCAGCGCATGCGACAACAGGATCAGGCGCGGCGGATCGCGGGTTTCAGAATAGAACTGACCCAGAAATGCCTCCAGCACCTCGGGCGCATCGATATCGGGGCCGATGCGGGGGTAATGGTCCGAGTTGCCCCAGTTTTGCCCGGCACGGATGAAGAACACCTGCACGCAGGCCTGCCCGCCTTCCATGTGGAGGGCCACCACATCCGCCTCGGGCACGCCTTTGGGGTTGATGCCCTGCACCGTCTGCACCGCCGTCAGCGCGCGGATGCGGTCGCGCAGCGCGGCAGCGCGTTCGAACTCCATCGCTTCGCTGGCCGCCTGCATGTCGGTTTTCAGCGTCTGTTGCAGCGCGGTGGATTTGCCGGCCAGAAACCGCGTGGCATCGGCCACGCTGGCTGCGTAATCATCGCGCGAAATCATCCCGACGCAGGGCGCCGAACAGCGTTTGATCTGGTACAAAAGACAGGGCCGGGTGCGGCTGTCGAATTGCGCATCGGTGCAGTTGCGCAGCAGGAACACCCGCTGCAACTGCGTCAGGGTGCGATTGACCGACCCCGCGCTGGCGAAGGGACCGAAATATTCGCCGCGTTCCGTCTTGGCCCCGCGATGTTTCTTGATCTGCGGAAAGGGATGCGTGCTGCCGACCAGAATGTTCGGGAATGATTTATCGTCGCGCAACAGCACGTTGTAGCGCGGTTTCAACTGCTTGATCAGGTTCTGTTCCAGCAGTAGCGCTTCGGTTTCGGTGCGCGTGGTCAGGAACATCATCGACGCGGTTTCCGAAATCATCCGCGCGATCCGGCCCGAATGGCCCGAGGGGCGGGCGTAATTCGTCACGCGGTTTTTGAGGCTTTTGGCCTTGCCGACATACAGGACGCGGCTTTGGCCATCCAGCATGCGGTAAACGCCGGGCGAGCCATCCAGCCGTTTGCAATAATCCGCGATCAGGTCATGGCCGAGCAGAAGGCCAGACACGGGGCCAGACACGGGGCCAGACACGGGGCCGGTCAGAGTGCGGTCATCGGTCATCTGCGTTAACCTTCGATTCCCTGAATTTGCTGCACTGGCACAAATTGAAATACAAGCCACGAAGCATCCACCGTTCCTGTGGATAACTGCGGGGGCAAGTTTTGCACCATCCGGAATTTTCCTGCATTTCGGCCCGCTTCCGTGATTTGCCTAATTTTTAGGCGTGTTTGCAAGCCGTTGAAATACATATGTAATATATTTCATGACGGCAAATCCCTGATAACATTAAATATTTTGTAACGCATCAGTAACGGTTTCGCGCCCGGTGCAAAACTTGCCGTGGGGTCACGTGTTCCGGGTCATTCGACGCCCAGAACATCCGGTGTTTCCCAAGCCAGATGCTGCCCGCCATCGACGCACAGAAGCTGTCCGGTAATGCCGGGAGCATCCAGAAAATACCCCAATGCGGCGGTGATGTCATCGGGGTTGGCACCGCGTTTCAGGATCGTCGCGGCCCGCTGCCGGGCAAAATGATCCAGGCTTTGACGCCCGCCGCGCAGCGTGGGTCCGGGCCCGATGGCGTTGACCCGCACAGCGGGGGCCAGCGCCTGCGCGGCGGTCTGGGTCAGCGCCCAGAGCCCCATCTTGGCAAGGGTGTAGGACATGAATTCCGGCGTCAGATTGCGCACCCGCTGGTCGATCATGTTCACCACCAGACCCTGCGCCACGGGCTCGCCCATGGTGTCCATATCGGGCGGCGGCACCTGGGCGGCGAACCCCTGGATCAACACAAAGGGCGCGCGCAGGTTCGATTCGAAATGGCGATCCCAACTGGTGCGGGTGGCGATGTGGATGGTGTCGTATTCAAAGATCGACGCGTTGTTGACCAGCACCGTCAGCGGCTGGTCCAATCCGTCATGCGCGCGGGCGACCAGCGTGGCCACTTCGGCCTCGACCAGCACGTCGGCCTGCACCGTGACGGCGCGGCGGCCAAGGGCCCGGACCGCGTCCGCCGCGCTTTCAGCCTCGGTTGCCGATGTGGCGTAATGCAGCGCCACGTCATGCCCGCGCGCCGCCAGATACAGCGCCATTGCGCGGCCCAGCCGTTTGCCCGCGCCCGTTACCAGTGCCGCCATGGTATCCCCCGTCTGTCTCCGCGCGTCAGATCAGCGCGATGGTTGAATAGGCGCCATATAGCGCCAGCAACACGATCCCCCAGAGACGGGTGATATCCTGTTTCAGAAAAACGAACGGGACCAGCGCCAGCGCCGCGCCCAGCATCACCCAGAGGTCGCGCACAAGGAAGGTCTGTTCCACCGGCACCGGCGCGATCAGCGCGGTAACCCCGATGATGCCCGCAAGGTTGAAATAGCTCGACCCGATCACGTTGCCGATCGCAACATCAGCCTGCCGGCGGATGGCAGCAACGGTCGTGGCGGCCAGTTCCGGCAGCGACGTGCCGACCGCCACCAGCGTCAGGCCGATCACGGTTTCAGACACGCCGTAGGCGGTGGCGATGATGATGGCATTGTCCACCAGCAAATCCGCGCCGATCGGCAGGCCGATCAGACCGGCGGCCAGATAGGCGTTGATCTTCCACCACGGCATTCCGGGGTCTGCACCCTCAACATCATTCGCCGCCTCGGACTGTCGCGATTTCATGCCATCGCGCGCCGCGTCCCACAGGATGGCGGCCAGCATGGCCAGCAGCATCAGCCCGGACAGCCGCCCGAATGTGCCGCCAAATGCCAGCGCGGTGAACACCACGCTGACCCCGAGCATCACCAGGAATGGCTTTCGGGTATCGATGTGCGACGTGTGCATCACCGCGATCAGCGCCGGCAGGCCCAGGATCAGGAATACATTGGCGATGTTCGACCCCACCACATTGCCCAATGCAATGCCCGGCGCGCCATTCAGCGCCGCCTTGACCGACACGAACAGTTCCGGCGACGAGGTGCCGAACCCCACCACTGTCAACCCGACGATCAGCGGCGGAATGCCCAGACGCAATGCGAGGTTGACCGCACCCTTGACCAGCGCATCGCCCGCAAACACCAGAATGACCAGGCCAACGCCCAGCAACAGCCACACCATCATTCAACGCCCCTTTTTTTCGCAGACGCAGGGGCCGCGCCCTACCAGAGTGGTGCCGCAGCGCGAACATCGCGCCGCCTGCCGTTTTTCGGGAGGGCGTCTGCCGACCCGCCATTTGCCGAACATCGCCAGCACGGCCATGCCGATCAGGAAAAGAACAACGATCTTGGACAGCATCCTACAAACCGAACCGCGCCCAATGCGCGCGTTCGTCCAGCGCGGTCATGGCGTCCTGTGCAATTTCAGAGCCGAACCGCAGCGCGATCCGCGGCATCCAACCGCGCCGCCGCGACAGCCGCATCAGCCGGACCTTGTCGCCATAACGCGCCTTCAGCCACGGCTCCAGCGTGCCGATGCCATCGACCAACCCCAGCGAAAGCGCCTTTTCGCCCAGCCAGACCTCGCCGGTGAACAGGTCTCGATCGGCCAGCCGGGCACCGCGCCGCGATTTGACCCAGCCAATGAAAATATCGTGCATGTCGTTCAGGATGACCTTCAGGCGGGTCACGTCTTCGGGGTTTTCCGGGCGGAACGGGTCCAGCATGGATTTGGATGTGCCGGCAGTGTAAACCCGCCGTTCAACGCCTTGGCGCGCCAGAAAATCAGGCACGCCGAACCCTGCGGAAATCACCCCGATGGACCCAACGATGCTGGCGGCGTCCACATGGATGTCATCCGCCGCGCAGGCCAGCCAATAGCCGCC
>JBBRCF010000081.1:0-15794 GCA_038205135.1 Rhodobacterales bacterium
GGCCCAGCCTGCGCCAGATCGGCCAGCATGCCCGGCAGGTCAAGGCCCCGGGTTGCTTCGTTGAAGTAGCGGTAATCGACGCGCGGCAGGCCCATGTAGGCGATTATGGCGGCGTGGTTCGGCCAACTGGGATCCGACACAAAGATGCGCGCGGCGGGATTGGCCATCTTGATCAGTTCCAACGCACCGCGCACCGCGCCCGTGCCGCCCGGCGTGCCAACGGCGGCCACGGATGCGCGCGGCACCGCATCGCCCAGAACCAGCGCGATCATGGCATCGGCAAAGGCGGGTTCACCGGCCAGCGCAGTGTAGACCTTGGTGGTTTCCGCCTGCCACAACTGCTGTTCGGCCAGTTTCACGGCGCGCATCACCGGGGTCAGGCCGGTCGCATCCTTGTAGACGCCGACACCCAGATCGATTTTGCCGGCGCGCGGATCGGCGCGATAGGCCTGCGCGGTCAGCATGATCTTGTCGACGGGCTGTTCGGTCAGCAGTTCAAACATGTCAGGCGTCTCCGGTTGCGATGGGCAGGGTGGGAAATGCGCCCCATTCGGACCATGACCCGTCATACAGCGCATGATCGGTCTTGCCGATGCGTTCCAGCGCCAGATTGATGATCGCCGCCGTCACGCCCGACCCGCAGGTGGTGATCGCGGGTTTGGTCAGATCGGCGCCGGCGGCGGCAAAGGTGGCGCGCAAGGCATCGGGTGATTGCAGCGTGCCATCCGGGTTCATCAGAGTGGCAAAGGGGATGTTGGTGGATTTCGGGATATGGCCGCGGCGCAATCCGGGGCGCGGTTCTTCGGCCTCGCCGCCGAAACGGGGCGCGGACCGTGCATCGAGGATGGCATGGTCGCCCAGTTTCGATGCGGCGGCGACCTGCGTCACATCCCTGACCATCTGATTCTGCCGCCGCACCGTCATGTGGCGGTCGCGGATCAGGGGCGGCATATCCTCGGTGTCCCGCTGTTCCGCCAGCCATTTCGGCAGGCCGCCGTCCAGCACGGCGATATCCATCTGGCCCATCAGGCGGAACAACCACCAGACGCGCGGCGCGGAATAGATGCCCTGCGCGTCATAGACCACTACCTGATGGCCGTCGCCGACGCCCAATGCGCGCATTCGTGACAGGAATTTTTCCACTGGCGGGACCATATGCGGCAGATCGGACCGCAGGTCGCTGATCTCGTCGATGTCGAAAAACCGCGCTCCGGGGATATGGCAGGCGGCATATTCCGCGCGGGCGTTGCGGTCGGTTCCGGGCAGGAACCAGGTCGCATCCAGAATGCGCAGATCCGGGTCGCGCAGATGGGCCAGAAGCCAATCGGTCGATACCAGCGTTTTCGGATCGTCCCCGGTCATGCGCGCGCTCCCTGCTGTCGTCATGTCAGGGTTACAGGGGCGGAATGGGTCAGGCAAGAGCGGGGGCCATGCTGATCGTGCAAGGCACCCGCACGCTGATGGATCAGCGCTTTGTCAGCGCCTGTTTCAACAGGCTGACAACCACCATCATGATGCCGCCACCGGCACCGCCCGAGGCGACCTGCCCAATGATCATGCCAATGTCGAGGCCACCTGCCGCGTCGGCCACGCCGCCCGCGCCCAGCATTGCCAGCACCTGACCGCCGATGCCGCCCCCGAGGATCCCGGCGATCGAATTGCCCAGCGTGCCCAAGCTCTGGTTTTTCAGGACCGCACCGGCCGCATTGCCGCCGACAGCACCTGATAACAGGCTGATGATCAATTGTTCCATGGCCGACCTTTCACAATGGGCCCGATATGACCGAACCGGCGCGCGGACCCTTCGCACCTGGCTGGTGCAAGTGTCCTATGCGAGGGTGACAATTGGTCAACGGGATTTTTGTGGCCTACGTTCCCCCCTTTCGTCACGGGGTCGGCGCGGGTACAACGCCAGTGCAGCACCGACCAAGAGGGCGCAGATGACGACGGACAAACCGAAACGCACCCAGCAGGTCTATACCCTTCTGGTCGAAGTGGGCCGCAAGGCCGGTGATGGTCTGCCCGACGGGTCGACCGGGGCGGCGCTGCTGTGCTATGCGTCCGGCGTGGACGAGGCCGAGGCGGTGCGCGAAACCGTGGCGATCCTGAAACAGGCCGACATGGCGCCGCTGGATGTGTCCGGCTATGGCACGCTGGACGAACGGCTGGCCGAGGGCCACGAGATCGACGTGGACGAACGCGTGCTGATGGACCGGGCCCTGGTGGAAAACGCGGTCGTCGTGGCGCATATGACGCCGTTCTACGACGCCCCGGGCGATGGCCAGAAAGATGGCAGTGCGATCCAATGACCGTGCTGCATTGCGTGGCCGTCAGACCCGCTCGATGGCCAGCGCGATCCCCTGACCGCCGCCGATGCACATGGTGATCAGCGCGCGTTTGCCCCCGGTCCGTTCCAGTTCATAAAGCGCCTTGATCATCAGGATGACGCCGGTTGCGCCCACCGGATGGCCCAGCGCAATCGCGCCGCCATTGGGGTTCACCTTCGCCGGGTCCAGACCCAGACCGCGATTGACGGCGATGGCCTGTGCCGCGAACGCTTCGTTGGATTCGATCACGTCGAAATCGCGACTGTCCAACCCGGTGCGGCGCAGCAGCATTTCGACAGCCGGGATCGGGCCGATGCCCATCACCTCGGGGCGCACACCGGCATGGGCGTAGCCCATGATCCGCGCCAGCGGTTTCAGCCCGGCGCGTTCTGCCGCATCCGCACGCGCCAGCACGATCGCCGCCGCGCCGTCATTGATGCCGGAGGCATTTCCGGCGGTCACGCTGCCATCCTTGCGGAAAACCGGTTTCAGGGCCGCCAGCGCCGCGGCGCTGGTCGCCTTGGGGTGTTCGTCGGTGTCGAACATCACCGCCTGACGTTTCACCATGATCTCGACCGGAATGATCTGTTCCTTGAACCGGCCCGCGGTAATGGCCGCCGCCGCGCGGTCCTGCGATTGCAGGGCAAAGGCGTCCTGATCGGCGCGGCTGACATCGTGTTCGGCCGCCACGTTTTCCGCCGTGACGCCCATGTGACCGGTGCCAAATGGGCAGTTCAGCGTACCCAGCAGCATGTCCAGCGTGCGTATATCGCCCATCTTCTGGCCCCAACGCTGGTCGGGCACGATATAGGGCGCGCGGCTCATGGATTCGGCACCGCCGGCGATAGCGAAATCGGCATCGCCCAGCATCAGGTTCTGCGCCGCTGACACGATGGCCTGCGCGCCGGACCCGCACAGCCGGTTGACGTTCATTGCCGGCGTGGTGTCAGGGATACCTGCGCCAATGGCCGCGACGCGGGACAGGTACATGTCGCGTGGTTCGGTGTTGATCACGTTGCCGAACACCACATGACCGATCTGGCCGGGTTCCACACCCGCGCGGGCCATCGCCTCGACGGTGACGATGCTGCCCAGTTGGCCGGGGGGCACCCCTGCCAGCGATCCGCCAAAAGTGCCGATGGCGGTGCGCGCGCCGCCCAGAATGACGATGTCGGTCATGTTGGTTCCTCTTCCCCGATTCCCGTGCAGGCTAGCGCAGGCGGGCGGGGCAGGGGAGGGTCAACTTGGTGGTAAAAGCGGCACGCGGCCCCGGTCGGTCAGGATGAAACAATCGGTGCCCTCGAACACCGCCGCCGTCAGGTCACGCCCAAAGGCGGCGCCGCTGTCCAGATTGACCCGGTTGCCGTGATGTTCAGGCCCATCCACCGCGGTGTGGCCATGCACGATCAGTTTCGGATGCGGGCGCGGGTCATCAAGAAAGGTGTTCCGGATCCAGCACAGGTCATCCTCGGTCTGATCGGCCAACGCCACACCGGGGCGGATCCCGGCATGGGCGCAAAAGATCGCGCCCGCATCAAAAGACGGCAGCAGCCCGTCCAGAAACGCGATATGTGCAGGCGGAACGGCCGCCAGTGCAGCCGCGTGGATCTGGTGATAGCGCATCTGGTCGGTGACGGTGACGCCATAGGACGCCAGCATTTCGCGCCCGCCGATCTTGGGTGACAGCCAGTCCAGCCCGATCATGATCTGCGGATCATACAGAGGTTCGGAGCGCAGGAACCGTGCCGCCAGCCGGTCATGGTTGCCCTTCAGCACATGCCAGTCGCGCCCGTCCGCCTGCCCCTGCATCAGAGTTTCGATCACGCGGCGACTGTCCGCACCCCGGTCGATCAGATCGCCCAGAAACACCACCCGCCCGCCGCCATCGCGGTCGATGCGCGTCAACGCGGTGTCCAACTGGCCCAACTGGCCGTGAATGTCACCGACAACATGGATCATGCGCGCCTCCGGACAGGATATCGCCCCCGGCACAGATTGCGCCGGGAGCGTTTGAGAATCCCCTGAAACGGATCACATGTCAAAGCGCAGCGGGGCAACCTGCTGAAACACACCGAGTCCGCGCAACACGTCCAGCACCGCGGGGTTCGGTGCTTCGTCCAGATACAGCATTGCGATCGCCTCGCCGCCCGCCTTGGACCGTCCCAGCGTGAAATTCGCGATGTTCACGCCATGCGCACCCAGCGTGCCGCCCAGTTTTCCGATGATGCCGGGCACGTCTTCGTTTGTGGTGTACAACATGTGCGCCCCGACTTCGGCATCGACGGTGATGCCCTTGATCTGGATGAACCGCGGCTTGCCATCCGAAAAGCAGGTGCCGGCAACCGACCGTTCGCGTTTCGCGGTGACGACCGTGACTTTGATATACCCGTCGAACGCACCGGATTTGTCCTGATTTGTGGTGGAAATCTGGATGCCGCGTTCCTTGGCGATCACCGGCGCGCTGACCATGTTCACGTCCGGATTGGCGGCTTTCATGATGCCTGCGATTACAGCGCAATTCATCGCGCGCAGGTTCATTTCGGACACCACGCCGTCATACAGGATATTCACTGCCTTGACCGGCTCATCGGTCAACTGGCCGATAAAGGCACCCAGATGGCCGGCCAGCTTGATCCATGGGCCCATCACGCGCGCCTCTTCGGCGGTCACCGAAGGCATGTTCAGCGCATTCTGGACCGCCCCGGTCAGCAGATAATCCGACATCTGTTCTGCCACCTGCAGGGCGACGTTTTCCTGCGCCTCGGAGGTGGACGCGCCCAGATGCGGTGTGACGACCACGTTCAGCAGGCCGAACAGCGGGTTTTCCTTGGCCGGTTCCACGGTGAACACGTCAAAACCCGCGCCCGCGACGTGGCCGGATTTCAGCGCATCGGCTAGCGCCTGTTCATCGACCAGACCGCCGCGCGCGCAGTTGATGATGCGCACGCCGGGCTTGGTTTTCGCCAGCGCCTCGCGCGACAGGATGTTGCGGGTCTGGTCGGTCATTGGCACGTGCAGCGAGATGAAATCGGCGCGCGCCAGCAATTCGTCCAGTTCGACCTTTTCCACCTTCAGTTCGCGGGCGCGTTCTTCGGACAGGAAGGGATCGTAAGCCACCACCTTCATCTTCAGGCCAACGGCGCGGTCGCAGACGATGCCGCCGATATTGCCGGCACCGATCACGCCCAGCGTCTTGTTGAACAACTCGACGCCCATGAATTTCGACTTTTCCCATTTTCCGGCATGGGTTGAAACGCTGGCCTCCGGCATTTGCCGCGCGACGGCGAACATCATGGCGATGGCATGCTCGGCGGTGGTGATCGAATTGCCAAAGGGCGTGTTCATCACGATGATGCCCTTTTTCGACGCTTCGGGGATATCGACGTTGTCGACGCCGATGCCTGCGCGGCCGATCACCTTGAGGTTGGTGGCGGCGGCGATGATCTTTTCCGTCACCTTGGTGGCGGAACGGATCGCGAGGCCGTCATAATTGCCGATGATTTCCAGCAGCTTGTCCTTGTCCTTGCCAAGCTGGGGCTGAAAATCGACGTCGATGCCACGATCCTTGAATATCTGCACGGCGGCGTCGGACAATTCGTCGGAAATGAGTACGCGGGGGGCCATCAGTGTGGTCCTTTCATTGGGGGTGTCTGGTCGGTCGGCTGATCCAGCCGGCCAACGGGGTCAGAGCGCGGCGATTTCCGACTGAAACGCCCAGTCGATCCATGGCATCAGCGCGGCGACATCCGCGGTTTCCACCGTGGACCCGCACCAGATCCGCAGGCCGGGGGGCGCGTCGCGATAGGCGCCCATGTCCAGACCGACGCCTTGGGTTTCCAGAAGCTTGGCAACCGCCTTGGCAAACGCCGCGCCATCGGTGATCCGCGCATCGGTGAATTTCAGGCACACCGACGTGTTCGACCATGTCTCCGGATCATCGGCCAGATTGGTCAGCCAGTCATGCGTGGCGCAAAAATCTTGGATGACCTGGGCATTGGCATCGGCGCGCGCGATCATGCCCGTCAGGCCGCCGTTGGCGCGCGCCCAGTCCAGCGCCACCAGATAATCCTCGACAGCCAGCATCGACGGCGTGTTGATCGTTTCGCCCGCAAAGATGCCTTCGGAAATCTTGCCCTTGGATGTCAGGCGGAAAATCTTCGGCAGCGGCCATGACGGCGTGTAGCTTTCCAGCCGTTCGACCGCGCGGGGCGACAGCACGATCATGCCATGCGCGGCCTCGCCGCCCAGCACCTTTTGCCAGGAAAACGTGACCACATCCAGCTTGTCCCATGGCAGGTCCATCGCAAAGGCGGCGCTGGTGGCGTCACAGATCGTCAGACCGGCGCGGTCCGCCGGGATCGCGTCACCGTTCGGCACGCGCACGCCCGACGTGGTGCCGTTCCACGTGAAAACCACATCGGTGTCATAATCGAGCGTGGCCAGATCGACGATCTGGCCATAGGGCGCGGTGCGCACAATCGCGTCCAGTTTCAACTGCTTGACGGCATCGGTGACCCACGCCTCACCAAAGCTTTCCCAGGCGACCATGGTGGTTTTGCGCGCGCCCAGCAGGGTCCACATCGCCATTTCGACCGCACCGGTATCGGACGCAGGCACGATGCCGATGCGGTAATCGGCGGGGATGCCCAGAATGTCGCGGGTGCCGTCGATGGCGGCTTTCAGTTTCGCCTTGCCGACCGTGGCGCGATGCGACCGCCCAAGGGGCGCATCTGCCAGCATGTTCAAGGAAAATCCGGGGATCTTGGCACAGGGGCCAGATGAAAAACGCGGGTTTGCCGGCCGCGTTGCCGGGAGCGTGGTCGTCATATGCTATCCTTCCAGATCAGCGCCCCTTGTTGGGAAGGGGTGTCCCGCCGCAACGGCTATCCGGGGGGCTGCCGTGCCGCAAGCATGAAAATGGCGCGTAGGCGGCGTTCTGGCAGGCGAAAACAACGCAAGCCGCAGCGGATCGGAAACTTTGTGACCGCATCGTTACTTGCTGCGGGCAGGGTCACGCCATACATCCGGAATGTCGCATGCAAGAGGCCGACATGACCGAATTGCTACAGGAAAGCACGATCCGTCTGGCCGCCTTTCTGGGCGTTCTGGCCCTGATGGCGGTGTGGGAACTGGCCGCGCCGCATCGGCGGGCGGAAATTCCCCGGCTGATCCGCTGGGCCAACAATCTGGCGCTGGTTGCGGTGGACACGGCGATCCTGCGATTGGCATTTCCAGTGCTGGCAACGGGGGCGGCGATCTGGGCCGGGGCACAAGGCGTGGGCCTGTTCAACGCCTTTTCAGTGCCTTTTTGGTTGGCGGTGCCGCTGGGCATTCTGGTGCTGGATTTCGCGATCTGGGGTCAGCATGTGGTGTTTCACAAGGTGCCCATGCTGTGGCGGCTGCACCGGATGCACCATGCCGACCCGTCGATGGATGTGACGACCGCGTTGCGGTTTCATCCGCTGGAAATCCTGCTGTCGATGGCGATCAAGATCGCGCTGGTGGTGGCGCTGGGTCTGCCGCCTGTCGCGGTGCTGGCGTTCGAGGTGATCCTGAACGCCACCGCATTGTTCACCCATTCTAATGTCGCGCTGCCGGTGGGGCTGGAACGCGTGCTGCGCCGGGTGATCGTGACGCCGGAAATGCACCGCATCCACCATTCCGATCGTCGTGACGAAACCGACAGCAACTATGGCTTTGCCCTGTCGATCTGGGACCATGCCTTTGGCACCCACCGCGCGCAGGCGGCGGGTCCGATCCGGTTTGGCATCGGGATTTACGGCGGATTGCGCGATCAGTGGCTGGACCGGCTGATCCTGCAACCGTTCCGCCGCCGCTGACGGGTCCCGGTTGATGAGCCCCGGCTGACTGGCATTTTGCGCGCGGCTGTGGCATCGGGGCGAAAACGGAGGCCGCCGATGTTCACCGCAACCCTGATCGCCCGACCGAGCCGCCTTGATGCGCACCATGTCAATGCGATGGCCCGTGATCTGGGCGACGGCATGGTGGCATGGCTGTCTGACGCCGAGGCGGCAGAGTTCCGGCTGGACAGCCTGCCCGACGACCGCTGGTCGTTGTGGGAGGAGTTGCAGCGCGATGGTGTCGATCTGATCTTTCAGCGCGCGGGCGCGCGGAAAAAGGCGATGCTGCTGGCCGATATGGACAGTACGATGATCCAGCAGGAATGCATCGACGAGCTGGCCGATGTGGCGGGCGTCGGCGCGCATGTCGCGGGCGTTACCGCGCGGGCGATGAATGGCGAGCTGGATTTCGAAGCGGCGCTGATCGAACGCGTGACGCTGCTGCGCGGCCTGCCGGAAAGCGTGATCAGTCGCGTGCTGGCAGACCGGATCACGTTGATGCCGGGCGGGCCGGAATTGCTGGCGACGATGCGGGCGTATGGCGCGCATGCCGTTCTGGTGTCGGGCGGGTTCACGGCGTTCACAGGGGCCATCGCCGCGCGGCTGGGGTTCGACGAACACCATGCCAACACGCTGCTGGTTGCAGGTGGTCTGCTGACCGGCGATGTGGCGCGGCCCATTCTGGGACGGCAGGCCAAGGTCGACGCGTTGGACCGCATCACGCATCGTTTGCATCTGACGCCCGCCGATGTGATCGCCGTGGGGGATGGCGCGAACGATCTGGGGATGCTGGGTGCGGCGGGCACCGGCGTGGCTTTGCATGCGAAACCGGCGGTGCAGGCGCAATGCGACATCCGGGTCAACCACGGCGATCTGACCGCGCTGTTGTTCATTCAGGGCTATGCGCGGGCGGAATTCGCCGTTTAGCGCGAGTCGCGCCTTAGCGCGACACGCGTCAGTCGAGCCTAAGATCGGCGCGCGCCGCCCGCCCCTTGGCGTCGATCACCGACAGGGCCATGAACCCGGGCGCCAGTCCTTCGACCCAGATCTCGCGCCGCGTCACGCCGGTCAGCAGCGGCGCACCATTGCCCAGCACGGTGAACGGCGGCACGCCCGCGCGCAGTTTCAGCGCCAGCGCGCCCTGATCGAGTGTCAATCGCGCGCCATCGGGCGGAAATGCCAGTTCGGGTGCATCGACAGGTGCCGCAAACAGCGCATCGCGGGGCCGGAACCGTTGCAGGGGCGGCGGCAGGGTGGTGCCCGGCATCAACGTGTCTGGCGGCGGCGGCGGCAATGGCGTGACCGCGCCCAACTGCTGGAACGCCTGAAACAGCACCGGCGCGGCCAGATCGGCGCCAAAAGCCCCCGGCACCGGCGTGCCATCAGGCCGCCCCAGCCAGACGCCCACCACATGCGCGCCGTCAAAGCCGATCGCCCAGGCATCGCGGTGACCATAAGAGGTGCCGGTTTTCCACGCGATATGCAACGGCGGTGCCCCGGGCGGCGGCGGCAGTGCGGACAGGATATGGCCGACGTGCCACGCCGCCGCCGCGCCGGTGATCCGTTGCCGTTCTTCTGCCGCCCCCCGCCAATGCAGCGGCTGCGCCAATCCGCCTTGGGCGAGGCCCGCGTATAACTGCACCAGTTCTTCCAGCGTCAGGCCCGCACCGCCCAAAGCCACCGCCAGACCCGCCCGCCCTTGCAGTCGCGGCTGCGCGCCGGATCGTTGCAGCGCGGCCATCAGGGCGGGGGGTCCAAGAGCCTCTGTCAGCATCACGACCGGGATGTTCAGCGACAGCCGCAGCGCGTCGGCCACCCGCACGTCACCCCGGAATTGCCGGTCGAAATTCTGCGGGGCGTAGCGGCCAAAGGCAATGGGCCTGTCGGGGATGATGGTATCGGGATGCGCCAGCCCCTGATCGAATGCCATCGCATAGATCAGCGGTTTCAGCGTCGATCCCGGTGAACGCGGTGCGGCGGTCATATCGACATAACCGCCGCGCGCATCGGTGAACGCAGCGGACCCGACAGACGCCAGCATGGCACCGCTGCGATGATCGGCCACCACCAGCGCAATGGACAGATCAGGCCGCATGCCGCGCAGGGTATCCGCGGCCAGCCGTTCCATCCGCACCTGCAACGCGGCGTCCAGCGTCAGGTGATGCTGCGGCGCGTCGGGCGTCAGCGTGCGGGCCCGGTCCGACAGATGCGGGGCGAGCGCCGGAAAAGCGCGGCGCTGCGTGGGCACCGGGTCGGACAGCGCGGCCTGCAACGCGCCTTCGTCGATCACGCCCAGATCTGCCATCCGCATCAGCACCCGGTCGCGCGCGGTCCGCGCGGCGCTGGCGTCACGATCTGGGCGGCGCGCCTCGGGCGATTGTGGCAGCGCGACCAACAGCGCGGATTGCGCGGGGGTCAGCCGCGCAGGTTCACGCCCGAACCACACGAGAGACGCCGCACGGATGCCCTCGACGTTGCCACCAAAGGGCGCCAGCGTCAGATACAGGTCCAGCACGCCCGCCTTGCCGATCCGCCGTTCCAGCGCCAGCGCGACGCGCATCTGCCGCAGTTTGCCGGGCAGGGTGCCGGTCGGCCCATCCTCCAGCAACCGCGCGACCTGCATTGTCAGCGTCGATCCGCCCGACACCACGCGGCCTGCCTGCACCGATTGCCAGACCGCGCGGGCAATCGCGCGCGGGTCAACGCCGGCGTGATCCGCGAAACGGCGATCCTCCCAGGCCAGCAGCATCTGCGCATAGCCGGTATCGACGGCGCGCGCAGTGGACCCCAGCCGCCACAATCCGTCCGCGACGGTATAGGCGCGCAGCAAGACCCCGTCGCGGTCCAGCACCTCGACCGATTGCGCGACCGCTACGGGTGGGAGCACGGTCACTGTGACCCAATCGTCGAACGCATCGCGCCCCAGCCCAGCCAGCCACAGCGCGGCAATGACAGCAAGAAAGCGGCGCGTCATTTCGGGCCCGTTCACTCTGTGATCGTCACCGCGCCCGGGTCGGTCCAGGCGCGGTATTGCGGGCGATACATGTCTTCGACCGTGGCCGCCGCATGGTGGAACGTGCCCGGGGAAATCGCACGCACGATATAGGCCAGTGTCACCGGATCGCTGCCCTGCTGGTCCACCGCTGCCAGGAAACGCTCGCTGCGGAACTCGGACATCTGCGTGTCGGACGTCACCAGCCACGCCATCTCCGCCACATCGCCCGACCGCAACAGCGCGGGGTTGTCGACTTCGAACCCGGCGGGCAGCGGATCGTTGATCATCAGCCGCGCGCCGCCAGCTTCATAGGGTTGCATCGTCAGCACGACGACCATCCGCGTGCCTTGTGCAACCTGCGCGAGGTCGGGCAACTCGACGCCTTCAGGCGTGAAATACCGGCGCGTGATCGCATAGCCATAGCCGTTCGCCGCAGGCGCCACATCCGGCACGCCCAGCGTCGTCAGCGTGATATCCACTGGCGTCGCGCGGGTGTTCTGCACCGCCACGGGATGGGCGGCCTCGGCCTGCGTGACACGCACCAGCGGCAGATCGCGGGCCACCCCGTCGAACGTGACCCCCGCCAGCCCCGGGTCCGTCACCAGCGCGCGCGCGGCCATGAGCGACCATGCGCTTTCCTGCGTGGACATGGCACGCCCTGCGCCTGCGATGCGGCCGGCCAGCACATCTCGGTTGACCACCTGACTGCCAGCCTCCACCGCCAGCGCCAACACCGCCGCTGCATCGCGCAGATGCGACCCGTAATCCGTGCGCCAGACCTGTTCGACCTCGTCGCTCATCTGACTGGCCAGCATCCGCGCCGCGCGCCCGAACATCGCATCGGCGCGCACAGGATCGCCATAGGACGCCAACGCCGCGCCCAGTTGCGCGGCGGCCAGCGGGGTGGAAAACGCGTCGCCTTTGACATCGGCGTAATAGCGCAGATCGCCCATGCTGGCCGCGCCTTCACGCGCCAGCACCATCAGAGCATAGGCTAGATCCTCGCCGCCTGTGTCGAAATCGCCCATGCTGTTGACGCGGTTGCGCTGGTTGTCCATCGCTTGGGTAAAGGCAAGGTCCGGCACGGCGTGGCCTGCCGCCCGCGCGTGGCTAAGGAAATCCGACACATAGCTTTCCAGCCAAAGATCGCCGCCATCGGCCTGCCACAGGCCAAAGCCGCCATTCGACGCCTGTCGGGCAAGAATGCGGGCGATCGCCTGATCGACGCGGGCGCGGACCTGTGCCGCGTCCCCCAGCCCCAGCGTTTCCGCCAGCGGCGCAAAGGACAACAGCGGCATCGCCTGACTGGTGACCTGTTCGGTGCAGCCATAGGGATAGCGGTCCAGTTGCGCCAGCAACGCAGGCGCGTTGATCTGTGCCAGCGGTCCGGCGGTCAGCACGGCGCTACCCGATTGCAGGCCCGAAAACACATTGGCGTCCAGCGTGAAGGTATCGCCCGCCGCCAGCGTGAACCGCCGGGTTTCCGCGACTTCGGCATCCAGGCGGCGCACCGGCAGGGTCAGGTCCTTGACCAATTGCCGCCCGTCCGGCGTGGTCAGCGCGACGCGAACCGTGTGATCGCCGGCATCGCCAGCGGTGACAGGCACCGACAGTGTCACCTTGCCCTGCGGGTCCAGCGTGATGCCCGACGGCACGGATGCTACGTCCAGCGCCACGCCATTGGCCGTCACATCCAGACCCATCCGCCCCGCCGGGCCAGTTGCATGGACAATCTCCAGCAGTATCCGCGAAGTGTCGCCCGGCGACAGGAACCGTGGCAGCGACGCGGTGACCACCACCGGATCGCGCACCAGCACATCGGCGCTGGCCTGTCCCACTCCGGTAGGCGACCACGCCACCGCCATCAGCCGCACGGTCCCGTTGAACGCGGGCAGGTCGAACGCGACTGCGGCGCGACCATCGGGGCCGACCGTGACCGGGCCGGTGAAATAGGCCACCAGATCCTCGGTCGGGGGCGGGCTTTGCAGGCGTTGTTGCGCACCCGCGTCGCCACCCGACCGGACCTGCCCCAGCGCGCCGTTCATGCCGTCGATCAGGCGGCCGTAGATGTCGCGCAGGTCCATGCCCAGACGGCGCTGGCCGAAATAATGTTTGGACGGGTCAGGCGATGTGTATCCGGTCAGGTTAAGGATGCCGACATCAACGGCTGCCACCGTGACATGGGCCACCTCGCCCGCCGCCACACCATCAACGGTGACGCTGGCGGTCAGGGTGCCGCGCGGGTCCGACTCGGTCGGCGCGTCGAATGCCACTTGCAGCGCGCGCACACCGGGATCGACGGTGGCATGCGCCAGACCCAGCGCACGGGTCGGATTGCGGGACGCCGCCGTGTCCATCCCCCGGATCACTGTGGCTGTCACATAAGCGCCGCTGCCCCAGTCATCTGTGACGGCCAAGCGGATGATGTTTTCGCCTTCGGTCACCGCGACGGTCTGCATCGCGATCAGCCGGTTCGACATTACCTGCACCATTGCCGTGCCCGCATGGCGCGGCACCAGCCGCAACACCGCGGTATCGCCGGGTTTGTAGGCAGGCTGATCAAGGCTGAGTTCCAGTGTATCCGGCGTCGCCGACACATCGGCAGGCGCATACCATCCGGCGTAGAACGACGTTGACGCCGATACCCCCGCGCCTTCGGCAAGCAATTCGTAATTGCCCCATTCGACGCGGGCCGACACAGTCACAGGGATGTTGCCCAACGTGGCCGCGCCCTGTGCAACGGCGGTACGCCGCGTGATTGGTTCCCAGTTCCATGATCCATAGGCCTGATACCACTGATAGCGGGTCTCGACGCGGTTAAGCGTCCAGCGCACGGGCATGGCGACCGGGGCCAGATCAGACCCCAGCGCGATCAGTGACAGGTCCGCACTGCCGCCTTCGGGGACCACGCCGTCAAACGCGGGTTTGATCCCGATCACCGGCGCGGTCGGGGCCAGCACGCGGGTGATGCGGCGTTCGACCGGGCGGGCGGATCCTTCGGCGACGCGCAGGATGAACTCGGCCTCCAGCGGGCGATCCACCGCGCCGGGGTCGGGATAGGGTACCGACAGGGTCGCGCGGCCCGCATCATCGGTGACGCCCGCCGCGATGCTGTCCGAGACCGGCGAGAACCGTTCGTCCTGCAACCCGAACTGCCAGCCATCCCAGCCAGGCAGCGCGCGCGCCGCGCGCATCACCACGTCGCCCTCGTATTTCAGGCCTGCACCGGGCGCGCCGAACAAGTAACGCGCCTCGATGGTCAGCCCGGCGGGCGATGTGCGGGGCAGCACGCCGTTGGGCAGGTCCAGCGTGACATCAATGCGTTCCGGCAGGAAATCCTCGACAAGAAAGGTCCTGGCGGCCAGCGCAGGCGCGCCCGGGTCGGCCTGCACTTCCAGCCGCCACGTGCCGCGCGGGGCGGTTGCACCGATGGGCTGCGCCAGCACATAGCCGCCTGCGATATCGGTTAGCACCTGACGGGCATATTCCACCCCGTCGGGGCGTTTCACGATCGCGGTCAGCGGCAGGCCGGTGATGGCCTGCGCACGGCTGTCGCGGGTCAACAGCGTGGCGTGCACGGTTTCGCCCACGCGGTAGGCACCACGATCGGTGGCCATGAACACGTCAATCGCGGGCGCAGGTTCGGCGCCCTCGACGCCGCGATCCGACAGATCAAACGCCGGTTCGGTCAGCGACAGAAAGGCGGCATCAGCCGTGCCATCCTCGGCCATCACCAGCGCGGGTGCCGCCGCCCCGGTGCCGCGCGTGATGCCGGGCGGGAACAGTACATGACCGTCGGCATCGGTCACCGCCGTGGCCAGCACCGCATTGGCGCGGTTCAGCAGCGTCACGGTGACGCCCGCACGCGATCCGGCGTCCGACAGCGTGCGGATGAACACATGCACGCCGTCGGTGCCCGACAGCGTGGACAGCCCCAGATCGGACAGCACGAACCATTGCGACGCCGGGGCCCTGTCATAGGGGTCGGCCCCCGGCACGGCAGCCGT
The DNA here is from genome assembly GCA_038205135.1 of Rhodobacterales bacterium. Classification (GTDB taxonomy): domain Bacteria; phylum Pseudomonadota; class Alphaproteobacteria; order Rhodobacterales; family Rhodobacteraceae; genus UBA9554. Next base: position 15,191 of record JBBRCF010000081.1, read on the forward strand.
CAGCACGTACAACCCCGGTCCGCGATCCTGCAGCGCGTCGGCCAGCGGCAGGCGGGTCAGGACGGCGCGGTTGATGTCCTGTGCCACCTCGGCGGTGCCGGCCCAGATCGGCGCGCCGATGTCGGATCGGAACCGGTCGGTTTCCCAAACGTCAATGTTGCGGCCGAACAACCCGTCGCGCATCGCCTGCACCACGTTGCGGTCGGATACCGCGAACAGTTCCAGATCCAGCGCGGTCAGGTTCACCGTTTCCACCGGCAGCGCAGGATCAGACCCGCGCGGCAGCACATAGGCGCGGCCCGGAAACGCCACCTGCGGGCTGCGATCCCGCACATAATGCGTCTGCATCACGTCGCGCAACGTCACTTCGCCCGACTCCGCCGGCAGACCGGCGCGGAACGTCACCTGATAGCGTTTGCCATGGTCGATGCCAGCGATGCACAGCGAATTGCCTGAGGCCTCGACCGCCATCGTCAGGTCGGGCACCCGCACGAACGGTGCGTAATCGACGCCCTTGGCCAGCGGTTCGGAAAAATCGGCGCAGATCCGGGGATCGGCCAGGTCGTTTTCAACCCGGCTGTCGACGATGCGAAAGCCGTAGGTG
>JBBRCF010000082.1:0-15754 GCA_038205135.1 Rhodobacterales bacterium
ACGCCGCGCCCGCGTGCCGATGGCGATGCCCCGCGCCCCTATACACCCCGGGCCGACGGCGACGAACCGCGCAAACCCCGCGCGGCCTCATCCCGCCCCCGGGCCGATGGCGAAACCTCGCGCCCCTATAAACCGCGCGCCGAGGGCGACGCACCGCGCCCGTACAAACCGCGCGCCGATGGCGACGCACCGCGTCCTTACAAACCGCGTGACGACGGTGATGCCCCCCGCAAACCACGCGCCGCTGCGGCCAGCCGCGATGGCGCGAAGCCCGCGCGCAGTGGCCCGCCGCGGGCCCGTGATGACGGTGACGGACCGCGCAAACCGCGTCCGCCCGCATCCCGCGCGCGTGCGTCCGAAGACGCCAAGGCCCCGCGCAGCTTTTCTGCAAAACGGGCCGAAGATGGCGCAAAACCCGTCCGTCCGTCGGGCGCAAAACCCTATGGCCCAAAATCTGACGGGGCCCGGACCACGGGCGCCAAACCCGCACCCCGCGCCGCACCGCGCCCCGTGGGCGACCCGACGGATACCAGCCAGCGTTATGCCCCGCCGGGCAAACGACTGAAACCGCGCGCGACCACGGCCAAGGGAACGGGTCCCAAAGGCCCGCGCGGACCCAAGGCACCGGGCAAGGGCCCGACCAAGGGCCCGACCAAGGGCCCGACCAAGGGACCGGCACGGGGACCGGCGAAACCACGCGGTTGATCCGGTCTGTGTTAACTTCCCCCTAGTATCGCGGGTCCCGGTCCCCTAAATTTCGCAACGAACCGGTGCGGAGGGCTGCCCATGACCGACACCACCTTGCAGAAACTGGCGTTTTTTCTGCTTGTCATACTGATGCTGTATGTCGCGTTTGCAGCAGGCGGGGCATGACATGGCAGAACGGTTTGGCGGAAAATTCAGCCCCGACAACGACCGCCCCCCAGCAGGGGGCCCCAATTCGTCCGGCCCCAATTTTTCCGGCCCCAATTTTTCCGGCCCCGGTGCGCCCGGCCCCGGTGCGCCCGGCCCCTATCAGGGGGCACGGCGGACCCGCGCAGGCGGCCGGGTCAATCTGTTGTTTATCGCGCCTTTGCCGCTGATCTGGCAGGCGTTCACATCACCCCCCATCCTGCTGGCGCAATATCTGGGCGCGCTCGGCCTGTTGTTGCTGGCGGCCTGGTTGACCCGCGAGGGGCTGTTGGCGCAAGAAGCCTATGAAGCGCGCAAGGTTGCCCGCCGCCCGGCCCTGCCGCGCAAGATCATCGGCTCGGTGCTGACCGGCGCGGGCCTCGCCGTGGCCGGTCTGGCGGGGTTCGGCGTGATCGAGGCGGCGGTATTCGCCGTTCTCGGCGTGGGGCTGCATTTCGCGGCTTTTGGCCCTGATCCGTTGCAGAACAAGGGCATGGCGGGCGTCGATGAATTTCAGACCGACCGCGTGGCCCGCGCCGTGGACGAGGGTGAAAAGCACCTGAAGGCGATGTCCGAGGCGATCGCCCGCACCGGCGACCGCGCGTTGATGCGGCGGCTGGAAGGTTTTCAATCCGCCGCCCGCGTGCTGTTTCGCACCGTGGAAAACGACCCGCGCGACCTGACGGCGGCGCGTAAATATCTGTCGGTCTATCTGCTGGGCGCGCGGGATGCGGCGGTGAAATATACCGATCTGGCCCTGCGCGGCCCGAACCCGGCCGCAAAATCGGATTACGAGGCGCTGCTGGATGACCTGCAACAGAATTTCGCTGCCCGCACCCAAGGGTTCCTGACCGACGACCGCAGCGACCTGACCGTGGAAATCGAGGTGTTGCGCGACCGGCTGGCCCGCGAGGGCCTGCGCCCTTCCGAATAACCCTGACCAGTAAACCCGCCGTTCAAAAGGAAATCGCATGTCCGGAACCGTCCAGAAACAGGCCCAGGCCACCCTTGCCATGGTCAACGAGGTGAACGCGGTGCTGCTGCCCGAACCCTCGCCCGCCAATGCCATTGTGTCGCTGGAGGCGGCCGATGCGCCGAAATCCGAGGCGATCCGCAAACGCATGGCCGAAATCGACATGACCGACACGCAGTCCATCGTGTCCTTCGGCAGCCGCGCGCAGGCCGAATTGCAGGTCATCAGCCAGGCCATGCTGCAGGACGTGCGCAACAAGGATGTCGGCCCGGCAGGTGACAGCCTGCGCGACATTGTCACCACGATCCGGGGCTTTGCGGTGTCGGAACTGGACGTGCGGCGCAAGCGGTCGTTCTGGGAACGCCTGATGGGCCGCGCCGCCCCCTTTGCCAAATTCACCGCGAAATTCGAACAGGTGCAGGACCAGATCGACCGGATCACCGAAAACCTGCTGAAACACGAACATACGCTGCTGAAAGATATCAAGTCGCTGGACATGCTGTATGACAAGACGCTCGCGTTCTACGACGAACTGGCGTTGTACATCGCGGCGGGCGAGGCGCGGATCAAGTCGTTGGACACCAACGACATCCCCGCGATGGAGGCCCGGGTGCAGGCCGCGCCCGAGGGCGATCAGGTGATGAAGGCGCAGGAGCTGCGCGACCTGCGCGCTGCGCGGGATGATCTGGAACGCCGGGTGCATGACCTGAAACTGACGCGGCAGGTGACGATGCAATCGCTGCCGTCGATCCGGCTGGTGCAGGAAAACGACAAGTCGCTGGTGACAAAGATCAACTCGACGCTGGTGAACACAGTGCCCTTGTGGGAAACCCAACTGGCGCAGGCCGTGACGATCCAGCGGTCTGCCGAGGCCGCCAGAGCGGTCAAGGATGCCAATGACCTGACCAACGAGTTGCTGACCGCAAACGCCAAGAACCTGCGCGACAGCAACAAGATGATCCGCACCGAAATGGAACGCGGCGTGTTCGACATCAACGCCGTGAAACAGGCCAACGCCGATCTGGTCGCGACGATTCAGGAATCGTTGCAGATTGCCGACGAGGGCAAGGCGAAACGCGCCGCCGCCGAGGTCGAACTGAAAAAGATGGAGGCCGAACTGCGCGATACGCTGGCCTCGGCCAGCGCAAAGGCCACGGGGCTGGGCGACACGGCGGCCACGTCGGTCCCCAGACGCTGATATCGGGGGGATGGGGATGCTGATGGGGCGGATTTGGGCGGGATTGGCCGTGGCGACGATGCTGTCGGCCTGTCTGTCCGTACCCGCGCCCACGCCTGTGGCGTCCGCCGTCCGTCCGGCGGCCCGCCCGGCCCCCAGCACACCCGCGCCCGCCAAAGTGTCACAGGCCTCGCGCGCCTTGGCGGGCTATTACGCCCGCGTGCAAGCCGATCTGCTGGCACAAGGCCTGTTGCGCACGGATGGCGGCGGGCCGGACACCCCGTTCGACGCCGAGATGGTGGTGCGCAACTTCGAACGCATCGCGTTTTTTGATGAATACGAACGTGGCGGCGGATTGTCCGTCGGGTCGGGCCGCCCCGGCGCATTGCGCCGCTGGGTCGCCCCGATCCGGTTTGCGGTGGAATTCGGCGCCTCGGTCCCCATGGCCCAACAGGGCCCCGACCGGCAGGGCGTCGCAACCTATGTCACGCGGCTGGCCGGGTTGACCGGCCATCCGATGTCAATGGCCGGCCCGGTCGCCACAAATTTCCACGTGTTGTTCATGGGCGAGGACGACCGCGCCCAGATGCTGGCCCGCGTGACGGATCTGGTGCCCAATATCGACCGCGCCTCGCTGGCGTTCCTGCAACAAATGCCGCGCACCATCCATTGTCTGGTGATGGCGTTTTCCGATCCGGCCAACGATCACGTCTATACTCGCGCCATCGCCGTGATCCGCACCGAACACCCCGACCTGATGCGGCGATCCTGCATCCACGAGGAACTGGCGCAGGGACTGGGACTTGCCAATGACAGCCCCGCCGCGCGGCCATCGATTTTCAACGACGATGATGAATTCGCGCTGCTGACCAGTCAGGACGAAGTGTTCCTGCAAATGCTATATGACCCCCGCCTGACGCCGGGTCTGCGCCTGACTGACGCGCGCCCGCTGATTGCACAGATCGCCGCCGAACGGATCGGCGGCCCCAGCTGACCCCCGCCTATCCCTGAAGGAGACCCACCATGGGCATTTTCGATTTCCTCTCTGGCCAGTTTATCGACGTCATCCATTGGACCGACGACACCCGCGACACCATGGTCTGGCGGTTCGAACGCGAAGGCCACGAGATCAAGTACGGCGCGAAACTGACCGTGCGCGAAGGGCAGGCGGCGGTGTTCGTGCATGAGGGACAACTGGCGGATGTGTTCACCCCCGGCCTCTACATGCTGGAAACCAACAACATGCCGGTGATGACCTCGCTGCAGCATTGGGATCACGGGTTCCGGTCGCCGTTCAAATCCGAGATCTATTTCGTTGCCACCACGCGGTTTTCCAATCTGAAATGGGGCACCAAGAACCCGATCATCTGCCGCGATCCGGAATTCGGCCCGGTGCGGCTGCGCGCCTTTGGCACCTACACGGTGCGCGTGACCGATCCCGGCAAGTTCATGCTGGAAATCGTCGGTACCGACGGCGAATTCACCATGGACGAGATCAGCTATCAGATCCGCAACATCATCGTGCAGGAATTTTCCCGCGTGATCGCATCAAGCGGGATCCCGGTTCTGGACATGGCCGCCAACACGGCCGAACTGGGCGCGCTGGTGGCCAAGCGGATCGAACCGACGTTAGCAGGCTACGGGATTTCGCTGCCGGAGCTGTATGTCGAAAACATCTCGCTGCCCGAGGCGGTCGAACGCGCGCTGGACAAACGCACCTCGATGGGTGTGGCAGGCGATCTGGGACGATTTGCCCAGTACAGCGCCGCCGAGGCGATGACGGAAAGCGCCCGCAATCAGGGCGGCGGTGGCGCCATGGGGGCTGCGATGGGCGCCATGCTCGGGGCACAGGCCCTGCAGGGTGGAGCAGCAGGTCCCTGGGGCACGCGTGCTGCGGGCGCGGATCAGGCGATGGTGGCGCCGCCGGCGCCCCCCGTCGAACATGTCTGGCACGTTGCGGACGCCGGGCAGACCACGGGGCCGTTTTCGCTGGCGTCCATGGGGCGCAAGGCGGCGGATGGCACGTTGACCCGCGAAGCCTGGGTCTGGACCGCCGGTCAGGACGGCTGGAAACGCGCCGAAGAAGTGATCGATCTGGCGCGGCTGTTTACCGTACTGCCGCCGCCCCCCCCCGCCGCGTAACCACGCGACCTGTTCCCGGTCCCGCCGACGCAAGCCGCCGGCGGGAATGTTCGGCAAGATGAAGGGCTGGGGCCTTGGCCCGAACCACCATGGCAGACACCGCCGCACCCATTGAAGACCACCGGTTTCCCTGCGAACAATGCGGGGCGGATTATCGTTACGATCCGGCAAGACGGGCGCTGGTGTGTGACCATTGCGGCCACGAACGGCCGATCGAAGGCAGCGGCCGCCAGCTGCCGGTGCTGCGCGAACTGGATCTTGATACGGCACTGAAGGGCCTGCTGCCCTTGCAGGAGATGGAAGAAACCCGCGTCTCGCGCTGCCCGAACTGCGGCGCAGAGGTGGAATTCGACCCCGCCGCCCATGCCACCACCTGCCCGTTCTGCGCCACGCCGGTGGTCACGGACACTGGCACACACCGCCATATAAAACCGCGAGGTGTCCTGCCCTTTGCGCTGGACGAACGGGCGGCGCGCGGGGCGATGACGGATTGGCTGGGCCGGTTGTGGTTTGCGCCCAACGGCTTGCAGGCCTATGCCCGCAAAGGCCGCCGGATGGAGGGCATTTATGTGCCCTACTGGACCTTTGATGCCGACACCGCCAGCCGCTACGCCGGCGAACGCGGCACGATCTATTATGAAACCAGAACCGTGGTGCGCGATGGCAAACGCGAAACCGTGCAGGTGCCCCGCGTGCGCTGGACACCTGCGCGCGGCCAGGTGGCGCGGTTCTTTGACGATGTTCTGGTGCTGGCATCGAAAAGCCTGCCCAAGCGGTTCACCGATGCCCTGGAACCCTGGGACCTGACCGCGCTGCAACCCTATCTGCCGCAATATCTGGCGGGGTTCCGGGCCGAGGCCTATCAGATCGATCTGGACGCCGGTTTCGTCGAGGCCCGCAGTCTGATCGACCGCCAGATCGAACGCGACGTGCGGTTCGACATCGGCGGTGATCAGCAACGCATCCACCAGATCGACACGCAGGTGACCGGTGTGACCTTCAAACATGTGCTGCTGCCGGTGTGGCTGGCCGCCTACAAGTATCAGGGCAAAACCTATCGTTTTGTCGTCAATGGCCAGACCGGCCGGGTACAGGGCGAACGGCCCTGGTCGGTCTGGAAAATCGCGGTGGCGGTCATTCTGGGCGCGCTGATCGCCGGGGCCGTCGGCTATGGCATCGCATTGAACGAGGGGCAATTCCAATGACCGATCTGGATACGCTGGAGGCCGTGCTGCACCGCCGCCATTCCTGCCGTGCGTTTCGGCCTGATCCGGTCCCCGATGACGTGATCGCACGCATCACACTGGCCGCCGGGCGCGCGCCGTCGTGGTGCAACGCGCAACCCTGGCAGATGGTCGTCACCCGGCCCGCGGAAACCGACCGGTTTCGCGACCGGCTTTATGCCACGGCGACCGCGCAATCCTCGCAGCCCGATCTGGATTGGCCGAAACGCTACGCAGGCGCCTATCTGGACCGCCGCCGCGCCTGCGGGTTCCAACTGTATGATGCGGTCGGCATCGCCAAGGGAGACCGCGCCGCCAGCCTGCAGCAGATGCTGGAAAACTACCGCCTGTTCGGCGCGCCACATGTCGCCATCGTGACGTCCGAGGCCGACCTCGGCACCTATGGCGTGATGGATTGCGGCGGGTTCATCGCGCTTTGGACCATCGCGGCGGCAGCGGCGGGCGTCGCATCCGTGCCACAGGCCGCCGTCGCGGCCTTTGCGCCGCTGTTGCGCGCGGAATTCGCCATCCCGTCGCATCGGCATATCCTGTGCGCCATCGCCTTTGGCTATGCCGACCCGGACGCGCCCGTCAACGGCTTCCGCACCGACCGCGCGGCCCTGGCCGATGTGCTGACCTTTGCGGGCGACGCCTGATGCGCGCGCTGCTGCAACGGGTGACCACAGCCAGTGTGGCTGTGGAGGAACAGGTGATCGGCCGTTGCGGGCCCGGCCTGATGATCCTTGTCTGCGCCATGCAGGGCGATGACGCCGCCGCCGCCGACAGGCTGGCCGCCAAGATCGCCAAGCTGCGGATGTTCCGCGACGCGGATGGCAAGACCAACCTGTCGATCCGCGACACCGGCGGGTCCGCGCTGGTGGTGTCGCAGTTCACCCTCGCGGCTGACACATCGCGCGGCAACCGCCCCGGATTTTCGCAAGCCGCCGCACCCGACCTCGGGCGCGCGCTATACGAACATTTCGCCACCGCGCTGGCCGCTCAGGGCTTGTCGGTTGAAACCGGTCAGTTCGGGGCGGAAATGCAGGTGGCGCTGGTCAACGACGGCCCGTTCACCCTCTGGATCGAAGCCTGACGCCCCCCGCTTCTCTGGTTTTCAAATACCCAGAAACTTGCGGCGGCGGCAAAGCCGATCCGCCCAACAACCGCTGCCAAATCAACATTGCCAAGGCGCGATGCGGGCGATCTCGGCGTCGGACCAGCCGAAATGATGCGCAAACTCGTGGATCGTGACATGGGCGATCAGATCATCAAGGCGTACGTCCCCCCGCGCGCGCCACTCGTCCAGAATGGGTTCGCGGAACAGCCAGACCACATCGGGCGCGAACGCCGGAAATGTCGCGCTGGCTTCGGTCAGCGGAGTGCCATCATACAGGCCGGTTAGGTCCAGCGGGTCATCGATGTCCAGATCCGCCAGCATGGCGGGCGTGGGCCAGTCCGCCACCTGCACCGCCACGGCGCGCGCCATCCGGCGAAAAGGTTCGGGAAACGCGGCCAGAACGGCCAGCGCCACATGTTCGAAATGTGCCAGATCAGGGTCCTTCGCCATGGCGCGAACATGGCATCGGGCGCGACGATTGCAAGACATGACCTCCGGGTGTAGGTGCGGCGCGTCCCCACGCGAGGTTCGCCATGATCACCGTCCATACCATCCCGGAGGCCTTTTCGCCCACGGACTGCGACCGTATCGTGGCGCTGGCCCGTGCGGCCCCGCCGCGCGATGCGGGTCTGGTGGGCGCGACCACCCAGCACGCCATCCGCCGCGCCGATCTGGTCTGGATCGACGATGTGGCGGGCGCGGATTGGGTGATGGACCGCATCATCGAAGTGATGGCCGCCGCCAACCGCGATGCGTTCGACGTCAGCCTGCGCGAATTTGGCGAAAGCGCGCAGATTGCCCGCTATGGCGCGGAACGGGCCGGGCATTTCGACTGGCATTCCGACATCGGCACCGGGCAATGGGCGGCACAGCGCAAGCTGACCATGGTGGTGCAACTGTCCGATCCCGCCGGGTATGAAGGCGGGCAGTTGCAGGTCTGGCCATCGAACGCCGTGATCACCGCGCCCGGCGAAAAGGGCACCGCCACATTGTTCCCGTCCTACCTGCTGCACCGCGTCACGCCGGTGACGGCAGGCGAGCGGCATTCCCTGACGATCTGGGCACATGGCCCGAGCTATCGCTGAGTTAACAGGTTAAATATCTGATTTAATTCTATTTTCCAGACCACAGAAATTTTGAATTGATCCAGATCATGGCTCGCGGGTCAGGATTTCGGTTGGGTCGCGACGGAAACGCGCCAACCGAAAAGAGGACTCCATGTCGATCCTGCGACTGATACTGCTGGCCTCGGTGGCCGCTCTGCCCTTTGTGGGCGCGGCCCATGCCGATGCTGACCTGCGCGCCCGCGCGCTGGACATCTTTTCGCCGCTGCCGTCCACCACGCCGGCGGTCAAGGACAACGTGATCACGCCCGCCAAGATCGATCTGGGCAAGGCGCTGTTCTTTGATCCGCGCATGTCGGCTTCGGGGGTGTTTTCCTGCAACTCGTGCCACAATCTGGCGACGGGTGGCGATGACAACATGGAAACCTCGATCGGCCATGCCTGGCAAAAGGGCCCGCGCAACTCGCCTACCGTGCTGAACGCCATCTTCGACGAGGCACAGTTCTGGGATGGCCGCGCGCCGGATCTGGCCGCACAGGCCAAGGGCCCGGTGCAGGCCGGGGTCGAAATGGCCAATACGCCCGAAAACGTGGTGGCGACGCTGAATTCGATGCCGCAATATCAGGTCTGGTTCAAGGCGTCCTTCCCGGACGAGGCCGATCCGGTCAGCTTCGACAACTTCGCCAAGGCGATCGAGGCCTACGAGGCGACGCTGATCACGCCCGCACCGTTTGACGCGTTCCTGAACGGCGACGATGCCGCGCTGACCGATGTGCAGAAGGCGGGCCTGACCGCTTTCATCGACAAGGGCTGCGCGTCTTGCCACTGCGGGATCAACCTCGGTGGCAACGGCTATTATCCCTTTGGTCTGGTTGAAAAACCCGGTGCCGACATCCTGCCGCCCGACGACAAGGGCCGCTTTGTCGTGACCGAAACGGCCGACGATGAATACGTGTTCCGCGCCGCGCCCCTGCGCAACATCAACCAGACCGCGCCCTATTTCCATTCCGGCAAGGTCTGGAGCCTCGAGGTGGCCGTCGCCATCATGGGCACCTCGCAACTGGGCGAGGCGCTGAACGACGAAGAGGTCACGCAGATCGTCGCGTTCCTCGACAGCCTGACCGGCAAGATGCCCGAAGTGGTCTATCCCGTGCTGCCGCAGGAAACCGCGACCACGCCGCGCCCAACCGGCGAGATCAAGTAATTCCGCAACAAAAAGCCCCCGCCAGAGCAATCCGGCGGGGGCTTTCCCATGGCATGGGCTGACGGATCAGCCTTCCATCATGAACTGATAGGTGGCGGGGATGTGACGGAACGCGCCGTCCTTGGCCTCGACAAAGCCCAGCGCCGGGAACGGCATGTGATAGCCGATGAAGGGGATCTTTTCATCCGCGATCATCGACAGCAGCTTGCGCCGCGTTGCGGCGGCGGCGGCCTTGTCAGCGTCGAACTTCACTTCCCAATCGGGGTTCTGCAGCGACCAGATATAGTGGTTGGCGAAATCCGCCCCGATGATCAGCGCGCGCCCGTTGCTTTCGACACGCCAGGCCATGTGGCCGGGGGTATGGCCGAACGCCGCGACCGCCGTCAGACCCGAAACCGGGGCCGCGCCCTCGTCCACCATGGTCATCTTGTCCGCCAGCGGCTTGACCGACTTGTCGAAACCTTCGTTGGCGGCGCCCGACCAGTGGTTGAACTCTGCCGCACCAGTGACATAGCGCGCATTGGCGAAGGTCGGATTGCCGTCCGTCATCAGCCCGCCGATATGGTCGCCGTGCATGTGGGTGATCACCACAACATCCACCTGATCGGCGGTATACCCGGCGGCGGTCAGCGCCGCGGTGATGCCCGCACCATTCAGGCCGGTGTCGAACAGCACGACCTCGTTGCCGGTGTTCACCAGCGTGGGCGTGAAAAAGAACTGCGCCTTGTCCACCGGGATCATCGCAGCCGCAGAAGCCGCCGCAAATTCCTCGGATGACGCATTTATGCCGAAAATCGTCTGGGGATCGGGCACGGTGCGGGTGCCGGCCAGCAGGGTCGTCACTTCGAACCCGCCCAGCTTGATGCGGTGATAGGAGGCCATGCTGGCCCCTTTCATCTCGGCCTTGGCCAGCACGGGGCGGGCGGTGGCGATCAGCGGCAGGGCGGCAGCCGCGCCGAGCAGGCCGCGGCGGGTAAGAGTGATCATGATATGTCCTCTATCGGGTTGCAGTCCGTGCAACTGTAGCGCACCGCGATGACGGCGGCGCAAGGCTCACGCAGGGTTGATCCGCATATTTGCAAACGCCATTGTGCGTCAGCGCACAGAACCCGGTCCCGCGCGCGCGACTTTGACAAATCCGGGGGCGTGTGACACAGCAACACCGTCAAGGAGAACCCCATGGTCACCACTCGTTTCGCCCCGTCACCCACGGGCCACATCCACGTCGGCAACCTGCGCACGGCGCTGATGAACTGGATGATCGCGCGCAAGCAGGGCGGCACCTTCATCTTGCGGATCGACGACACCGATCAGGAACGGTCGAAAGAAGAATACGTCGACGGGATCAAGCGCGATCTGGAATGGCTGGGCCTGCACTGGGACCGGGTGGAACGCCAATCGCTGCGGCTGGACCGTTACGCCGCCGAGGCGGACAAGCTGCGCAGCCTCGGGCGGCTGTACGAGGTGTTCGAGACTCCCACCGAACTGGACCTGAAACGCAAGAAACAGCTGAACATGGGCCGCCCACCGGTCTATGACCGCGCACAATTGGGCCTGACCGAAGATCAAAAGACCGCGTTGCGCGCCGAAGGTCGCGTGGGCTACTGGCGGTTCCGGCTGGATCAGAACCGCATCGAATGGCCTGATGGCATTCTGGGGCCGATCTCCATTGACGCGGCGTCGGTATCTGACCCCGTGCTGATCCGTGCCGATGGGCAGGTGCTGTATACCTTTGCGTCCGTCGTCGATGATACCGACATGGCGGTGACCCATATCGTGCGCGGCTCGGACCATGTGACCAACACCGCCACCCAGATCCAGATCATGGCCGCGCTGGGGTTCGCGCCGCCAGAATTCGCGCATCATTCGCTGTTGACCGGGCCGGGCGGCGAAGGCCTGTCGAAACGGCTGGGATCACTGGCGCTGCGCGATCTGCGCGATGCGGGCGTGGAACCGATGGCGCTGTTGTCGCTGATGGCCCGGCTGGGGGCCAGCCTGCCCGTCGAACTGCGCAGCACACATCAGGAATTGATCGACGGTTTCGACGTCGGCCAGTTCGGCGCTGCCCCTACGAAATTCGACGCCGACGACCTGACACCGCTGACAGCGCGCGCCGTGTCCGCCCTGCCCTACACCGCAGTCGCAGATCATCTGGCATCGCTCGGCCTGCCCGCCGACCGGGCGGAACAAGTCTGGACCACCCTCCGCGCCAATCTGGCAACCCGCGCCGAAGCTGCTGATTGGGTGCAGATCGTGCTGCACGGACCCGTCGCCGAGGTGGGCCCCGACGCAGCCCCCAACGTGGCCCCCGAGGATGCCGATTTCATCGCCACCGCGCTGGCCCTGCTGCCCGACCCGCCCTATGGCCCGGCCGCCTGGGCCGACTGGACCGACACGGTGAAAACCGCAACCGGCCGCAAGGGCAAGACGCTGTTCCGCCCGCTGCGCCTTGCGCTCACCGGCCGCGAAAAAGGTCCGGAAATGGCCGATTTCCTGCCGCTTCTGACCCGGAAACCCGGGGTCTGACCCCATGGCGACACCGCACGAAGGCTTTGGGGCGAAACTGGGCGCGACGCTGGCGCGCGGCGCGATCGCGGCCCTGGGCGCGCTGCCATATGCCACGCGGCTGGCGGTGGCGGGCTGGATCGCCGCGCGCCTCGTCGCACCGCTGGCAGGTTTTCCCCGCCGCATCCGCACCAATCTGGCGGCGGTGCGCCCCGGCCTGACGGCACATGACGTCGCCGGCATCACCCGCGCGGTGCCCGACAACTTTGGCCGCACCATCGCCGAACTGTTTTCGCCCGATGAATTCGCGGCCCGCATCCGCAGCCTGCCGATCGAGGGCGCGGGCCTTGCCGCATTGCAACAGGCGCGCCGTGATGGCCGCCCATCGATGCTGGTCTCGGGGCATTTCGGCAATTACGACGCGGTCCGGGCGGCGGTGATCGCGCAGGGGTTCCGCGTCGGCGGTCTGTATCGCCCGCTGAACAACCGCGCCTTCAACGCCGCCTATGTCGCAACGATTTCCGCCATCGGCACGCCCCTGTTCGAACGCGGACGACGCGGCATGGGCGAAATGATCCGGTTTCTAAAGGGTGGCGGCACGCTGGCCGTGCTGATCGATCAGCACATGGGCAACGGCGCGCCGCTGACCTTCTTTGGCCGCACCGCCTGGACCGCGACATCCATGGCCGAAATCGCGCTGAAATACGGCGCCGTCGTCATTCCCTGCTACGGGATCCGCCAGCCCGATGGCCTTGGCTTTCGCATCGTGCTCGAAGCACCGATCCCGCCCACGACACCAGAGGCGATGACCCAGGCCCTGAACGACAGCCTGGAGGCCCAGGTGCGCGCCCATATGGGCCAATGGAACTGGATGCACCGCCGCTGGAAGGTGCTGCCGCACCGCGACACGGCACCGGACTGACCATCAGCGGCTCCCGGCTTCTCTGGTTCAAAAATACCCCCCGGGGAGCCTCGGACTTGATCCGGGGCGGGGGCAGCGCCCCCCTACCCGACTGATCCGTCGCGCCAGCGGTTGACGATCGGGTACCGCCGGTCCAGCCAGAAAGCCTTTTGCGTCAACCGCGTGCCGGGTGCGGACTGGAACCGTTTGTATTCCGCCAGATACAGCAGGTGTTCCACGCGGCTGACCGTGGCCAGATCGAACCCCTGCGCCACCAGATCGGCCACCGACGCTTCGTGTTCCACCAGCCCTTCCAGGATCGCGTCCAGCACCTCGTAGGGCGGCAGGCTGTCCTGATCGGTCTGGTTGGCGCGCAATTCGGCCGAGGGCGGCGTGGTGATGATCCGCGCGGGGATGACCTCGCCCGCCGGGCCGCGCATCCAGGCGCGGTGGTGGTCGTTGCGCCAGCGCGCGGTCAGGAACATCCGGGTCTTGTACATGTCCTTGACCGGGTTGTAGCCGCCGTTCATGTCGCCATAGATCGTGCAATACCCCACCGCCATTTCGGATTTGTTGCCCGTCGTCAGCAGCATCGCACCCGTCTTGTTCGACAGCGCCATCAACATCACGCCCCGCAGGCGGGACTGGATGTTTTCCTCGGTGATGCCGGGTTCGGTGCCCGCGAACAGCGGCGCCAGCGTGTCCAGCACCGCCCCCTGCGCCGCCGTGATCGACAGCGTATCCAGCCGGCAACCCAGCGCGCGGGCGCATTGGGTGGCATCCTCCAGCGAATGATCACTGGTGAATTCCGACGGCAACATCACGCAATGCACATTTTCAGGGCCCAGCGCATCCGCCGCAATTGCCGCGACAATGGCAGAATCGATCCCGCCCGACAGACCGAGGATCGCCCTGGAAAACCCGGTCTTGCGCATGTAATCGCCAAGGCTCAGTACGCAGGCGCGGTAATCCGCCTCGCCGATCGGGGCGATCGGCGCAATGTCGCCTTGGCCCGCGCGCCAGCCGTCGGCGGTGCGGGTGAAATCGACATGGGTCACCACCTCGTCGAACTGCGGCATCTGCAATGCCAGATGCCCGCCGGGGTTCAGCACCATGGATGACCCGTCGAACACCTGATCGTCCTGTCCGCCGACCATGTTCAGATACACCAGCGGCAGACCGGTTTCCACGACGCGGGCCACCATCAGGTTCAGCCGTAGGTTCGGCTTGCCGCGATGATACGGCGACCCGTTCGGCACCAGCAGAATCTCTGCCCCGGTTTCCGCCAGCGTTTCCGCCACATCGGCATGCCAGGCATCCTCGCAGATCGGGCTGCCAATGCGGACCCCGCGCACGGTGTAGGGGCCGTGGATGTCGGCCGAGGTGAACAGGCGGCGTTCGTCGAACACGGCGTCATTCGGCAGATGATGTTTGCGGATGGTGGTGGCGATGCGCCCGCCATCCAGAATGTGATAGGCGTTGTACAGCCGCCCGACCTGCACGTCCGGCCCGCCGATCGCCAGCGCGGGACCGTCGGCGCAATCACGCGCCAACGCTTCGAGGGCGCCGCGCGCCGCGCGCTGAAACGCCGGTTTGAGGATCAGGTCCTGCGTCTGATACCCGGTGATGAACATCTCGGTCAGCGCCACCAGATCGGCACCCGCGTCGCGCCCCGCAGCCCAGGCCGCGCGCGCCTTGGCGGCATTGCCCGCGATGTCTCCGACGGTCGGGTTCAACTGCGCCAACGTCAGGCGGAAATGGTCGGTCACTGCAGGCCCCCTTGGTCGATGTTCCGCAGATGTAGCAGAACCACAGCGCAGGGAAAGCGACGCCGCCGATCCGCAGGGATTAGCGTTGCCCCACCGCCCCGGTATCGTTTACCGTCACCGCGAACAGGCGGCAGGGGATGCATCAGATGGCGCACGTCGTGAAACGCGGCAAAGGTCGGACGGGCTGGATGATTGTCAGTGTGCTGGGCATCGTGTTGGGCATCGTGTTGGGCATCGCGCTGGGCAGTGGTCTGGCCGGTGGTCTGGCCGGTGGCAAGGGGGGCGCGGTCAGCGCCCAGTCGGCCCAGGTCCTGACCAAGCAATACGATGACGGCGGCATCTACGAAGGCACGTTCAAGGACGGGTTGCAGCATGGCAACGGCAGTTATCGCCTACCCAACGGCTATGAATACACCGGCGACTGGATCGAAGGCGAAATTCGCGGCAATGGCGTGGCGCGGTTCCCCAACGGATCGGTCTACGAAGGCCAGTTCGCCAAGGGCAAACCCGAAGGCGTCGGCAAGATCGTGTTCACCGACGGCGGCATCTACGAAGGCCAATGGCAGGACGGCAAGATCACCGGTCAGGGCATCGCCGTCTACGCCAATGGCACACGCTATGAAGGCGGGTTCCTGAACGCGCAGCATCACGGGCGCGGCTTGATGCAATCGCCCGGCGGTTATGTCTATGAAGGCGACTGGTCCGATGGCGCAAAGACCGGTCGGGCCAAAATCACCTATCCGGATGGCGCGGTCTACGAAGGCGCGGTGGCGAATGGCATGCGCACC
>JBBRCF010000083.1:0-15433 GCA_038205135.1 Rhodobacterales bacterium
GTGGACGGTCATGATCCTTGTGCCGGATTTCGTGACGGGCGTGCTGTTCGACGCAGCCCGCGCCGGGATGGACGCCAAACGCGGCGACCGCCCCGCGACGCTGCGGTTCGAACCCTATGCCGAAGGCTGGTCGCTGCAGACAATGCATATCGGCAGCTATGACGACGAAGGGCCGGTACCGCACCACCTGCATGACGAAATGATGCCCGCGCTCGGGGTCGATTTCAACGGCCCGCACCACGAGATCTACCTAGGTGACCCCCGCAGGACCGCCGCCGCAAAGCTGAAGACCATCCTGCGCCAGCCGATACGTCGGCTGGCCTGACCCCCGCGATATTCTTGCCGCAGATATGCCAAATCTGAATTTGCGATAGCTGCTGGAAAAGGTTCCTGAAGTTGCGCGGCATGAGGAATGTTGCGCGTTGCTTCGCGTCTGCCTTGATTGGCCGAACGGCTCGACGGCGAACAAGGCGACCACGTGCGGAAGGTCTGGCGCGATTGGGGACAGACAGCATTCGAGACAAGGCCAAGAAAGTTGCGAAGGCAAACAAGGCCGGGACGTGCAAAAGGCCGATGTCCGGCCGCGCGCGCGGATCACCGAACGCCCCCATTCACGCCTCGGCTGGCAGACGCCCGCCGCGTTAGCGCCCGCTGCCCGACCCGCCCGAAACCAGCAAAAACTCATACCCGGAGTCTCGCTCAGCTGGATAAAAATTGGAGGCAACTTCACACCAAGTCACTGAAATCGTCAAAAACAGATCGGTTTTCCACCCGACATCACCGCAACATTGACCTGAAGCAAGGTATTCCGCGTCAGTCGAAGCAGGGTTGCTGTAGCGACACTTTGATCGCTTCTTTACATTCTGAAATTGGAATGTATATAGACCCAACTGTCCCTGCTCTTGCCTGAAAGGCCCCGCCATGCGCGCTTTGACCATCTGGGTGTTGCTTCTGCTGCCATCTCTGACGCTGGCGGACGGGTTGGTTCCGGTGTCTGTCACCGAATGGAAATCGGTCTATGGCCGGATCGAGGCGCGCGACCGCGTGCCCGCGCGGGCCCGCATCGGGGGCACGCTGGTCGATCTGGCCGTTGTCGAAGGCGACATCGTGGCGGCGGGGCAGGTTCTGGGGCGGGTCACCGATGACAAACTGGCCCTGCAGATGCAGGCGGTGGCCGCACAAGAGTCGGCGCTGAACGCGCAGCTGACGAATGCCCGCACTGAATTGCAGCGCGGCGAGGATTTGCTGGCGCGCGGCGTCGCCACGGCGCAACGGCTGGACGCGCTGCGCACGCAGGTCGATGTGCTGATCGGTCAGATCGCCGCCGTGGTGGCGCAGCGGCTGGTGATCGAACAGCAATCTGCCGAAGGCGCGATTCTGGCGCCGGTGGCCGGCCGCATTCTGGACGTGCTGGTGTCGCGCGGTTCGGTGCTGTTGCCGGGCGAAGCGGCGGCAGTGATCGGCGGCGGCGGCATCTTTCTGCGCCTCGCCATCCCCGAACGCCACGCCCGCGCCCTGACCGAAGGTGACGCGCTGGCCATCGAAGGCCCCGAAGGCCAGGTCGAAGGTTTGCTCGCCAAGATCTATCCGCTGATCGAAAACGGCCGCGTCGTCGCGGATGTCGAGGTCAAGGACCTGTCCGACCGTTATGTCGATGCCCGCGTTCTGGTGCGCGTGCCGGTGGGGTCGCGGCAGGCGCTGATGGTGCCGCAGGTGGTGGTCGAACGGCAGGGCGGGCTGGATTTCGTTGCGACAACGGGCGGATTTCGGACCGTGGTGCCGGGTGAAACCCATCTGATCGACGGTGAGCAGATGATCGAGATTCTGTCCGGTCTGGTGGCGGGCGATGTGCTGGCGAAGGGGTCGAAATGACCACTCAAACCCCAAAATCCCTTGGCATCGCCGGGGGCTTGACCCGCAGTTTCATCCGGTCTGCACTGACGCCTTTGTTCATTCTGGCGGCACTCGCGGCCGGCATGGTCGCGCTGATTTCCCTGCCGCGCGAAGAAGAACCGCAGATTTCCGTGCCGCTGGTCGACATCCATGTGCAGGCCCCCGGATTGCGCGCCGAGGACGGCGTGAAACTGGTCACCGAGCCGATGGAATTGATCGTCAAGGGTATCAACGGCGTCGAACACGTCTATTCCCAGACCCGCGATGACGCCACCATGGTCACCGCGCGGTTTCTGGTCGGCACCAAAGCCGAGGACGCGATCCTGCGCGTGCATGACAAATTGCGCGCCAATATGGACCGCATCCCGCTGGGCATCCCCGAGCCGCTGGTGATCGGGCGCGGCATCGATGATGTGGCGATCCTGACGCTGACGCTGGCCCCTGCACCGGGGAACGACGCCAGCGCCGCTGACCTGTCGCGTATCGCGCGCGAATTGCAGGCCGAGGTCGCCAAGACCAACGAGGTCGGCCTGACCTATATCGTGGGCGAAACCCGCGACATGATCCGCATCGCGCCCGATCCGGAACGGCTGGCGCTGTATGGCGTCACGTTGCAGCAACTGGCGGGCAAGGTGACGCAGGCCAATCGCGCTCTGACCACCGGGCTGTTGCGCGACGGCGGCGACCAGATCGCACTGGTGGCGGGCCAGACCCTGACCGCACCCGCCGAAGTGGCTGCGCTGCTGCTGACCACCCGCGACAACCGGCCGGTCTATGTAGCGGATGTGGCCGACGTGGCCTATGTGGCCGATGATGCGGGCACCATCGTCGCGCAGATCACGCGGGATGGCGATGGCCTGCGCCGGACCCCAGCCGTCACGCTGGCCGTGGCGAAACGCGCCGGTGCCAATGCGGTGACCGTGGCGGAACAGGTGCTGCACCGCGTCCATGCGCTGGAAGGCACGTTGATCCCCGAGGGCATCGCCCTGACCGTCACCCGCGATTATGGCGAAACGGCTGATGAAAAGGCCAATGAACTTCTGTTTCACCTTGGGCTGGCTACGGTGTCGATCATCGCGCTGGTCTGGCTGGCGATCGGCTGGCGCGAGGCGGTGGTGGTCGCAATCGTGATCCCAGTCACCATCCTGCTGACATTGTTCGCGGCCTGGATCATGGGCTATACCCTGAACCGGGTGTCGCTGTTCGCGCTGATCTTTTCCATCGGCATTCTGGTTGATGACGCCATCGTGGTGATCGAAAACATCGCCCGTCACTGGGCGATGAAAGACGGCCGCGACCGTGTGCAGGCCGCCATCGATGCCGTGGCCGAGGTTGGCAACCCCACCATCGTCGCCACGCTGACCGTGGTGGCAGCCCTGTTGCCGATGCTGTTCGTGTCGGGCCTGATGGGCCCGTACATGTCGCCGATCCCGTCGAACGCCAGCGCCGCGATGATATTTTCGTTCTTTGTGGCCGTGATCATCACGCCCTGGCTGATGGTCAAAGTGGCGGGCAACGCGGTCATGAGCCATGGCGATGACCATGGCCCGGCAGGCGGTAAACTCGGCGCGATCTATGCCGCCGTCGCCCGGCCGATCCTGAAAACCAAAAGCCGGTCATGGCTGTTTCTGATCGTGGCGATCACGCTGTCTTTCGCGTCGCTGGCCGCGCTGTACACTAAGGATGTCACGGTCAAGCTGCTGCCGTTCGACAACAAATCCGAACTGAACGTCGTGATCGACCTGCCCGAAGGATCCAGCCTCGAGGCCACCGACCGCGTGGCGCAGGACGTGGCGCGCGTGGTGATGGACCTGCCAGAGGTGCTGGCGGTACAGACCCATGCCGGCACCGCCGCGCCGTTCAATTTCAACGGGTTGGTGCGGCACTATTTCCTGCGGCAGGAACCGCATCTGGGCGAGGTGGCGATCAATCTGGACGCCAAGCAACACCGCGACCGCGCCAGCCATACCATCGCGCTGGATATCCGCGCGCGGATCAAGGTGATCCCCGTGCCGCCGGGCACCAGCCTCAAGGTGGTCGAACCGCCGCCCGGCCCCCCCGTCATCGCGACGCTGCTGGCCGAGGTCTATGGCCCCACGCCGGACGCGCGCCGCGAAGCCGCCGCCAAGATCCGTCAGGCGTTTGAAGCTGTTCCTTTCATTGTCGATGTGGACGACAGTTTCGGCATCCAGCCGCGTCGCTTGCGTGCGACGATATCCACCGATGATCTGGAATTCTTTGGTGTGCAGGAAACCGATGTGTTCGACACCATCGCGTTGCTGAATGGCGGGCAGACGGTGGGCTATTCGCATCGTGGTGACGGACGCCAACCCATCCCCCTGCGGCTGGAACGCGACCGGTCCGACCGGGTGATGAACGAGGCGTTCCTGTCCACACCGATTCCCGCCAACGTGTTGCCGGGCGCGCGCGGCGTCGTCGAATTGGGCGATGTGATCCGCGTTGCCGCAGAACAGGCGTCTTTCCCGATCTTTCGCCACAATGGCCGCGCTGCCGAAATGGTGACGGCGGAACTGGCCGGCACGTTCGAGGCCCCGCTGTACGGCATGATCGCCGTGGCGGCCGAACTGGACAAGATGGACTGGGCCCCCGGCACCAAGCCCGAAATCAGCCTGTACGCCCAACCCGACGATGAAACCCGCGTGACCCTGCTATGGGACGGCGAATGGGAGGTAACCTATGTCACCTTCCGCGACATGGGCGCGGCGTTCGGCGTGGCGCTGCTGGGCATCTACATTCTGGTGGTGGCGCAATTCGGATCGTTCAAGCTCCCCTTGGTGATCCTGACGCCGGTGCCGCTGACCTTTCTGGGCATCATGATCGGGCATTGGCTGTTTGCCGCGCCGTTTTCAGCCACGTCGATGATCGGGTTCATCGCGCTGGCAGGGATCATCGTGCGTAACTCAATCCTGCTGGTGGATTTCATCCGCCACGCCGACCCGGGCCGCGACCTGACCGAAGTGCTGATCGAGGCCGGCGCGATCCGGTTCAAGCCGATCCTGCTGACGGCGGTGGCCGCAATGATCGGCGCTGTCGTAATCCTGACCGACCCGATCTTTCAGGGTCTGGCGATTTCGCTGCTGTTCGGGCTGTTCACGTCAACCCTGCTGACAGTGCTGGTGATCCCGGCGATCTACCGGGTGTTCCGTACGTAAAAAAACCTCCAAAGGACGCAGCATAATTGCCGCGCCCTTTGGGGCCGTCACTGGTACCTTACCACTCGCCCGGACCCTTGTCGCCAAAGGTCGATACCAGAAAATCGATAAAGGCGCGCACCTTGGGCTGGGTAAACCGGCCCGGCGGATAGACGGCATAGATGCCCTGCGTTTCGGCGGGCAATTCCGGCATGACGTCCTCGACCAGCCCCTTGGCCATCGCATCCGCATACAGAAATGACGGCAGATAGGCGATGCCCAGCCCGGAAACACAGGCGTTCAACAGCGATTGCCCGTCGTTCACCGACAACCAGCCCGCCGTGCGGATCTGCCGCTTTTCGCCCGAAGGCGCGGTGATTTTCCACACGTTGCCCACGGCCTGATTGGAATAATGCAACAGCTTGTGTTCGTTCAGATCGTCGATCCGCAGCGGCCGCCCGTGTTTCTGGAAATAGCGCGGGCTGGCGATCATGCGTTTGGTGGTTTCGGTCAGCTTGCGCGCGCGCAGCGACGAATCCTCCAGATCACCGATGCGGATAGCCATGTCGAAGCCTTCAGAGATCAGTTCGACGTAGCGGTTGTTCAGCACCATGTTGACGGTGATGTCTGGGTATTCGGTCAGGAAATCGCCCAGAATGGGCGACAGGTGGTTGACCCCGAAATCCGTCGCCACGCTGATGCGCAACAGCCCCGATGGCGCGGACTGCATCGAGGTGACCAGCGCGTCCGCCTCGCCTGCGTCATTCAACACCCGGCGCGCGCGGTCGTAATAGGCCAGACCGATCTCGGTCGGGCTGACCCGCCGCGTAGTGCGGTTCAGCAACCGCGCCCCCAGACGCGCCTCCAGCGCCGACACGTGTTTCGACACCGCAGATTTCGAAATGCCCATCTTCTTGGCCGCATCGGTGAATCCGCCTTGATCCACGACCGTGGCAAAGGCTTCCATTTCAGTGAGGCGATCCATCGTTACGCTGCCTTTCAGGTTTCTTGAATGCTGCGGGTATGCTGCTGAAATCGGGCAAATATGCGGCGCTGGCCGGACAATAACGGGGTAATTCAGGGATCGTTCCGAATGGGGAAACGCGCGCCTGTGGGCCGCAGACCGGCCATCACGGTCCGACACGCGGCATTGCCCGCGTTCGAGCGGATCTTTTTTGTCCAACCGATACCAGAGTTTATCCGGGTGACCGTCCGTGCCGGGGAAACGGAATTCTGGGGTTAAAGCCCCGCCGCCAGCCGCACGCCCTGATCGATCGCGCGTTTGGCGTCCAGTTCGGACGCCACATCGGCACCGCCGATCACATGCACCGTCCGCCCCAGCGCCTGCAACGCGTCCGCCAGACCGCGCTCGGGCACCTGACCGGCGCACAGCACGATGGTGTCGACGGCGATCAGGGTCGGCCGTTCGCGGGCATCGCCAAAAGAGATATGCAGCCCATCTGCGTCAATCTGTTCGTAATTCACGCCGCCCAGCATTTCCACATTCTTCATCTTCAGGCTGGCGCGGTGGATCCAGCCGGTGGTTTTGCCCAGCCCTTTGCCCAACGCCTGCGCCTTGCGTTGCAACAGCGTCACCTGCCGCACCGGCGCGGCGGGCTGCGGACCTTCGGGGGCCAGACCGCCGCGCACATTGGCCGGGTCCGCCACGCCCCATTCGCGCAGCCATTCCGGCAGGTCGGTGGTCGGCGAATGATCCGTGGTCAGGTATTCGGCCACGTCAAACCCGATGCCGCCCGCGCCGATCACCGCCACCCGCGTGCCGACATCGGCACCGCGCAGCACCTCGAAATAGGACAGCACGTTCGGCCCGTCCTGCCCAGGGATCGCCGGGTCACGCGGCGCGACGCCGGTTGCGATGATGACCTCGTCATACTCCGCCAACAGGTCGGGCGTGGCGTCGGTGTTCAGCCTCACCTCTACCCCATGTTCCGCCACCATGGCGGCAAACCAATCGACCAGACCGTGAAACTCCTCTTTGCCGGGCACCTGTTTGGCAAGGTTCAACTGCCCGCCCAACTGCGCCGCGCGATCAAACAGCGTGACGTGATGCCCGCGTTCCGCCGCCGTCAGCGCCACCGACAGGCCCGCAGGGCCAGCGCCGACCACGGCAATGCGTTTCGGAGCGGGCGCGCGTTCAATCACGATCTCGGTCTCATGGCAGGCACGCGGGTTCACCAGACACGACGTCAACCGACCCGAAAATGTGTGATCCAGACAGGCCTGATTGCAGGCGATGCAGGGCGCGATCAGATCGGCGCGGCCTGCCGCAGCCTTGGCGACGAAATCGGCATCCGCGAGGAACGGCCGCGCCATGCTGACCATGTCGGCGCAGCCATCCGCCAGCACCTGTTCGCCGACCTCGGGCGTGTTGATACGGTTCGACGTGATGACGGGGATGGTCACATGCCCCATCAGTTTTTGCGTCACCCAGGCAAAGGCGGCGCGCGGCACCGACGTGGCGATCGTCGGCACCCGCGCCTCGTGCCAGCCGATGCCGGTGTTGATGATGGTCGCGCCCGCCGCCTGGACCTCTTTGGCCAGTTGGATCACCTCGTCGGTGGTCGATCCGTTCGGGATCAGGTCGATCATCGACAGCCGGTAGATGATGATGAAATCGGAGCCGGTCAGCGCGCGCGAGCGCTTCACCGCCTCGATCGCCACGCGCATCCGGTTCTCGTAACTGCCGCCCCAATCGTCCGTGCGCTTGTTGGTATGCGTCACAAGGAACTGGTTGATGAAATAGCCCTCGGACCCCATCACCTCGACCCCGTCATAGCCGGCCTCACGGGCGCGGGCGGCGGCGGTGGCGATGTCGTCGAGTTGTTTCTGGATGCCCGCCTCGTCCAGTTCGCGCGGCGCAAACGGCGAAATGGGCGATTTGATCGGGCTGGCCGACACACATTCCGGCCCATAGGCATAGCGCCCGGCGTGCAGGATCTGCATCGCGATCTTGCCGCCATTGTCATGCACCCGGTCGGTGACGATGCGGTGGTTGGCGATGTCCTGCGGCGTATACAGCCCCGCTGCGCCCGGAAACACCCCGCCCTCGCGGTTCGGCGCCATGCCGCCCGTCACGATCAGCGCCGCACCTCCTTTGGCCCGCGCGGCATAAAACGCCGCGACCCGGTTCCAGTCGCGGGTTTCCTCCAGCCCGGTATGCATCGACCCCATCAGCACGCGGTTCTTCAGCGTGGTAAAGCCAAGGTCAAGCGGCGCAAGCAGGTGCGGATAGTGGGTCATGGCGGTCTCCCTTTTGGCGATACGAAACGCCAAGCAGGGCGGTCTGTCACCATAGACCTTGCGTCATGGATTGTTGCGGCGGGGAATGGGGCCAACAAGTCCAGAGTGGGATGCAAGAGGGTTTCGCGCGCCTGCGGATAAGTGCGGCTTGCCACTCCCGATATCAGGCCGAATGACGGTGTCGAGCCCGAACCAACCCTACACAGAGAGTTGCTTTGTCCAAACGGACCAGTGTCCTATGTTGTCACCAGCGGGCTGATTGCCTATTTTTTTTTGGGGGAGGAAAACATGAAGAACTTGATTTTTGCTGCTACAGCAGGACTGCTGATCACGGGGGCTGCGTTTGCGGACTCTCACCGGGCACCGGCGCCCGAAGGTGCCAGCGCGTACCTCGTTTCCCCGGCGGATGGATCAACGGTGTCGAACCCGGTTACGATCGTTTTCGGATTGAAGGGTATGGGCGTTGCCCCGGCCGGAACGGAAGCGGACAACACTGGCCACCATCATCTGTTGATCAACACCGACCCGAGCACGCTGGACATGGATTCCGGACTACCCGCGACGGACGAGATAGTCCATTTCGGGGGTGGTCAGACGCAGGTGACCAAAGAGTTGCCTCCAGGCACGCATACGCTGCAACTGTTGCTTGGCGATTGGAGCCACGTACCACACAACCCGCCTGTGATGAGCGAGGTCATTACTATCACGGTGAACTAGCCCCGGCGTCACTGCAGCCTTCAGCTTAGTAGGCGAAGCGGATCACTCCGCTTCGTTAGCAAAGCCGCCCTGTGCACCCACGCAGGTTTCGCACTGCGGCGTCAGCCGAGTACCAAAGGCTCGACGAACAAAAAACGAACAGCCTCCCTCAGATCGACCGCATGTTCACCCGCTTTGACAGCTCCTCCGCGCTTTCCTTGCGTTCGGAATAGCGGTCAGTCAGATAGTCCGCCGCGTCGCGGGTCAGCAGGGTGAATTTCACCAGCTCTTCCATCACGTCCATGATGCGGTCGTAATAGGGGCTGGGGCGCATGCGTCCGTCGTCGTCGAATTCGGCAAAGGCGCGCGCGATGGACGACTGGTTAGGAATGGTGATCAACCGCATCCAGCGGCCAAGGATGCGCATCTGGTTGACGGCGTTGAAACTTTGGCTGCCACCGCACACCTGCATCACCGCCAGCGTCTTGCCCTGTGTCGGGCGCACCCCGCCGATGGGGGCCAGGGGCAGCCAGTCAACCTGCGTTTTCATCAGCCCGGTCATCGCGCCATGGCGTTCCGGGCTGGACCAGACCATGCCTTCGCACCACAGCGCCAGTTCGCGCAATTCCTGCACCTTGGGGTGGCTATCGGGCGCGTCATCGACCAAGGGCAGGCCGGACGGGTTGAAAAACCGCACGTCGCAGCCAAACCGTTCAAGGATGCGCCCGGCCTCTTCGGCGGACAGGCGCGAAAAACTGCGCGGGCGCAGTGACCCGTACAGGATCAGGATGCGTGGCGGATGGGTCTTGCGCGGCTTCGGCACCAGCGCGTCCGTGTCGATGGCGCGGAAATGGTCGGGCGCAAAGGCGGGCGTGTCGGTCATGGCCGGCGGCCCTCGGTTTCCGGCCATTGCGCCGGGAACCAGTGGCTGGTGCGGTTGGCGAATGCGACGAGTGACAGCATCACCGGCACCTCGACCAGCACCCCCACGACCGTGGCGAGTGCCGCGCCGGACCCCAGCCCGAACAGGCTTATCGCGACCGCGACCGCCAGTTCAAAGAAATTCGAGGTGCCGATCAGCGCGCAGGGGGCGGCGACGTTGAACGGCACCTTCCACGCCCGCGCCATGAAATAAGCGATGAAGAAGATGCCGTAGCTTTGCAGGATCAACGGCACCGCGATCAGCAGGATCACCAGCGGTTTCTGCACGATCACATCGCCCTGAAACCCGAACAGCAGCACGACCGTGAACAGCAGGCCGATCACGGTCACTGGTTTTACCCGGTCGCGAAATGCCGTCACTGCCGCCTCGCCGCCCTGCGCGACCAGCCGGGTGCGGACCAGAACCCCGGCGACCAGCGGGATGATGATATACAAAACAACGGACAGGATCAGCGTGCCCCACGGCACATCGATATCGGTGACGCCCAGCAGAAAGGCCACGATCGGCGCAAAGGCAAAGATCATGATCACGTCATTCACGCTGACTTGCACCAGCGTGTAGGTCGGATCACCGCGTGTCAGGTTGGACCACACGAACACCATCGCCGTGCAGGGCGCCGCCCCCAGCAGGATCAGCCCCGCCAGATAGGACTGGGCGTCGCCCGCCGGGATCAGCCCGGCAAAGATGTACTGAAAGAACAGCACCCCCAGTGCGGCCATGGTGAACGGTTTGATCAGCCAGTTGACCACCAGCGTGATGATCAGCCCCTTGGGCCGGTCGCCGATCTGGCGCACCGCGCCGAAATCGACGCCCACCATCATGGGAAACACCATCGCCCAGATCAGAATGGCAACCGGCAGGTTGACGGACGCGTATTCCAGCGCCGCCAGCCCCTGAAACATGCCAGGCATCAGCCAGCCCAGAACCAGCCCGGCCAGAATGGCCAACGCGACCCAGACAGACAACAGTCGCTCGAACGGTCCCAGCCCGCCCGCGTATTTGGTCGCCATCAGCCACACCCTTTTTCTGAACGGAACCTGATCAGGCCCGCCCGATCGCATCGAGTTTCATTTGCAGGCTCATCTTGTCCAGTTTCGACAACGGCAGACTGACGAAAATACTGATCCTGTTCTACAACATGCGGTAGGTGTCGGCAAAGGCCAGCGCCTTTTCCGCCTCTGACCCGCTGAACAGCGCGGGGTCCGGCATCCCCCAATGCGCCGTCATCGGCTGGCCGGGCCAGAACGGGCATTCCTCGGCGGCGGCCTGATCGCAGACGGTGAACACGAAATCCATTCTGGGCGCGTCCGGCCCGCCGAATTCGTCCCAGGATTCTGACCGCAGGTCCGCGGTGTCATGGTTCATCCGTGTCAGAAGCGCCATCGCATAGGGGTTGACTTGACCGCCCGGTTTCGACCCGGCGGAATAGGCATGAAACCGGCCCATGGCTGCGCGGTTCATGATCGCCTCGGCCATGATCGACCGCGCCGAATTGCTGGTGCAAAGAAACAGGATGTTCTTCAACGCGGACATTCTGGCAGCCTCCTCAGCAGCCACAGGTGATCATTTCCAGCACGGGGCGGCAGGCCTCGGGGTTTCCGCCACAGCAATCTTCCATCAGATACATCAGCAGACCCTGCATGCCGTCCATCGCGGCAAAATAGCGGATCTGCCGTCCTTGGCGCGCGTTGCGAACCAGCCCCGCCTGAACCAGCGCTGCCAGATTGGGCGACAGCGAACTGGGCGGCACCGCCAGCGCATCGGCGATTTCGCCCGCACACAGCCCGGCCTGCCCCTCCCGCACCAACAGGCGGAACGCATCCAGACGCATCGGTTGCGCCAGCGCCGAAAGTGCGATCAGAGCCTGATTCTTTTCCATATTTCTATAAATATCGAAATGATGCTACGATGCCCAGACCCGCCGCACCGTGTCACAGAAATTTCACGAGCGGTGCCGGATCACATGGATTCCAGACAATGCCGCCGGAACGCGCGTTTCAGCATGTCCAGTTCGTCGCGCAGCAGGTCCAGTTCGGCGCGGATATCCTCGGCCAGCGCATCACCCGCCAGAATCGCGAAACTGTCCAGCACCGTGCCGGACCCCGCGTCGCGGATCAGAAAGGTGGTCACGCCTTCGGTGATCAGATCGGCAGGTAAGGGAATGCGCACGACCCAATGCCCGGCGTCACGGTTTTCCGTAATCTCGATGCCGGGCAACGGCCGGTCCAGATGCGTCACGGCCAGAACGGGCTGCCACGCCCCGCCCGGACCGCCGGTCAACACGCCTTCCCAGATGCCTTGAAAGAGCCGGGTTTTAGTCAGCGTCAGGGTGGTCATCGGTGGTCTCCTGTCACAAATCCACGCGGCAAACGGTTCACAGATCCGCGCGCGGACGCCGGCTGAAGGTCACGTCCCGCAGCAGGACCATGTTCATCTCTGGCCCTTCAAAGATCAGATCGATCCAGGCCTTTTCGATCCGCTTTTCATTCAGCTTTGTATAGGCAATGTCGAATTCCACCATCACACTGGGCGTGCCCAGCGGCAGTTCGCGCACAATCTGTTCGGTGTTGGGGCCATGTTTGATGTTCAGGCGGGCAAAGATTTCCAGTGGCTTTTCGGTTTCCACGATCGTGTCCAGCCGCAGCAGATGTTGCCGTTTCAACCCATGCACGGCGGCGTCGGGCAGGTCGATCACCACTGACAGGAACGACCCGTCAAACCGAAACACATCCAGCCGCAGACCGAATGGCGCAAGGTCTGCCTCGCGCCGGTTGCGCACCTGCCGAAGGGTCAGTTCGGACCGCAGGCAATCGTGAAACAGCGTCACCTCTTTGCCCAGCATGGTTTTTGTGCGCACCGACGCCTGTCCGGGGCGATCCAGCGGGCCGCGCCACAAATCCGGGCGCCACGACCAGTCGCAGCCGTGCGGTTTGAAAAACGCGGTCGATCCGATCATCGGCAAGGCCAGACGGCTTTCGGCGACATGGACCAGCGCGTCGAGCTGCACTTTCAGGGCGCGTGCCTGTGCCCGTTCGTGGCGCAGACGGTCCAGCGGCATCATGGCTGCGTTGCGCGCTGCGCGGGTCCAGCGTCGCAGGCTGCCACGATGCAGCGCGCGTTCCAGCCAAGTTCCGTCCGACGATACCATGCCACCCGTTCCCGCGCCGCCCGATCTTGCGACGCTTCTACCCTGACTTGTCTTATCCCGTCTCGCCCGCCAAGGACAAACGTCCAGACGGCCCTGACGCGCCTTTTGTGACGTCTGTTGCCGCATTCCCCGGCGCAGGGATCACGGCCGCGGCCGGGTCGGATCTGGCGTTCTGACTGGCGGCACGCGTGGCTTCGGCCAGCGCACCGATCAGAACCAACCCGGCCCGGTCCGCCAGCGCCGACCCATCGGGGGCGAACAGCGCCATCGACAACAGATAGCCATTGACCTGCATTACTGCCCGCCAATGCCGCGCGTCGCTACCCGCCAACGGCCCCGGCGCCCCACCTTGCAGGTGTACCAGCGTCAGGCCTTCGCCGGTCAGTGTTTCCAGCACTGTCGCCGAACCGACCAGCGCCGCCAGTGCCGCGGCATCGGGCAGCGGGCCATCATGCGCCTGCCCGGTCACGGTCATCAGCAAGGGTGCCGCGGCGGCGCGCGGTCGGCCCAGCAACAGCGGACAGGCGGCAACCAAAGCAAAGGCCGGGCTGCGCGCGCGCAGCGAATCGCCATCGACGCAATAGCCGGGCGGCGGACGCAGGATGACCGCGCCGCCGAATAGCGATGCCCCGTTCAGAACCTGCTGCGCCGCAAGGCTGACAGACCCCCCCGATGCCGTGGCTGGCACGGCCACGTCAAGGCAGCCCGACAGCGAAAAGGCCAGCGTCGCCGCCAGCCCTCCGCGCCTGTGCAGGCGGTGAACCTTACAGGTCCATGTAGACATGCCGCTCGGCCTTGGCGCCCGGATGGGTGATGGCACCATAGCGCGCCGACCCCACCAGTTTGGCGTATTTCCACAATGCGCCAGAGGTGTAGATCGTGTCGCGCGGCCCTTTCCAGTTGGCCTTGCGCGTGGCCATGTCAGCGTCCGACACCGCCACCGAAATCTCGCCGGTCAGCGCGTTGATGGTGATCATATCGCCGTTCTGCAACAGCGCGATCGGGCCGCCATGCGCCGCCTCTGGCCCGACATGGCCGACACAAAACCCGCGCGTCGCGCCCGAGAACCGCCCATCGGTGATCAGCGCCACCTTCTTGCCTGCGCCCTGGCCGGACAATGCGGCGGTGGTGGACAGCATCTCGCGCATGCCCGGCCCGCCTGCGGGGCCTTCGTTGCGGATCACGATGACCTCGCCTGCCTTGTAGGTGCGCGCCTTGACCGCCTCGAACGCGTCTTCTTCGCATTCGAAAACGCGGGCGGGGCCGGTGAACACCTGTTCCGCGTTCGACATGCCCGCGACCTTGACGATGGCGCCATCGGGCGCAAGGTTACCTTTCAGGCCGACAACACCGCCGGTCTGCGTCAGCGGTTTGGCGATCGAGTAAATCACCTTGCCGTCTGCCTCGCCCTTGATTCGGTCCAGCTCGTCGCCGATTTCGCGGCCCGACGCGGTCATACAATCCAGATGGAACAGACCTGCCTTGGCCAGTTCCTTCATCACCACGGGAACGCCGCCGACCTCATACAGGTCCTTGGCCACATATTCGCCGCCGGGGCGCAGGTTCACGAAATAGGGCGTGTCGCGCATGATGTCGGTGACGTCGAACAGGTCGAAATCAATCCCCGCCTCATGGGCAATCGCCGGCAGGTGAAGCGCGCCATTGGTCGAACCACCGGTGCAGGCCACGATCCGCGCCGCGTTTTCTAGGCTTTTGCGGGTCACGATGTCCCGCGCGCGGATGTTCTTTTCGATCAACCGCATGACAGCGACGCCCGAAGCCTCGCCATAAGCATCGCGGCTTTCATAGGGCGCGGGGGCACCGGACGAATTCAGCAGCGCCAGACCGATGGCTTCGGACACGCAGGCCATGGTGTTGGCGGTGTATTGCGCGCCGCAGGCCCCGGACGTGGGGCAGGCGATCCGCTCCATGATTTCCAGTTCCGCCACCGACATCGTGCCCGCCTGTTGTTTGCCAACCGCCTCGAACATGTCCTGCACGGTGATGTCGCGGCCCTGATAGCGGCCCGGCAGGATCGACCCGCCATACATGAAGACCGACGGCACGTTCAGCCGGATCATCGCCATCATCATGCCCGGCAACGACTTGTCGCAGCCCGCAAGACCGACCAGCGCGTCATAGCCATGGCCGCGCATCGTCAACTCCACCGAGTCGGCAATCGCCTCGCGCGACGCCAGGGACGACCGCATCCCCTCGTGGCCCATCGCGATGCCGTCGGTGACGGTGATGGTGGTGAATTCGCGCGGTGTGCCATGCGCCTCGATCACGCCCGCCTTGACGGACTGGGCCTGCCAGTTCAGCGCGATGTTGCAGGGCGCT
>JBBRCF010000084.1:0-15360 GCA_038205135.1 Rhodobacterales bacterium
GCATCAACCCCCAGCCGGTTCCAGAACACCAGCGCCGACAGGCCCAGAATGACCCCCGGCGCCAGCATCGGCGACAACAGCACCCACCACAACAGCCCGTTGGCGCGCGATTGCCAGCGTGTCAGCATCACCGCCCCCGCCAGCCCCAGCAGCAGCGCCAGCGGCACGACCACGGCGGCCACCTGCACCGAATTGGCCATGCAGCCATACAGCCGCCCCCGGTCCAGCGCGCGCAGCACCGGGTCCGCGCGCATCCGCGCCTCGTCCATCCAGAAAAACTCGTACCATTTGAAGGTGAACCCGCGCCAATCGGTGACGGACGGCGGTGAAACGTCGTTGAACGACGCCACGATCATCAAGGCCAGCGGCGCAAACATGAACGCCAGAAAAGTCCAGGTAAACGCGGTGAGCAAGCGGTCCGAAGTCATGCCATCACCCTTGCACTAGATCTGGACACGGGCGAAATCCTTCAACCGCGTCCGCATCAGCCGCATGAACAGCGCCACGATGGTGAAACACAGCGCAGTATAGGCGAAACTATATGCCGCGCCGATGTTGGAATTTTCAGATTCAAAGAATTTGTTGTAAATCGTCTGCGCGAACCATTCCGCCTGCAACCCGCTGCTGACAATGCGTGGCACCGAAAACGCCCCTGCCGCCAGCATGAACGTGGCGATACAGCCCACCGCGATGCCCGGTTTCGCATGCGGGATCACCACCCGCCAATGCATGCGCCAGGGACGCGCGCCCAGATCGGTGGCGGCCTCGATCTGGTTGCGGTCCAGCGTGGACATCACATTGTAGATCGGGAACACCATGAACAGCACATAGGTATAGACGACGACCAGAAACACCGTGCCCGGCATGCGTTTGAACTGGATCGGGTCCGTGATCGCCCCCACCCACATCAGCGCCGAATTGACCAGCCCGTTGTTGTCAAGGATCGTGGTCCAGGCATAGACCCGCATCAACTCGACGATGGCATAGGGGATCACCAGACCCAGAAACAACCAGATCGCCTGATCGCGGGTGCTGGCCAGCGCGACCTTGTAGGCGATGGGATAACAGATCACCAAGGCCAGCGCGGTGACCATCATGGCATAGAACACTGTCCGGGTCAGCACGATCAGCCCGATCCGCGCCCGGGTCACGCCATCCTCCTGAAAGCGCAGCCCCATTGCGGTCTGCACCCGGTTCGCCAGGCGGCTGTCCTCTTCGGCCTTGCGTTCGGCCGATTGCGGCAGGCTGGCGGCGGCAAACAGCGCCTCGAAATTCTGCAAGGTCAGCGACGATCGCTGCGCTTCGGCGGCGCGCAGCCGGTTGGCCAGGTCGTCCGCCAGATCGGCGATCTGGCGCGCCATGGCATTCTGTTGCGCGATCGGATCGCTGTCTTTGACTGCCAACCGGGGCAGGCCGTGCAATTCATCCAGATATTCCGTGACACCCTGCACCGACACCGACGATGACCGCACCATGGCACGGTGCGTATCTGCGCGGTCGCATTGCAGGATATAGGGCCGCACCGCCGTCGCGGTTTGCCGCCCGCTGCCCATCGATGGCACCGCCATGCCACCCATCGATGGCACCGCCATTCCCCCCATGGAAGGCACCGACATGCCACCCGACGGAGCGGGAGGGGCCGCCGCGGCGGCCGCATCGGCGTCGGCAAAGGTGCGCAGCACCGAAATGCAGGTCTCGGCATCCTGGCTCAGCGACGCGGCGACCGAGCTGTCCAGCGTACGTTTCGGTGCGGTCAGCGCGCGGTCCAGCATGGCAAACTGCGGCGCGATGATCAGCAGCACCGCCCAGAGGACCACGGCCCCGACAAAAAACGCCGTCAGCCCGGGTCCAAAGGCGCGCAACAGGCTGGTCATTGCGCGGCCAGTTCCTGCCCGGTTTCCGCCAGCACGCCATCGGGCAGCACCAGCGCGTCGGCAGCACGAAAGCCCAGCGTCATGTCGGACCCAATAGCCTCGATGCCGCCCAGGTTGGTGCGGTGCAGCGACAGCGCGTGACCATCTGACGTGCGGAAGTGCAGCGCCACGAACGGTCCTTCCAGATCGCGGCGCACCAGATGGGCCGCGATGGCGTTTTCCGTCGCCGCTGGTGCCGCAACCTGCATGGCCTCGGGCCGCACGAACACCCACGCGACCGTGCCTACTGCCAATCCGCGCGGGTTGCGTGCCCGAAACGTGCCAAGCGCGGTTTCCACCCGGGCGAAATCCGGCTCGACCGCCGTGATACGCCCGCCGATGCGGTTGACCTCGCCGACGAAGGTGGCGGCAAAGGCGGTCTCGGGCGCGGAATAGATCGCGTCGCTGGTGCCTACCTGTTCAATGCGGCCCTTGTTCATCACCGCGACGCGGTCCGACATCGTCAGCGCCTCGCCCTGATCATGGGTGATGTAGATGAACGTCACGCCGGTCTGTTTCTGGATCGCGCGCAATTCCGCCCGCATGTGGCTGCGCAGTTTCAGGTCCAGCGCCGACAGCGGCTCGTCCAGCAACAGCACCGCAGGTTCCACCGCCAGCGCGCGGGCGATCGCCACCCGCTGGCGCTGACCACCCGACAGTTCCGTGGGTTTCTTGTCGGCCTGATCGGCCAGCGCGACCAGTGTCAGCAATTCCTCGGCCCGCGCATGGCGTTCGCGCCGGGCCACGCCGCGCGCTTCCAGACCAAAGGCCACGTTGTCGCGCACGCTCATCAACGGAAACAGTGCCAGATTCTGGAAAATCAACGCGGTCGGGCGCGCATTCGGCCCCTTGCCCGCCTGATCGGCCCCGCCGATCAGCACGCGCCCCGCCGACGGCGTCACAAACCCTGACACCGCGCGCAACAGCGTGGTCTTGCCACAGCCGGACGGCCCCAGAATCGAAAAAAACTCGCCCGCCGCGATCGTCAGATCAGTGCGTTCCACGGCGCGGAACCCGTTGGGATAGGTAATCTCGACACCTTCGAGAATGACATCCTGCCCCCGCATCGCGCACCCCTCTTTAGCTTCATCTTGCCCCGCAATAGCGGGAAAACCGGGGGCCACGCCCCCGGTTCTGTCGTTTACGTCATAAATCAGGCGTTGGTGATGATATCGACCATTTCGTTGCGGATCGGCGCAAAAAACGGCGTGTCCGCCTGCCACCACCACATGTTGCTCAGAACGTCTGCGGTATAGACGTCGTTGAACTGGCGCTTGAAGTCTTCCGAGGCGAAATCGGCAGCGCCGGCGACGGCCGAGTTATAGCCGGTGTTGTTGGCGAACATGCCGCCGACTTCGGGCATCAGCATGAAGTTCATGAACGCAACAGCCTGCTCGCGGTTATCTGCCTGCTTCAGCAGCCCGAACGAGTCGAGCCAGGTGATGATGCCTTCCTTGGGCGCGCGATAGACGAAATCGGCGTTTTCGCGGTTCAGCAGAAGGCCGGTGGTGTCCCAGGTCTGGCCAATGACGCAGCCGGCGTCCTTGAACGCGGCGGTGGCTTCCGTGGCGTTGTTCCAGAACGCGCCATAGCTGGCCTTGCGTTCCACGATCCACTTGGCGACGGCACCCCAGACGCGGCGGGCGTCTGCTTCGGATTTGTAGACATCCAGCATGCGGTTCGACGGTACTTCGCCGGTCGCGTCCAGATACAGGCCAACGCCCATGATGACCGACTTCTGGCGGAAGGTTGACTTGCCTTCGGTGCCAGCGGCGAACAGATCGCCATAGGACAGGTCCGCATCGGCGATGTTCAGCGTCTTGCGGTTCAGCGTGATGCCTTCGGTGCCCCAGACCAGCGGCAGCAGGATCTGCGCGCCCTTGAACTGGCCACCCAGCGTGGCGCTGTCGCGCACGAAGGACGGGATCACGTTGCCGGTGTTCACTGCGGCAGGGATCGCGTCAAAGAACGATTCGCCCTTGTCGTCGATGTAGCCCGACGCGTTGGTGATCGAGGGGAACACCACGTCAAAGCCCTTGCCACCGGCGGCACGGATGGTCGATTCGGCTTCGTCGTTCGATCCGTAGGTGGTCAGTTCCAGCTTGATGCCGGTGTCCTTTTCGAACTTTTCGGCGATGTTCGGCTGGATATAATCCTGCCAGGCCAGAACCTTGACACTGCCGGACGAGGCCAGCGCATCGGTGGCACGCAGAATCATCGGGGCGGCAAGGGCAGCTGTACCCAATTGCAGGGCGGAACGGCGGGAAAGGGCCATAGGATGTCTCCGGATAAGGTGGGATTGAAACCGTGTTTGCGGGTATCTCCGTCTTGTGACACGTCGACGACCGTTTGTTGAAGAAAACGTAACAGTGTGACGCGGATCTTAATCCGGTCGCACGCGCGCCGCCGTCTTGTCGGCAAAAGCGGCCAGCCGCGACCGCGCATCGGGTTGGGTGTTGACCACCCCCGCCACCACCGATTCCGCATAGCCCGCGTCCAGCGCCGACATGTTCTGCATGTGGCTGATCGCGGAACAGATCGCGAAATTGGTCAGCGGCAGGTTTTCCGCCGCCCGGCGCGCCAGTTCCAGCGCGCGGGCATAGCTGTCATCGGCCAGATACTGCGCCAGACCGACCGTCACGCCCTCGTCCGCCTTGTAGACCCGGCCGGTCAGCATCATGTCGATCATCCGCGCCTTGCCGATCAGGTCTGCGACCCGGATCGTCGCGCCACCACCGGTGAACAGGCCCCGCGTGCCCTCGGGCAGCGCAAAATAGGTGCCGGCATCCGCGACGCGGAGATGCGCGGCCGACGCCAGTTCCAGACCGCCGCCCACCACCGCGCCCTTCAGCGCCGCGATGATCGGCACACCGCCATATTCCATCTTGTTGAACGCCTCATGCCAGCGCAGGCACAGATGCATGAATTCCTCGGGGCTGCGGTCGGATTGATGGTGTTCCACCAGATCCAGCCCGGCACAGAAATGCGGCCCGTTCGCCGCCAGCACGATCGCGCGGGCCCCCAGCACACGGGCGCGGCTGAACACGTCGATCATTTCCTCGACGGTGGCGGCGTCAAGCGCATTGCGTTTCGCGGGGCGGTTCAGGGTGACGATCCAGACGCCGTCCGGTTCGACCTGCAAAGTCAGGTTCGCCAGGCCCGCGATCAACTGGTCAATGGTCATGTGTACCTCCCTTGCGTCCGCGACAACTGTTCCGCAGTCATTGCAAAAGTCCAGACGCCACCGGGGCGCAACGCTGCGTCAGGTTGAAAGGTCAGGTTGAAACGATTAGGAAAAATGGTACCGCCTTCCTGGCTTGAACAGGAGACCTCCGGATCCACAATCCGGCGCTCTAACCAACTGAGCTAAGGCGGCACTGGCGGGTGACTTAGACCCCGCGCCTGCTGATTGCAAGCGATTTTCTCCCGCGACCGGGTGCGGGATCACAACATGATCTCCCAGAACTGGTCCACCGCATCGACACCAAAGGCGCGTGTGGCCTCGGACCGCACCATGTGCCAGCCGGTCTTTTCGTCCAGCGCACAGGCGGCGCGGTGGCTTTCGTGGGTCCATAATTCCATCGCCGAGTAGTGGTGCGCCCGCGCCCAATCCATCGCCTGGGCCAACATCCGCGCCCCCAAACCCTGCCCGCGCGCGGCCGGATCGATCAGGAACATCCGCAGCTTAGCCACCCCGGGGGCCGATCCGCGCACCACAAACACACAGCCCAGACGGGTTGTGCCGGCATGCGCGATCCAGGCCCGTTCGCAACCCGGATCGCGGTTGCGCAGAAAATCCGCCAGAATTTCCGCCACCAACGCCTCGAACGATGCGTCATAACCTTCGTGATGCGCGTAAAGTGCGCCGTGCCGGTCCAGCACCCATCCGGCATCGCCGGGTTGCAGATCGCGAAACGTGATGTCCATGGGCATCAGCCTGCCCCGGCGCGGGCTTGTCCTGCAAGGCTGAAAACGTTACCCAAAGAACAGCAACAGGGACGGCATCATGGGTATCAACACCGAACGCGACATCGAGGCAAACCTGCAGATCGGGCCGACCGACAAAGGCATGGTGCGGCTGTTCATCGAAGCCCCGGGGGTCGAAATTCCGATGGATTTCGAACCCGAAGAGGCCGAGGAAATCGCCGAGGAAATCCTTGCCGCCGTGCAGGCCGCCCGCGCGGTCACCAATCGCTGAGCCCTGCCCCCGGATCGCGCAGCGCCTGCAACCGCCGCGCGGCCACCATGCCCATCCGCAGGATCAAGGCCCGCCGCCGCACAGTCGCCAGCGCGGTCAGCGGCGCATCGCGGACCACCTCTGCCCCAAAATCATCCGCCCGCAACAACCCGGTTTCCGCCGGCAACACCGCCTGCGGAAATTCCGGCGGCACGGCCCAGAAAAACCGGTCACACCACGGCAGATACCCCTGCCATTTCGCATCGGCCCGATAATCGGCGAGGCTGGATTTGCATTCGATCACCCAGACCTCGCCCTTGGGCGTCAGGGCCATCACATCGACGCGCAGGCCGCGTTCAGGCGTGAATTCCGCAATACCCGCCATCCCAAGGCTGGCCAGATGCCGCAGCACCCCGCGTTGCAGGCGTTGACCGGGCAAAGAGACGTGCGGTTCATCCAGATATGTCATGCGATCAACATGAACAAAACAGCAACATATGACAAGTCCCGGCTGGTCTGCCCTTGCGCAGACAGGCAGCGCGCCCTAACTGTTGTGGCGGCGGGTGCTGCTCTTCGCGTGAACCGGTGACATTCCAGTGGCCTTAAGCATCTCCGAGGGAGCTGGCTCTGTCCAGACCGTGGTCTGGTTACCTGGCGCCCACCTGTAAAAACAGGTCCTCGGGAAGCGTTCACCCCACGGCTGCTGCGGGCCCGCCACCTGCCACCCTCAAACCGCCGGACACAAAAAAACCGCCGTGACCCGGCGGTTTCTTTCACGTATTCGACGATCAGCGGCGTGGGTTGCGCAATCCGGGTTTGTCGGCGGTCACACGTACGCGCGCAAGAATGCGCGGCGGCTCGACGTTGGGGGCACGCAAGCCACCCTTTGGCTCGTCGTCATCCTTGCCGGCCATGTTCATGATCGCGATGGCGAATTGCACGCCGGCAAACACCACGCCATTGGACAGCCACAGCAGGATGACCGCCAGCACGCCCTTGTCGGAATGCGTCACCAGATGCCACAGATTGGCAACATTGAACCACAGCATCAACGCCACCAGCAGACCTGCAAGGCCAAAACCGATTGCGACACTGACGATGTAAAGACGGATAAGCTTGGGCATCACTGCACCTCCTTAGTCTGACAAAAGTAGACCCTCTGACGCGATACACAAGAGGGCATTGCGGAAAGTTCCTGAAAACCGCCGGCCAATCCGCCTGTTACGCGGATTTTGACCGACGTCTGCTGCGAATGGCCGCAGAGCGCATGGGTTAAAACGCCTCTGGCCGGGCTTCGCGCGCCATATGGTCCAGCACGGCATTCACAAAGGATGTTTCCTTGCCTTCGGGGAAAAACGCCCGCGCAACATCGACATATTCGGTGATCACCACCTTTGGCGGTGTGACGGCCTGCACCAGTTCCGCCCCGGCCGCGCGGAACAGCGCGCGCAGCACCGGGTCGATCCGTGCAATCGGCCATTTCGCCACCAGCGCGCGGTCGGTCATCTGGTCGATCCTCGCCTGCCAGTCCACCACCTGTTCCAGCACGCTGCGGAACAGGTCGATATCGCCATCCAGCAGTTCCTCGCCGTCGATGGTCGCGCCAAAGCGGTGATCCAGAAATTCCCGCCGCACCCGATCATGCGCCGTGCCCGCCTGTTCCATCTGAAACAGCGCCTGCACCGCATAAAGCCGCGAGGCCGACCGCATCCGGCGTTTCAGGTTGCCCGAGGGTTCCTTGGGGCCGGGGGTCGGGGTATCGGTCATGCCGTGGGGGTATCCTTTGCCGCGCCCGCGATCAGGTATTCGTCGCGGGAGGGCTGAAAGCCGATCCCCTTGCGGGCGGTGCCCCACTTACGCGCCAGCGCCACCAGATGCAAGGCCGCGGCCGCCGCCCCGCCCCCCTTGTTCTGGCCCGCCACCTCGGCCCGCACCACGGCCTGATCGCGATTTTCCACCGTCAGGATGCCATTGCCGATGCACAGCCCCTGCAACCCCAGCAGCATCAACCCGCGCGAACTGTCGTTGCACACGTTGTCGTAATGCGTCGTTTCACCCCGGATCACGCAACCCAGCGCAACGTAGCCGTCGAAACTGGACAGCCGTTCGGCGATGCCGATGGCCGTGGCAAGCTCCAGCGCGCCGGGAACCTCGATCAGGTCCCATGTGCCGCCGGACGCCTCTATCTCCGCCTTGGCACCGGTGATCAGCGCATCGGCGATGTCGCGGTAATAGGGCGCGACCACGATCAGGATCTTGACCGGACGGTCGAACATGGCGCGCGGCAGGGTGTAGTGCGTTTCAGAACCGGCCATGACCTACTCCAGAGTGATGGGCCGCGTGCCCGAGATTTCCAAACCATAGGCTTCCAGTCCGACAATCCTGGGCTGCGGCGAATTCGTCAGCAGTTCGATGTGATGCAGACCCAGCGACGACAGGATCTGCGCCCCCAGCCCGTATTGCCGCAGGGTTTGCGGGCTGGCCTCATGCGGGGCAACCAGTTTCATCGTAGTGTCGCGCAACAGCACCGCCACGCCACGCCCCTCTGCCGCAATCACCCGCATCGCGGCGCCGAATTCCGCCGCACGGCCCTTGGGGCCCAGCCCCGCCACATCGCGCAGCGCGTCCAGCGCGTGCATCCGCACCAACACTGGCCCGGATTGCGGCGCGGCCTTGGTCAGGTCACCCTTGATGAACACCAGATGTTCGGCACCCTGCGTTTCATCGGTGTAGACCAGCAGCCGCCAGTCGCCGCCGAATTCAGACGTCACGACTTCTTCGCGCGCCATCTTGACCAGATTGTCGTTGCGGCGGCGATAGGCGATCAGGTCGCTGATCGTGCCGATCTTCAATCCGTGTTTCTGCGCGAATGCGATCAGGTCGGGCAGACGGGCCATCGTGCCGTCCTCGTTCATGATTTCGCAGATGACCCCGGACGGGTTCAGCCCCGCAAGGCGCGAAATATCCACCGCCGCCTCGGTATGGCCCGCCCGCACCAGCACACCGCCGTCGCGCGCGCGCAACGGAAACACATGGCCGGGCGTCGCGATATCGGCCGGACCTTTGGCTGCATCGATCGCGGCGGCAATCGTCAACGCGCGGTCATGCGCGGAAATGCCGGTGCTGACGCCTTCGCGCGCCTCGATCGACACGGTAAAAGCGGTTTCGTGCCGTGAACTGTTCTGCGACGCCATCAGCGGCAGACCCAGTTGGTCCACCCGTTTCGACGTCATCGACAGGCAGATCAGGCCGCGCCCGTGCATCGCCATGAAATTGATCGCCTGCGGCGTCGCCATCTGCGCCGGGATCACCAGATCGCCCTCGTTTTCGCGATCTTCGTGATCGACAAGGATGAACATCCGGCCATTGCGGGCATCGTCGATGATGTCCTCGATCGACGCGATCACATCGGCATATGCCCCCGCGACGGGGCCGGGCGTTTCAAAGGGAAGTCGGTCGGACATCAAGGTGGCCCCGCTGCTGTTGTGACGGGCATGTAGCCCGGATGCGCCGCCAAGGCCAGAGCGCGCCACGCGCGACACGGCGGCGCGGGCCGTACCGCCGCTGCGCGTGGGATCACCGCCGGGTTTACCCGCTGAACTGCCATAGCGCGGGCAGGAATTCATAGGCCGCGGCGGTCTTCATCACGTGCCCCACGCCCGGGAACGGGAAATGATAGCCCAGCACCGCCATGCCATCCGCCGCCGCCATGTCCAGCAGCCGGCCCCGCGTCGCCACCGTCTGCGCGCCGTCGGCGTCAAACCCGTTGAACCAGGCGGGCCGGGCAAAGTTCAGCACGGCGTGCGACATCGAATCACCCAGCGCGATCAACTGCTTGCCGCCGTCTTCCACCACCACGCTCATATGCCCGGGTGTATGGCCGGGCGTGGCGATCAGACGGATGCCGGGGGCAACCTCGTGCCCGTCTTCGGCCTGCGTCCAGTCTTTCTGCGCGGCGATGGAATTGACCGCGCCCAGCACGAATTGCTGTGCCTCGGGCGGCACCCTGTCCACCAGACCATCCTGCGTCCAGTACGCCTGTTCCGCCGCGCCGATCACATATTCCGCCTGCGGAAAAATCACCTCGTCGAACTCGTCGCGGATGCCCCAGATATGGTCGGGATGAGCATGGGTGATCACGACATGGGTGATGTCATCCGCCGCCATGCCCGCCGCTGCCATGTTGGCCAACAGCCGCCCCACCGTCGGCAGCCATCGCGTGCCGGACCCGACATCGACCAGCACCTTCGCATCGCCCAGTTCCACCAGCAGATGATTGGTATGCGAATATCCCAGATCCGTGGGCAGATAATGCGCCGCCAGCATGGCCTGCACATCTTTGGGATCGGCATTCACGCCAAGGCCCGTCGTAGGCAGGGTGAAAAACCCGTCCGACAGCACGGTCAACCGCGCCGCACCCAGCGAAAACCGGAAATGCGCCGGATTGTCCGTGGCAGGAGCGCCCAGTTCGGCGCGGGCCATCCGGGGCAGTGCAATGGCGGGCAATGCAAAAGCAGGGGCCATCGCGGCAAGCCGCAGGATGTCGCGGCGGTTCGGTCTGATCAGCATGTCCGGTCCTCCTCCAAAGGATGTTGGCCGCAGGATAGCGGCGCGGCGCGGACATACACAACTGCATTTGTGAATATGTCAGCCATCGCAGAGTCTGCGACCCGGCATCCCCGAGAACGGGCCATGCCGCCCCCCAGTATTCTTCGGTTTCCAATTACCCCCGCCGGAGGCCCCCGAGGCGGCGGCACGGCCGCCAACGAGACGAAAAAGCGCGGCGCAGCCGCTCCATTCGATCAGGCAGTTTCCGCCAGCCGCGCGACATAGCGGGCCAGCGTATCGATTTCGAGGTTCACCCGGTCGCCCACCTGCAGACTGCCCCAGGTCGTATGCGCCTTGGTATGCGGGATGATGTTGACACCGAAACTCGTGCCATCCACCTCGTT
Organism: Rhodobacterales bacterium; assembly: GCA_038205135.1. Lineage (GTDB taxonomy): Bacteria > Pseudomonadota > Alphaproteobacteria > Rhodobacterales > Rhodobacteraceae > UBA9554. Next base: position 11,043 of record JBBRCF010000084.1, read on the forward strand.
CACCGTCAGGGACGTGCCATCCAAAGCCACCGACCCCTTTGGCGCGATAAACCGTGCCAGCGCCGGTGAGATGCGAAAGGTAAAGCGGGTCGAACCGCCCTCGTCCCGCATCGAAGTGATTTCGGCCAGCCCGTCGACATGTCCCGACACGATATGGCCGCCCAGTTCGTCACCCAGCCGCAACGCGCGTTCCAGATTGACTCGGACGCCCTCGGTCCAGCCCCCGAGCGTGGTTTTCGACAGGGTTTCGGCAGACGCATCGACCGAGAACCAGCCGGCCGCCTTTTCCACCACCGTCAGGCAGACCCCGTTGCATGCGATGGACGCACCGATATCGACGGTCGCCATGTCATATTGCGTGGCGATCGTCGCGCGCAGGTCGCCCTGCCGGTCAAGCCGGGTAACCCGGCCGATGTCAGTGATGATGCCGGTAAACATGCTGCGCGCCCCCCGTTGTCCCGATCGTGACCTAGACCCACCGCAGGCACAAGGCAAGCCGGCCTTGGCGCCGCAGCCGACATTCGCATTTTGCGCCTTAATTTTGCCGGGGAAACCCGCTAGCGATAGTCACCGCGCTGTGTCGACCCCTGCAAGCGGGACACCTGTTCACATGACTGCTTCAAATGACTGTCCACATGACTGTCCACATGACTGGCGCCTCTGATCCCCGCGCGCGCGTGTTCCTGTTCCTGCAGGGGCCACATGGGCCGTTCTTTTACCAGTTGGGCCGGATGCTGCGGCTGGCGGGCGCAGAAATCTGGCGCGTCGGTTTCAACGCGGGCGATCGGGCGTTCTGGTTCGATGCCGACCGCTATATCCCCTATCGCGGCGGACCCGACGCCTGGCCCACCACCTGCGCCGCGCTGATGACGGACAAATCCGTGACCGATCTGGTCCTGTATGGTGATACCCGGGGCATCCATGCGCAGGCCATCGCCGCCGCCAAACAGCGCGGCATCACCGTGCATGTGTTCGAAGAAGGCTATCTGCGGCCCTATTGGGCCACCTATGAACGCGGCGGCGCCAACGGGCATTCGCGGCTGATGCGTTTGAGCGTCGGCGACATGAAGGCGGCGCTGGAACGGTCCGATCTGGATACCGTGCTGCCGCCCGCCAAATGGGGCGACATGCGGCAGCACATATTCTACGGCGCGCTTTACCATTGGTTCGTGATGTTCCGCAACGGCGCCTACCGCGCCTTTCGCCCACATCGCGATCTGCCGGTAACCAAGGAATTCCAGTTGTATCTGCAACGCCTGCTGCTGATGCCGTGGCACGCGCTGGAACGCGGATTTGCGACGCGCGCGATCCGCAATGGCGGCTTTCCCTACCACATTGCGCTGCTGCAACTGGAACACGATGCCAGTTTTCGCATGCATTCGCCGTTCAAGACGATGACGGAATTTCTGGATGTCGTGATCCGGGGCTTTGCCGAAGGCGCCCCGCGGCATCATCATCTGGTGATCAAGGCGCATCCGCTGGAAGACGGCCGCGTGCCCTTGAAACGCGAGATTTCCCGGATCGCGGCGCGCGAAGGCGTGGCCGCGCGCGTGCATTTCCTGCGCGGTGGCAAACTGGCGCAATTGCTGAACGCGGCGCGCAGCGCCGTCACGGTGAATTCCACGGCCGCGCAGCAGGTGCTGTGGCGCGGCATTCCGTTGAAAGTGTTCGGCGCCGCGGTCTATGCGAAACCCGAATTCGTATCCGATCAGGCGTTGCCGCAATTCTTTGCCGGTGCTACCCGGCCCGACCGTAAGGCCTATACCGATTATCGGCGTTTCCTGCTGGAAACCAGCCAGGTGCCCGGTGGGTTCTATTCCACCCGCGCGCGGCAGCAATTGTTGCGTCAGGTGGTCGATTTGATGCTGGCGTCCGAAGACCCCTATGACGCGCTGTTTTCGGGTACCGCGGCAGCACGGCAACAGTTGAGGCTGATCAACTGACCCCAAAGGCCGGAACCTGCTGGATTTTCGCCGGCATTCCGCTTATGGTTCAACCAAAGAGGGCGAAATGACCCTCGCGAGGCAGATCGCGGGCCCAAATCCCGCGTAAAAACAGGCAAGATCAGGTCGAGGAGACCGCGCAGTGACCCATCGTCCGTCGCGACTGGTGAAATCCGTCGCTTTTCTGGCCGCTTTTGCAGTCGTGTCATCTTGCGGATTGCCGCGGGTCGGTCCGAACAAGCGAGAAATCTTTGCCGGGTCCGTGCTGCGCGAAGGCGACGCCTTTATCGTAACCGTCAATGACCGGGTGACGCGGGCCACCGGCGTGGTGACCGCACTGGGTTTCACGCAGGATTTCCTGAACGCCAGCGCGCTGGACAGCGACACGGTCCGCCCCGGCGACACGCTAGGTCTGACGATCTGGGAAAACGTGGATGATGGTCTGCTGGCCTCCGAAGGCCTCAGCAACACCGCGCTGGAAGAGGTGCAGGTGGACGGGGCCGGGTTCATATTCGTGCCCTATGCCGGGCGCATCAAGGCTGCCGGCAACACGCCCGAGGCCCTGCGCCGGATCATCACCGAAAAACTGGAAGAACAGACGCCCGATCCGCAAGTGCAGGTACGCCGTCTGGCGGGTGACGGGTCTACCGTCAGCCTTGTCGGCGCGGTCGGCGCGCAGGGTGTCTATGCCATCGAACGCCCGACACGCACCTTGTCCGCCATGCTGGCACGTGCCGGCGGCGTCGCGATCGAACCCGAAATCGCCCAGATCACCGTGCTCCGCGGCAAACATCGCGCCAAGATCTGGTTTCAGGATCTGTACAAGAACCCGGAATTCGACATCGCGCTGCGCGGCGGCGACCGTATTCTGGTCGAAGAAGACAGCCGCGCCTTTACCGCGCTGGGTGCAACCGGCTCCCAGTCGCTGGTCCCGTTCGAAACCCAGTCGCTGTCCGCTATCGAGGCGATCGCGCAGGTTGGCGGGTTGTTGACGTCATCGGCCGATCCGACCGGCGTGTTCGTGTTCCGCAATGAACCAGCCGAGGTCGCCAACCAGGTGCTGGGCCGCAACGATCTGCAAGGCGAACAGCGGATGGTCTATGTGCTGGACCTGACCCAGCCCAATGGCGTGTTCATGGCGCGCGATTTCTCGATCCGCGATGGCGACACGCTTTATGTCACCGAAGCGCCATTCACCCAATGGAGCAAGACGATCGCCGCGGTCACCGGGTCGCTGGGATCGGTCGGCAACCTGACCAGCACATCCACGGCGCTTGGCGGGGGCTGATCCGTGGTGCCTGTCGGGGTGCCTGTCGTTGCGTCCGGCGCGACAGGCGGACCTGCGGTCGAACTGCCGCGACGCCTGCGCTATCTGAACGCCGGGTTCCTGTGGCAATCGCGGCTACGCCGTATTCTGGCGCTGGCGGGTACGCCCATGGTGCCGGGCCTGCCGGCTGCGGGGGATGCGGTCGCGGTCTGGGGCCGGTCGCCCTATGCCGCACGCGGCGAACGGGCCGCCGTCACCCACGGCGCCGCGCTGTGGCGGATCGAGGATGCGCTCTTGCGGTCGCTGCATCCCGGACGCGCCGGGGGACCGCCGCTGGGATTGTTGATCGACCGGCAGGGTGGCGTGCATTTCGACGCCTCCGCCCCGTCAGATCTGGAAACGATCCTGACCCGCGACCCGCTGGATGATACAGCTCTGCTGGACCGCGCCCGCGCCGGGATCGCCCGTATGGCCGAGGCCGATCTGTCGAAATACACCGCACATGACCCCGACCTGGCTCTGCCGCCGCCCGGTTATGTTCTGGTGATCGACCAGACCCGTGGCGACGCGTCCGTGCGGGCCAGTGGCGGCGACTCGGCAACATTCCGGGACATGCTGACAACCGCGCGCGCCGAACATCCGGGTGTGCCGGTGGTAATCAAGACGCATCCCGAAACCGCGCAAGGGTTTCGGCCGGGGCATTTCGATGCCTCTGATGCGCAGGACGGGGTCACGGTTTTCACCGCGCAGGCAAGCCCGCGCGCGCTGTTGGACGGGGCGCGGGCGGTCTACACCCTGTCGTCGCAGATGGGGTTCGACGCGATCCTGGCCGGCCATTGCCCGCAGGTATTCGGCACGCCGTTCTATGCCGGATGGGGCCTGAGCGTGGACCGCAGCGCCACGCCGCTACCACGCCGGGGCCGGACCCTGACGCGCGCGCAGCTGTTCGCGGGCGCGATGATCCTGGCACCGACCTGGTACGACCCGTTCCATGACCGGCTGGCCAGTTTTGAGGACGCGCTGGAAACGCTGGCGGCCGAAACCCGAGCCTGGCGCGAAGACCGGAACGGCTGGACCGCGACCGGCATGCGGGCGTGGAAACGCACCC
>JBBRCF010000085.1:0-14892 GCA_038205135.1 Rhodobacterales bacterium
CCAGACGCAGGAACAGGTCTTCGGGCACGCCATGCCGGCGCGCCGCATCCTTGGCCATCGCCAGATAAGGCCCGCGATAGCCGCCGCGGAACGGTTTTGCATCCGGGTCCGGATCGCCGAATCTCGACGGCGTCCGCACGGAGGGCGGTTGCAGCCGCACCGACGCATTGTATTGGCTGGACGCCCGGATATCGAGCACCTTGAGTTGCGACTTGAACAACTTGGTCCGGGATTTCGTCGACAACACATCGGCCTGCGCCACGTCTGACAAAACCAGACCGGCCAGGACTGCACACAGTGCCACGATACCACGTCCAAACCGCATCAATCGGCAGCCCCCGGCCTGCGTCAAATCTGCGATTATCTATACCGGTCCTTTGCCGTGACGCCAGCAATTTTGCATGCGCCGTACGGTCAGAATGGCCAGTCCCGGCAGTGCCGGGGCCTTGCTGTGACCCCGGATCAGCCTGATCATGCCGATTTGTGGCAAAGTTTACCTTTCCTTCAGGGGTGCGGGGTGATGTAACCTCTGCCAGACACAATTAAGCCAGACAACACAGACGGGAGGTACGGCATGGCCGGATCGGTGAACAAGGTGATCCTGATAGGCAACCTGGGGCGCGACCCCGAGGTGCGGTCGTTCCAGAACGGCGGCAAGGTGTGCAACCTGCGCATCGCCACGTCCGAGACATGGAAAGACAAGACCAGCGGCGAACGCAAGGAAAAGACCGAATGGCATTCGGTCGCGATCTTTTCCGAACCGTTGGTGCGGGTCGCGGAACAGTATCTGAAAAAAGGCTCCAAGGTCTATATCGAGGGCAAACTGCAGACCCGCAAATGGCAGGACCAGTCGGGCCAGGAACGCTATACCACCGAAGTCGTGCTGCAGGGCTTTGACGGCACCCTGACCATGCTGGATGGTCGCGACGGTGGCGGCGGCGACCGCGCGGCGATCGGCGATCCGGGCGACGATTACGGTGGCGGCTATGACAGCGGTCCGTCGTCCGCCAGCAGCAAACCCAGCAGCAGCCGCCCCAGCCGCGACATGGATGACGACATCCCGTTCTGATCATCGGCCCCGGCATCACAGCAAAAGCCGCCCTGACCGGGGCGGTTTTTTTGTTTGCGCCGCAGCGTTCAGGCCCGTCACGCGTTAACCCCGCGTTCACACCTGCGATGGCATTCAACACAGTATGCAGATGCGCCCGCCTCCACTGCCCCTTCCCGCCCCAGCCTTGCAGGCAGCGCCCGGCTATGGTGCCGCACTGGGATTGCTGGGAACGGATGTTCTGACGCTGGATCTGGCGGCAGGAGGGGGTGTTGTGGGCCGAGCGCAGGTTGTCATGCGCCGATTTCCACTGATCGGCTGCGTGGCGTGGCTGCCCTTGGGGCCGCTGTGGCAGCCCGGCGTCGAGCCCGAGGCGCAAGCCGAGGCGTTGACGCGCCTTGCCCGCCGCCTGCCTACCACCGCTGCGCGGTTGTGGATCAGCACCGCCCCGGAGGCCGCCGCCGATGCGGGGTTTGCCCGCGCCGGTCATCTGCCCCTGCTGCGCGGCACCACCAACGCCCGGCTGGACCTGTCGCCGGGGCCGGACATGGTGCGCCGCGGCCTGCATGGCAAATGGCGCAATGCGCTGGTGCGGGGCGAGGCCGCCGGACTGCGGCTGCACGCCGCGGCTCTGCCGATCGACCCGGACCATTGGCTGTTGCGGGCCGAGGCCGCACAGCGCCGCACGCGCGGCTATCGCGCCTGGCCCACGGCATTGACATTGGCCTATGCCCGCGCCAACCCGGGCGATGCCCGGATTTTCTGGGCCGAACAGGGCAACGACCCGGTGGCGGGCGTCGTGATCCTGCGCCATGGCGCTGGCGCCACCTATCACCTCGGCTGGTCCGGCCCGGAGGGACGCCGCCATGCGGCGCATCAGGTGCTGCTGTGGCAGACGATCCGGTGGTTGTGCGCGCGCGGCACCACCCAACTGGACCTTGGCCGCATCGACCCCGATCGCGCCCCCGGCCTGGCGCGGTTCAAGCTGGGAACCGGCGCCAGCGCGACAGTTCTGGGCCGCACCTGGCTCCATCAACCGCAACTCGCCGCGCGCCGGCATCGCAGCGTGTAACCTCTGGCCTTTTGCCGCATTGCAGTATAGGCGCGGCGCCAACGAACAGAGGACACCACATGGACCTGCGCAACATCGCCATCATCGCCCACGTTGACCACGGCAAGACAACGCTGGTGGACCAGTTGCTGCGGCAATCCGGATCGTTCCGCGAGAATCAGGCCGTCGCCGAACGCGCGATGGACAGCAATGATCTGGAACGCGAACGCGGCATCACCATCCTGGCCAAGGCGACATCGGTCGCCTGGAAAGGCACCCGCATCAACATCGTCGACACCCCCGGCCACGCCGATTTCGGCGGCGAGGTCGAGCGCATCCTGTCGATGGTCGATGGCGTCTGCCTGTTGGTCGATGCCGCAGAAGGCCCGATGCCGCAAACGAAATTCGTGCTGCAAAAGGCGCTGCGCCTCGGCCTGCGCCCCATCGTTGTGTTGAACAAGGTCGACAAGTCCGATGCCGAACCCGACCGCGCGCTGAACGAGGTGTTCGACCTGTTCGTGAACCTGGGCGCCAATGACGACCAGCTGGATTTCCCGCATATCTATGCCTCGGGCCGTTCCGGCTGGGCCGACAACGATCTGAACGGCCCGCGGCAGGATCTGTCGGCGCTGTTCAACCTGATCATCAACCACGTGCCTGCGCCGCGCGTGCTGGCACAGATCGACGAGCCGTTCCGCATGCTGGCAACCACGCTGGGCGCTGACCCGTTTCTGGGCCGGATGTTGACGGGCCGCGTCGAATCGGGCCGTGCCCGGGCAGGCGCCACAGTGCAGGCCCTGACCCGCATCGGCCAGAAGATTGAACAGTTCCGCATTTCCAAGGTGCAGGCCTATCGCGGGCTGGTCCTGACCGAAATCGAAGAGGCCAGCGCGGGCGACATCGTGACCCTGTCCGGCATGACCAAGGCGACCGTGTCGGACACCATCTGCGCGCTGGCCGTCGAAGAGCCGCTGTTCGCCCAGCCGATCGATCCGCCGACCATCAGCGTCACCTTCGGCATCAACGACAGCCCGCTGGCGGGCCGCGATGGCAAAAAGGTGCAATCCCGCGTCATCCGCGAACGCCTGATGAAAGAAGCCGAAACCAACGTCGCGATCAAGGTCAGCGACACCCCCGGCGGCGACGCGTTCGAAGTCGCGGGCCGCGGCGAATTGCAGATGGGCGTGTTGATCGAAAACATGCGCCGCGAGGGCTTCGAGTTGTCGATCTCGCGCCCGCGCGTGCTGTTTCGCGACGGCGAAAAAGGCGAGACGCTGGAGCCGATCGAAGAAGTCACGATCGACGTCGATGATGAATACACCGGTGCTGTGATCGAAAAAGTCACCGGCCCGCGTCGCGGCGATCTGGCCGAAATGAAACCGACCGGCGCCGGAAAAACCCGGATCATCGCGCTTGTCCCGTCACGCGGGCTGATCGGCTATCAGGGCGAGTTCCTGACCGACACCCGCGGTACCGGCGTGTTGAACCGCGTGTTTCACAGCTGGGCGCCTTACAAGGGCGCGATCCAAGGGCGGCGTCAGGGTGTGCTGGTCTCGATGGAATCGGGCGAGGCGGTGGCCTATGCGCTGTGGAACCTCGAGGAACGCGGCAAGATGTTCCTCGGTCCGCAGGCCCCGATCTACGAGGGCATGATCATCGGAGAGCATAGCCGCGACAATGATCTGGACGTGAACCCGCTGAAGGGCAAGAAACTGACCAACGTCCGCGCGTCCGGCACCGACGAAGCCGTGCGCCTGACCACGCATATCAACATGTCGCTGGAAGAGGCCATCGCCTATATCAACGACGATGAACTGGTCGAAGTGACACCGCTGGCGATCCGGCTGCGCAAGCGGTGGCTGGACCCCCACGAACGCAAGCGGCACTCCAAAGACCTGTAATCGCAGGGATTATGGCGGGGGCAGGCGGTCGATGACCTCTAGTCGCCCGCCCACCATTCGGGTCAACACGATCTCGCCCGACCGGGGTACGACACCGGTCAGGGCGGTGATGTTGACCTGATGGGTCACCAGCAGCAGGCGTTTCCCCGCATTGGCCGCCAACAAGGCCAGCGTTTCGGCGGTCTGCGCGCCGGCGGTGCTGCGGTCATCGAAAAACGACCCCAGTGCTGGCACGTCAACCTCCGGGCCCAGCCCCAGTTCCGTCGCGGTGTCACGGCAGCGGCACCACTGGCTGGTCCAGACCGCGTCAAAACTGATATTGGCCGCGCGCAGACCCGCCCCGATGGCCCGCGCCTCGGCGCGACCGGCCTGCGACAGATTGCGTTGCGTTTCGCACGCGTCGAGCCGGAAACCGGACGGATCACCAGTGCCGGGGGCGGTTGCGTGACGCATCAAGGCGATGACGCCGGGCGTTCGCCACCCGGCCAACGGATCGGCCGCCGCAATGGCCGGCATCAGCAAGGCAAGGATCAGGGTCAACAGGCGCATGCTGGACAAATAGCCCCGCAAGCCCCGCCCGCAAGTTATTCCGTCGTTTCGATGACCATCAACTCGCGCTCGGCCGCGCCGCGCGCATGGTCCAGCGCGGCCTGATATTCGGGCGAATTGTAGCATGCCACCGCCGCCTCCAGCGACGCGAACCGCGCCACCACGTTGCGGGGGCGTTCACGGCCCTCCAGTTGCACGAACCGTGCGGCACGCGCGAGGAACACGCCGCCATGCAGCGTGATGGCCGGACCCGCCAGCGCGGCGTAACGGCCATAGGCCTCTGTATCTGTGACGGTCACATTGGCAATCCACAAGGCTGGCATGGTGTTATCCCCGGATGATGGTTTCGGCGGCGGCAATCGCGGCATCGGCATTGGCGGCGGATGCGGCACCGCCCTGTGCCATGTCGGGCCGGCCGCCACCGCCCTTGCCGCCCAACTGTTCGACCGCCGCGCGCAGAATGTCCACCGCCGACAGTCGCGCCGTCAAGTCGTCCGTGACGCCCGCCGCCACGGTCGCCTTGCCGTCGGTTTCGGCGATCAGCAGAACGACCCCCGACCCGATCCTGGCTTTCTGGGCCGTCGCGATGGCCATCAGGTCCTTGCCGGTAACGCCTGTCAGCACCTGCGCCAGAAACGGCACGCCACCGATATCGCGGGCCGCTGCATCGCCGCCGCCGCCCATGGCCAGATCGCGGCGCAACTGCGCCACCTCATTCTGCAAGCCCTTGCGTTCTTCCATCAGCGCCTTGATCCGCGCCGGGATCGCTGCGCCCTGCACCTTCAACAGCCCCGAAACCTCTGCCAGCACGGCATCCTGCGCCTTGATATGCGCCAGCGCGCCCTGCCCGGTCAGCGCCTCGATCCGGCGGATACCGGCAGCGGATGCGCTTTCGCCCAACAGCACGAACGCGCCGATATCGCCAGTCCGCCCGACATGGGTGCCACCACACAGCTCAAGGCTGTAGGTCTGGGCGTCGGCACCCTTGCCCGATCCGGGCAGCAAGCCCATCGACACCACGCGCACCTCATCGCCGTATTTTTCGCCGAACAGCGCCTGCGCACCAAGCGCCCGCGCATCATCGGGCGTCATGATGCGGGTCTCGACACTGGCGTTCTGACGGATGAAGGCGTTGACCTCGTCCGTCACCCGGGCCAGTTCGTCGGTCGTCATCGCCTTGGTATGGCTGAAATCGAACCGCAGCCGGTCGGCAGCGTTCAGCGACCCGCGCTGCGCCACATGATCGCCAAGGGCGCGGCGCAATGCTTCGTGCAGCAGGTGCGTCGCGGAATGGTTGGCGCGGATCGCGCTGCGCCGGTCATGGTCCACGGTCAGAACAGCGCCCGCGCCGGGGGCCAACTGGCCTTCGGTCACCTCGACCAGATGCAGCAACAGGCCCGCGACCTTTTTGGTATCCGTCACCCGCGCTGTGCCCGTCGCGGTGCGGATGATGCCGGTATCGCCGATCTGACCGCCCGACTCGGCGTAGAACGGCGTCTGGTTCAACACCAGTGTGACCGCGCCTGTCGCGCCGGACACTTCCTGCCCGTTCGCGACGATGGCCATGATCTGCCCTTCTGCAGTCTCGGTGTCATAGCCCAGAAAATCCGTAGCGCCAAAGCGTTCGGCCAGATCGAACCAGATCGTGGCATCCGCCGCTTCGCCGGTACCGACCCAGGCGGCGCGCGCCATCGCCTTCTGGTCGGCCATCGCGGCATCGAACCCGGCGGTTTCCACTCCACGCCCCTGCTCGCGCAGCGCGTCCTGCGTCAGGTCCAGCGGGAAGCCGTAGGTGTCGTACAGTTTGAACGCCGTCGCACCCGGCAGGTCCACGCCGTCGGGCAGGTCGTTCAGTTCGGCGTCCAGCAGCCGCAAGCCACGGTCCAGCGTGGTCTTGAACCGGGTTTCCTCCTGCTTCAGCGTCTCTTCGATCAGGGCGCGAGCACGGTTCAGTTCGGGATAGGCCTCGCCCATCTGGCGGACCAACTCGCCGACCAACCGGTGCATCACCGGGTCCTTGGCCCCCAGCATATGCGCATGCCGCATCGCGCGGCGCATGATCCTGCGCAACACATAGCCCCGACCGTCATTGGCAGGCATCACGCCATCGGCGATCAGAAACGATGTGGACCGCAGATGGTCGGCGATCACCCGGTGATGGATACGGCCGGGACCATCGGGGTCCGCACTGGTGGCTTGCGCCGATGCCTCGATCAGCGCGCGCATCACGTCGGTGTCGTAATTGTCGTGCTTGCCCTGCAACAGCGCGCCGATCCTTTCCAGCCCCATGCCGGTGTCGATCGATTGCATTTCCAGCGGGCGCAGCGTGCCATCCGCGAACTGTTCGTTCTGCATGAAAACGTTGTTCCATATCTCGATGAACCGGTCACCGTCCTCGTCCGGGGACCCGGGCGGGCCACCGGCAATCGACGGGCCATGGTCGTAAAAGATCTCGGTGCAGGGACCACAGGGGCCGGTCGGCCCCATGCGCCAGAAATTGTCATCGGTGGCGATGCGGATGATGCGATCCTCGGGCAGACCGGCAATCTTTTTCCACAGCGCCGCCGCCTCGTCATCAGTGTGATAGACCGTGACGGTCAATTTGGCGGGCGACAGGCCGAAATCGCGGGTCAGCAATTCCCAGGCGAATGCGATCGCCTGTTCCTTGAAATAATCGCCGAAACTGAAATTCCCCAGCATTTCAAAGAATGTATGGTGCCGGGCGGTATAGCCCACGTTGTCGAGGTCATTGTGTTTGCCGCCTGCGCGAACGCATTTCTGCGCCGAGGTCGCGCGTTTGTAGTCACGACGTTCCACCCCGGTGAACAGGTTCTTGAACTGCACCATGCCAGAATTTGTAAACATCAGCGTCGGATCGTTGCGCGGGACCAGCGGCGACGACGCCACCACCTGATGCCCGTTGCGGGCAAAAAAATCGAGGTAGGTGGCTCGGATATCTTTGAGGCTGTTCATGTTTCTCTCCCGGCAGGGCCTGCGGCTTTGCCCGATTTAGCCGCCGTGCGAGACACTGTCCATGGCGATGCGCGCGGCCGGCCTCCGAAAACGGAACGGGGCGGCGATGTGCGCCGCCCCGTTCCGATTGGTCGCGGCCCCGGGTTCGACAGGGCCGGGAGGTTTGGGCTGTCCTCGCCAGCAGATCTTGGCGGGCCTCAGCCCTCCATCACCTCATCCGCGCCGTCACCCACAAACCCAAGGTCCAGCCCGTGCGCGGCGCGTATCTTGTCCTCGATCTCCAGCGCCATGGCCGGGTTGTCGCGCAGGAAGGTTTTTGCGTTCTCGCGCCCCTGCCCCACCCGTTCGTCGCCATAGGAAAACCAGGCGCCCGATTTCTCGATCACCCCGGCCTTGACGCCCAGATCGATCAGTTCGCCGGTCTTGGAAATTCCTTCGCCATACATGATGTCGAATTCCACCTGTTTGAAGGGCGGGGCGACCTTGTTCTTGACGACCTTGACGCGGGTCGCGTTGCCCACGATTTCCTCGCGGTCCTTCACCGCGCCGATACGCCGAATGTCCAGACGTACGGATGCGTAGAATTTCAGCGCGTTGCCGCCGGTTGTGGTTTCGGGGCTGCCGAACATCACACCGATCTTCATGCGGATCTGGTTGATGAAGATCACCATGCAGTTCGACCGGCTAATCGATCCGGTCAACTTGCGCATCGCCTGGCTCATCAGGCGGGCGTGAACGCCGACGCTCGAATCGCCCATGTCGCCTTCAAGTTCGGATTTGGGCGTCAGCGCGGCAACCGAATCGACCACCACAAGGCTGACCGCGCCCGACCGCACCAGCGTATCGACGATCTCCAGCCCCTGTTCGCCGGTGTCGGGCTGCGAAATCAGCAGCTCGTCCAGGTTCACGCCCAGTTTCTTGGCATACAGCGGATCCAGCGCGTGTTCGGCGTCGACAAAGGCGCAGATGCCGCCCTTTTTCTGCTCTTCCGCAACCACGTGCAGCGCCAGCGTGGTCTTGCCAGAGCTTTCTGGGCCATAGATCTCGATGATCCGCCCCTTTGGCAGACCGCCGATGCCCAGCGCAATGTCCAGACCCAGCGACCCGGTCGAGGTCGCTTCGATCTCCATGACCGGGTTATTGGCCCCCAGCCGCATGATGGAACCCTTGCCGAACTGCCGTTCGATCTGCGCCAGCGCAGAATCAAGCGCCTTTTGTTTGTCCGCGTTGCGTTTTGTGTCCATCGAGAGAAGGTCTGCCTGTGCCATGTCCTGTTTCCTTATTCCACAGCCCGCCCGGGGCGGCAATGCCAGCTTTGTTCGCCTTATGTTCTTGTTTGTGGGTATGTGGACAAAACCAGAACAAATCAAGTCGAATTTTCCGCATCGCCAGTGTCACCCGGCTTGGTTAAAAAGGCGTTTACAGAAGTTCGGGACAAGGAGCAGACATGCTGGTTTTCTGGAAAGAGCGGCTGGTCTTGTTGTCCGTGCCCAAAACCGGCACCACCGCCTGGGAAACGGCGCTGGCACCGCGCGCCGCCATGTCGATTCAAGACCCGCCGGACCTGAAGCACGCGCCGGTCTATCGCTACAACCGGTTCATTAGGCCGATGCTGGAAAAATTCGGCGCCACCGACATGGAAACCCTCGCCGTCATGCGGGAACCGGTGGATTGGCTGGGCAGTTGGTACCGGTACCGGCGGCGCGCCTTCATGGCGGGGCATCGCAACAGCACTGACCAGATCAGTTTCGATCAGTTCATCACCGGCTGGATGGAGGATAGCCCGCCGCCTTTCGCCAATGTCGGCAGCCAGGCCAAGTTTCTGGAACAGCGCCGGAACGGCACCGGCGTGACCCATCTTTTCCGCTACGAGGATCAGGCCGGTCTGCGCGGATTTCTGCAGGAACGGTTGGGCGGACCGATCGACACCGGGCGCGCCAACGTGTCGCCCGTGATGGCGCTGGATGTGTCGCCTGCGGTCATGTCCGCCCTGCGCCACAAGGCGGCCGAGGATTTTGCGATCTGGCAGGCCATCCCGATCCGCGGCTGAACCCTTCCCTTGTCCGGGGACCGAACCAATGTCCCAAGGTCCAGGCAAATGTCAGTGCAATTGACGTTGCACGGTATCGGTCAGTTGGGTCAGTGAAAACGGTTTGGCCAGAAACACCGAATTCGGGATCAGGGCGCGCGCACGGCTGAACCCGTCTTCGGCATAGCCCGAAACGAACACAACGCCAACCCCGGGCCGTTTCAACAGGGCTTCGGTCACCCAGGTCGGACCGTCCTTGCCGGGCATCACGACATCGGTCACGAACAAATCAACCGCCATGGCGGCATCTTCCAGCAAGGCCAGCGCCGTTTCGGCGGTTTCCGCCTCGATCACCGTATAGCCGCTCAACCGCAGCGCACGGGACGCAAACGCGCGCACCGGCGCCTCGTCCTCGACCAGCAGGATCGTGCCCTCGGCGCGGTGTGACGCCGGGGCCGGGACCGGTTCGACGACGTGGACGGTCGCGCTGGACGGGCCGGCTTCGTAGGCCGGGAACAACAGCGTAAAGCTGCTGCCATGCCCGGGAACCGAGTCGACAAAGATGTACCCGCCGGACTGTTTGACGATCCCATAGACGGTCGACAGACCCAGCCCGGTGCCTTCGCCGGTGCGTTTGGTGGTATAGAACGGCTCGAAGATCTTTTGCAGCTTGTCAGGCGGAATGCCGCACCCGGCATCGGTGACGCGCACCGACACATATTCTCCGGTGGGCACCATGACCCGGTCGCGCAGCATCGGCTCGGTCATTTCGCGCGCTTCGGTCTCGATGCGAATTTCGCCCTGGCCCGCCATCGCGTCGCGGGCATTCACCACCAGGTTCATGATGACCTGTTCGATCTGGCGTTTGTCCGCACGGATCGGAGGCAAGGCCGGGTCGTGCGCCAGCACCAGATGCACCCGTTCGCCCACCAGCCGGTTCAGCAGATGCGCCAGATCAGACAGGGTTTCGCGCAGGTCCAGACGTTCCGGCGACAAGGTCTGCTTGCGGGAAAACGCCAGCAATTGTCCCACCAGAGCGGCGGCACGATTGGCGTTCTGACGGATTTGCATGAGGTCGGAAAAATCCTCGTCGCGGGGTTCGTGGCGCAACAGCAACAGGTCGCAATGGCCGGAAATCGCGGTCAGCAGGTTGTTGAAATCATGTGCCACACCGCCGGCCAACTGCCCGATCGCCTGCATTTTCTGGCTTTGCACGAACTGCGCTTCGAGTGTCTTGAGGTCGGTCGCATCAGTCAGGATCGCGAGGATCCCCTGCCCTTCCAACGGGCCTTCCATGCGTTTCATGCTGACCTGTACGAACACTTCGTGATCGTCGCGTTTCAGCCGCAGGAATTCCGGTTTGGCGGTGCCACGCCCGGCGGCGATGTCGTCCAGCCAGTCCTGAACGGCCCGGCCCAGTCCTTCCATCAGGCTGGGCAGGGGTAGTCCGGCGCGAGCCTCGGGGCCAAGAATGTCACGCGCGGCAGGGTTCAGGTCCAGAACCGACCCCGACATCGACAGGCGCAGGGCCGGCACCGGCAGACGGTCAAGCACCGTCCAGTCCGGCATCCCGGGCACCCGGGTCTGCATGTCCCCCGCCGCGGGAAACAGGAACAGGTCACGCCGCCCCCCTGCCGCCGCGCGGTCCCAGACCATCACCGGCATCATCCCGTCAGCACCGCGCAGATGATGCACCTGCCCGGTGCGCAGCGGCAGATCATCAAACAGCGCCTCGAGCGTCTTGTGCCGACCGCCGCACAACAACCGCGCCGCATCGTTCATCGACAGGATCGCCCCGTTGCGCCCCAGCGTGACCAACGGCAGCGCGGTCAGTCCTTCGCGCGATTCGGACGTGGTGTGCAGCCGCCACAGGAACCGCCCGGCATCGACCGCGCGCACCGACAGCCGCAGCGGGCCGCCGGGCAACATCACATCCTCGGACGCGCGTCCGGCAGAGGCCGCACGGCTGTGCAGGCGGTGGACCAACGGGCCGGGCTGCGCCACCTGCACCCGCAGAATGTCCGACATGGTGACCTTGCCGGTGCCAAACCGGCTGACGGCGGCCGCGTTGGCATAAACCACGGCACCGACATCATCGGTCAAAACCGCCGGCAGATCATCGTCGGCCACCAACGCGGTCAAGACGCCGGTCCGGGTCCGGTCGCGCATCGCCCGGTTCATCCGCAGCAGGGCCATTGCGATGGTGCCGCCAAACAGGACCGATGCCGCCGTCAACAGCCCCCGCGCCAGCGTCGGGTCGGGGGCAACCAGCCCCAGACCAACCGCCGCCACCGCCAGCGCCAGTGGCAACATCGGCGCAGGGCCGGGCCGCAGATCCGCACGGAAGTCGACATCAGGCCCCTTGGCCCGGTCTTTCGTGGCGTCGTTCAGCACGGGCCGATGTGCGGCGTTCACGATATGCCTCCTTGTCGTTCCCCGCCATCTGACGCGCGCAAGGTTAAGGTTACGCTAACGCGCGCGCGCCAACTTCTGCAGGCAGAACACTACCCTTGGTTGATTAACGCAAGAAAAAATCCATCCCCGCGTGCATCAGGGGCCCAACGGTGCCGTGATGTCACGGTCCATCCGGCACGGTCGGCAAAAGCGTCGGCCTGCACCTCGTTTTCGGCCTGCAACACGGAACAAGTCGCATAGGCCAGACAGCCGTCCGGCGCGACCAAGGCCGCCGCCTGATCCAGAATCTCTGACTGCGTGGCGCAAAGCCGCGCCAATGCGTCAGGGGTAAGACGCCATTTTGCCTGCGGCGCTCGGCGCCAGGACCCGGACCCCGAACAGGGCACATCGCAGAGCACCAGATCATAGGGCGCGTGGCGCACGGCCTGACCGGGCGCAATCCGCGTCACCCGCACGCCCGCGCGCGCCGCGCGGTCCGCCAAGGGGTCAAGCCGCGCCGCCGAGATGTCATGGGCGTAGATTGCCGCCCGTGTGCGCGCGGCCATCGCCAGCGTCTTGCCGCCGCCACCCGCACAGAAATCAAGCACCCGGCCTTTGGGCGGCAGCGGCAGCGCATCGACCACGGCCTGGCTGGCGGCATCCTGCATCTCGATCAGACCTTCGGCATACAGCGTGGTCTGCGTCAGCCCGCGCGCCGGATCGGTCAGCGTCAGCGCCGAGGGCGACAGCGGGTTCGTTTCGGTCAGGATCCCCTCGCGGGCCAGTTGCGTCTGTGCGACGGCGCGGGTGGTGCGCGACAGGTCCACGCGCAAAGTCACCGGGGCGCGGTGGCGCATGGCTTCGGCCACGTCGGCGGCGCGGTCGCCAAGCGACGCCTGAAACGCCGGCCACAGCCAATCGGGCAGATCAGGTCCCGGCGCAGGCGGTGGCAGGCCGCGTTCCGCCTCGGACAAGGGCGCGGGCGCGTGGCCCTGCCCGGTGAATACTGCGTCCGGGTCGGTGCCGGTTTGCCGTACCAGCCCCAGAACCAACCCGCGCCCGGTCAACCCGCCACCGGCCAGCGCCGCCGTATCCCGCCGCCGCAGGGCGTCGAACACGATGTCGCGGATCGCCGCGCGGTCGCCCGACCCGGCGAAACGCGCCGCGCGCGCCCAGTTGGTCAGCGCCTTTTCCGCCGCCTCGCCTGTCAAAACGCGGTCCAGCACGGTGATGGCAGCTTGATGGCGCGCGGCAGGCGTCACGCTGGGATGACGCGATAGCCTGCGCCATCGGCGATCAGGCGCGCGAATTTGAACGGGTCCACCGCATGCCCGCAGGTGAACACAAGGTCGTTTTCCGCGATCAGGGCCAGCGCAGCCTTGCGGGTGGTGGTGGCGGTCAGCGGTTCAACATCGTAGATCGTAAAGGTTTCCGGTTGCGGCAGTTGCAGCGCGGCGGAATGAAAGATATCGCCGACAACCACCAGCCCAGCCATGCGCAGGCCGGAATGGCCCGGCGTGTGCCCGGCCAGATGCCACAGCGTGACCCCGGGCAGCAGCGTATCGCCATCCGACAGGGTCTGCACCGCATTTCCCATCGCCGCCAGAAACCGCCCGCCCGCCGCATCGCGGCCCTGCCAATATGCCGCCTCGTCGCCGTGCATCACAACGCGCGCGTTAGGATAGGCGGGCGCGCCATCCACTAGCGCGCCGCCGACATGGTCGCCGTGCAAATGGGTGAAAAACAGCGTGTCGATATCCGTCGGCGCGACGCCAAGTGCTGCCAGCCGCGCCGGAACATGCCCACCCTTGGCCCCCGCCAGCGTGCCATAGCCGGTATCGACCAATGTCAGCCGCCGGCCCTGCCGGATCAGCACCGCGTTGAATTCCGTGCGGATTTCACGATCGCCGGCCTCGGCCAGCCGCGCCGCGCGGTCGATATCCGACAGGCCGGGAAATACATCGGCACCAAAGCTGCCCACCCCGTCCGACAGGCAGAACACCTCGGCGTCTGGCGTCACGAAATGCGCGATCCCGTCCATCAGCCGGCCCGGTAGTTGGGGCTTTCGCGGGTGATCTGCACGTCGTGCACGTGGCTTTCCTTCAACCCGGCGCCGGTGATCCGCACGAATTGGCAGTTCGCCCGCATCTCCTCGATGTTTGCGCAGCCAGTATAGCCCATGGCGGCCTTCAACCCGCCGACCATCTGGTGCAGCACAGCGGACACGGACCCTTTGTAGGGCACCTGACCTTCGATGCCTTCGGGCACCAGTTTGTCGCTGGCCGCATCCTTCTGGAAATAGCGGTCCGCCGATCCGCGGGCCATCGCGCCCAAAGACCCCATGCCGCGATAGGATTTGAAACTGCGCCCCTGATACAAGATCACTTCACCGGGGGATTCGTCCGTGCCCGCTATCATGCTGCCGACCATGGCACAGGACGCGCCCGCCGCGATCGCCTTGGCGAAATCGCCCGAGTACTTGATGCCGCCATCCGCAATCACCGGAACATCGCCCGCGGCCTGCGCGCAGTCGAGGATCGCGGTCAATTGCGGCACGCCGACACCGGCCACGATCCGCGTGGTGCAGATCGACCCCGGCCCGATGCCGACCTTGACAGCATCCGCGCCCGCGTCGATCAACGCGCGTGTGGCATGGGCGGTGGCCACGTTGCCCGCGATCACCTGCACTTCGTTCGACAGGCGTTTGACCCGCGCGACTGCCTCGATAACGCCGGCAGAATGGCCATGCGCGGTGTCGATGACGATGATGTCGCAGCCGGCATCGATCAGCGCTTCGGTCCGCGCAAAACCCGAGTCGCCGACACCCGTGGCAGCCGCGACCCGCAAGCGGCCGAGGTGATCCTTGCAGGCGGTCGGGTTCAGCACCGCCT
This sequence comes from Rhodobacterales bacterium, assembly GCA_038205135.1. Lineage (GTDB taxonomy): Bacteria > Pseudomonadota > Alphaproteobacteria > Rhodobacterales > Rhodobacteraceae > UBA9554. The sequence goes on from JBBRCF010000085.1 coordinate 14,837, forward strand.
GTTCGGTGTCCTTCAACGTCAAGAGCCCGGTCAGCTTGCCCTTGCCATCGGTCACC
>JBBRCF010000086.1:0-14690 GCA_038205135.1 Rhodobacterales bacterium
ACGGTCGGGTTTGTAATGATGGTCGGAATGGCGTTCGAGGTTGATCAGCAACCAGTTCGACGCCTTGTGGGCGGCGTTCCAGCTGTGCTGCGGTTTGACATGTTCATATTTGCCGTCGCCCAGATGTTTGCGCGTCAGGCCGTAATGTTCGACGTAATTCACCAGTTCCAACTGCCAGATCGCCACCAGCGCCTGCAGCAGGAACAGCGCGACACCCAGCCATCCCCCCAGCAACAGCGCCAGCAACAGCGCGGCGCCCTGCAACGCGGCATAACGCCAGAACGGATTGCTGCGATCGTGCCGGGGCAACCCGCGCCGCGCCAGCATCGCGGCCTCGGCGGCAAATGATGACGTTACCGATTGGCGCAGCACCCGCGGGAAAAACCGGTGGAACCCTTCGTTATAGCGCGCCGTCACCGGATCGCGCGGCGTGCCGACATGCAGGTGGTGCACCCGCAGATGTTCGGACCGGAAATGCGAATACAGCACCATCGCCAGCAGGATATCGCCCAGCCACCGTTCGCGCGCATCTTTCTGGTGCATCAATTCGTGGCTGTAATTGATGCCCACGGTCCCCGTGATCACCCCGATCCCAAAGAACAGCCCGATCAATTCCCACGTGCCCAGATCAGGCGAGCGCGTGGCAACCCAGATCACGCCAAACAGCGTCAACGCCTGCAACGGCGCCCACACAATGGTGACCATGCGGTAGAACAGCAGTTGATCGTCGGTCGTGGACGTGTCGGCATTGCTCAGGTTCAGACCCAGCGCCGCGTCCAGCGCGGAAAACAGGTACCAGGTCGTCAGCGGCAACAACAACACGGTCCAGCCGCCTTGGGTCACGCCGATCCACGCCAGCGGCAACAGCGCCAGCGACAACCAGAACGGCAACGCAGAGGTCAGTCGAGCAACGGTTGTCGGGGGGATCATGGCAGAATCCTTTGTGGTTGCGGCGTTTGATCCTGTTCAACATTTTCCATGGCGCCGCGGGCAAGGTCAAACGCCTTTCGCATCACGGTGGGCAGATCTGAAGGACGAAACGCCGCGGGTGGCAGAAATTCACCGCGCCGGGGCATTGCGTCATGACCGACATGGGCCAGACGCAGCGACAGGCGCAGGTGGAAATGCGTGAACGTGTGGCGGACCTCGGCCCCCGGATCGTGCCATCGGGTCTCCAGCGGGGGGTCATCGGCGGCCATGCGTTCGGCCCAATCCGTGCCGGGCCAACCCATCATCCCGCCCAGCAGACCCGACGGTGGACGGGTTTCCAACAACCACGCCCCGTCCGACCGCCGCACCAGATAGGCGATACCATGACGGATGGGTTGCGCGGCCTTGGGCGTCTTGCGCGGCAGATCCGGCGCGGTGCCGCGCGCGCGGGCCAGACAGCGCGCGACCCACGGGCAGATGCCGCAGGCGGGGCTGCGCGGGGTACAGATCGTCGCCCCCAGATCCATCACCGCCTGCGCATAATCACCGGAGCGCAACTGCGGCGTCAGACGAACGGCCACAGCCGTGATTTCGGGCTTTGCCGCCGGCAACGGCGTTTGGATGTCGAACATCCGCGCCATCACCCGTTCGACATTGCCATCTACCACTGTTTCCGGCGCATCATAGGCGATGGCCGAAATCGCCGCCGCTGTATAAGGCCCGATCCCCGGCAACGCACGCAGCCCTGCAAGTTTTTTCGGAAACACGCCGGCGTGGTCGCGCGCCACCACCCGCGCACAGGCCAACAGGTTGCGCGCCCGGGCATAATACCCAAGACCCGCCCACGCAGCCATCACCTCGGCATCCGCCGCACCGGCCAGCGCGGCAACGGTGGGCCAGCGCGCGGTGAAACGGATAAAGTAATCCTTGACCGCCGCGACCGTCGTCTGTTGCAGCATCACTTCTGACAGCCAGACGCGATAGGGGTCGGGCGCCACGCCCGCCGCCCGCAGCGCCGGCGCCACCCGCCAGGGCAGGTCACGCGCGTGGCGATCATACCATTCCAGCAGGTCTGCCGCATCGTCACGCATTCTTTATGCGACCTCCTTCGGTTTTCGGATGGCAGCGCGCCCCATGCCGCATAGAATAGCGCAAGATACAGGGAAACAAACGATGAGCATGGCACCCACCGACGGGAAACCCACCCGCAGCTTTGCCCAGGCCGGGCGGCTGGTCGAACGCCAGATCCGCGCGGCGGGGGAAACGCGCGGCTTTGCTGTGGCGCGGGTTCTGACGCATTGGGCCGACATCGTCGGGCCGGATCTGGCGGCGCTGATGCACCCGGTCGATGTGCGCTATGGCCGCGACGGCGGGTTTGGCGCGACGCTAACCGTGTTGTGCGCCGGCGCGCGCGCCCCGCTGGCCGAGATGCGCAAGAACGAGGTGCGCATGCGGGTGAACGCGGCCTACGGCTATAACGCCATTGCCCGCGTGCGGGTGACCCAAACCGCGGCACAGGGTTTTGCCGAGGGTCAGGCGGCCTTTGGCCTGCGCCCCGCGACCGCGCCCTCGGCCCTGACCCCAGAATTGCAGGCCAGAGCGGCGCAGAGCGCGGCCCCGATCGATGACGTCGCGCTGCGCGCGGCCCTTGAAACTTTGGCGCAGAACGTATTATCGCGCTCAGACACTACAGGAAAGGATAGCACATGAACCGCAGATCGCTGCTTTTGGCCGGAGGCATGGCCGTGACCGGGTTGGCGGGGGTATGGATGGTGCGGGGTGGCCAATCCACGTCCAGCCTGCCGACGCTGGGTGCCGCCAATGCGCAAACCGCCACCGTGGATACCTCTGCCGTGGTCGAAATGGAACTGGGCGCGCCCGACGCACCGGTGACGGTGATGGAATACGCGTCATTCACCTGCCCGCATTGCGCGACATTCCACGCCACTGTCCTGCCCGCGCTCAAGACCGGCTATATCGATACCGGCAAGGTGCGTTTCATCTACCGCGATGTCTATTTCGACCGTTTCGGGCTGTGGGCATCCTTGGTGGCGCGCTGCGAGCCGACGCGGTTTTTCGGCCTGACCGAACTGATCTATTCCCAGCAACGGGAATGGTTCGGCAATGGCGATCCGGCCACCGTGGCTGAAAACCTGAAAAAGATCGGCCGCGTCGCCGGGCTGGACAATGCGCAACTCGATGCCTGTTTCGCCGATCAGGCCAAGGCCGAGGCGCTTGTCGCGTGGTTTCAGACCAATGCCGAAGCCGACGGGATCGATTCGACGCCATCCCTCGTGATCGACGGCGAGAAGTTCTCGAACATGCCCTATGCCGAGTTGAAAACGATCCTCGACAAAAAGCTGGCGCCGTGACTTCCGCCCCCTTGGGGCCGTTGGCCGGGCTGAAGGTCGTCGAACTGGCGCGGATTCTGGCCGGTCCATGGGCCGGGCAGACCCTCGCGGATCTGGGCGCTGCGGTGATCAAGGTCGAAGCCCCAGCCGGGGATGACACCCGGCAATGGGGCCCGCCGTTCATCGACCATGACGGCGACCGGACGGCGGCCTATTTTCATGCCTGCAATCGCGGCAAGCAGTCGGTGGTGGCCGATTTCACCACCCCGGCGGGGCAGGCCATGGTGCGCGATCTGATGCGGGACGCCGATGTGCTGATCGAGAATTTCAAGGTCGGCGGGCTGGACAAATACGGGCTGGACTATGCCACGCTGTCGGCGCTGAATCCGCGGCTGATCTATTGTTCGATCACCGGATTTGGTCAGACCGGCCCCTATGCGCATCGGGCGGGGTACGATTACATCATTCAGGGCATGTCGGGATTGATGTCGATCACCGGCGAACCCGACGGCCAGCCGCAGCGCGCCGGCGTGGCGATCACCGACATCTTCACCGGTGTCTATTCGGTGTCCGCTATACTCGCCGCGCTGCACCAGCGCCATGCCACCGGGCGAGGGCAGCATATCGACATGGCTTTGCTGGATTGTGCGGTGGCCGTGACGGCCAATCAGGCGCTGAATTACCTGTGCACCGGCACGCCGCCGGGGCGGACCGGCAATTACCATCCGAACCTGACGCCCTATCAGGTGTTCGACTGCGCAGACGGTCATATCATCATCGCAACCGGCAATGATGCGCAATATCAGCGGCTGTGCCGGCTGCTGGGGCTGGACTGGATGGCGACCGATCCGAAATTCCTGAAAAATGCCGACCGGGTCGCCAACCGGCTGGACATGATCGACCGGCTGATGGCCCAGACGCGGACGCGGACCAAAACAGACCTGCTGGCGGGCTGCGAGGACGCGGGCATTCCCGCTGGGCCGATCAACGATCTGGCCGAGGTGTTTGCCGACCGTCAGGTCATCGCGCGCGGGATGCAAATTGCGCCCGAAGGCGTGCCGGGCGTGCGCGCGCCCTATCGGTTTTCGGACGCAGATCTGGTGGTGACCCGCGCCGCGCCGGGATTGGGCAACGCGGACCGCAACTGATCCATCGTGCGGCGCAGCCTGACCCCGCAGCAGCGCCCGATAATGCCAAGATCGCCGCGCAGGGTATGACACTGGGCATAGGCGATTTCCGCCCGCAGTTGCGCGGCCAGCGGCCCGCGATGGCCCGCGCCCCCCGTCACCGGCCCGATCAGGCCGGGGCGCACGGTCACCAGCAGCGGTGCCATCGCGCCAAGATCACGCATCATTTCGCCCGGCAGCCGCGCGCGCGGACCGACCAGCGAAATATCGCCCCGCAGCACATTCCAGACCCGCGGCAAATCCTGCAATCCTGTACGCAGCAACCATCGACCCGCAAATGTCAGGCGCGGATCATCCAGGAACGCACCATGGGAAATCCATTGTTGCCGCCGCGCCGGATTGGCCAGAAGGCCCGCCAGTTGCCCCGCCGCACCCGGCCGCAAGGTGCGGAATGTCCAGATCAGGAACACCCGCCCATGTTGCCCGACGCGCCGTTCGGCCCGCAGCACCGTGCCACCATCCACGGCCACTACCAGCGCCAGCAACATCAGCAGCGGCGCCCAGACCGGCGCCGACGCCACGATCACCAGTACGTCCAGCGCGCGTTTCAGGGCAGCGCCGGCAAACCGCGACAGGGATGCCGGCGGTTCGGGTGGCAAGGCCGCAGGCAAGGCGGCAGGCAGGGCGGCAGGCAGGGCGGTTAAACACAACAGCGCGACAGACATGGCGATTCCCGGTAAATCCGACGCCAGTGTGCCCGACCGCCGATGAAAACCCGGTTAACGCGGTTGCGGAAACAACGGGTCCAGCAACGGGTCAAGCAAAGCGGCCATCCCGGCGGGGTCGTCAAATTCCAACCGCACCGGCAGGGTGACGATCCGCGCGCGAAAATCCGGTGGCAGGCGGGCAGCGTCTTTTTCCGTCGTCACCAGTTGCGCCGCCAGACCGCGCGCATCGCGGTCCAGCCGGTTCAGCAGCGCGGGCGACAGCCGCTGGTGATCATCCAGCGCCTCGGCCCGGACCACATCGGCGCCCAGCCCCCGCAAGGTGGCAAAGAACTTTTCCGGATGCCCGATGCCGGCAAAGGCCAGCACCCGCGTGCCGCGCCAATCCATGCCGGTATTCAGCGGACGCAAGGCGGCGGTCAGGTGCGGACAAGGGATCGCCGGCCCCCACAAGGCCCGAAACTCCGCCTGATCGGCGGCAGTCCCGACCGACAGCACCGCCCCGGCCCTCGCCAGCCCGACCGCCACCGGTTCGCGCAGCGGCCCGGCAGGCAGGCAGCGGCCATTGCCGAACCCGCGCGCGGCATCCACCACGACAATCGCCAGATCCTGTTGCAGCGCCGGGTTCTGAAACCCGTCATCCAGCACGACCACCCCTGCCCCGGCCGCCACCGCCGCCTGCGCCCCGGCGGCCCGGTCGCGTGCCACCCAGACGTTGCCAAAGGCCGCGAGCAGCAGCGGTTCATCCCCCACCTGATCGGCGCGGTGGCGGGTCGCATCAACCGCGACGGGGCCACGCAGACTGCCGCCATGGCCGCGCGACACCACATGCGGTTCGACACCATACCGGCGCAGCAGGTCCAGCAGCGCGATCACGGTAGGGGTCTTGCCGGTACCGCCGGCATTCAGGTTGCCGACACAGATCACCGGAACCGGCAGGCGCAGCGGCGCACCCCGCGCCAAACGCCGCGCGGTGGCCTGCGCGTACAGCGCCCCCAAGGGCGCAAACAACCGCGCGGGCAGCGCGGGCTGATCAGGCGGTGTGAACCAGAATACCGGCGCCCGCATCACGCCATCTCTGCCAGATCCAGCGTGTCATGCAGCAAATCGACCAGCCGGTCGGTGGCTTCGGCGCCTCGGGTGACGACATCCCACGCGGCGTTGGCCATCGCTGCGGCCTGATCAGGCGCACCCAGCCGTTGCAGTACGGCCGCCAGCGTTGCCGGATCCTTGATCATCCGCGCCGCACCGGCAGTGGCCAGCCGCGTATAGGCCACCAGATGCCGGCCGATATGTGGGCCATGCAGCACCGCCTGTCCCAGCGCGGCGGCGACAAACGGGTCGCGCCCACCGGCGTCGGGCACCAGCGACGATCCCAGAAAACAGATCGGCGCCAACCGGTGCCACAGCCCGGCCTCGCCCGCGCGATCCGCCAGCAGGACCTGTGTTGCCTCGCCCGGAAATTCATCCAGCGCGCGGCGCGCAAACCGCCAGCCTTCCGCCGTCAGCAGATCGGCAATCGCGGCGCCCTCGGCGGGGTCTTCGGGCGCAAGGATCAGCAATTGCCGATGCGCGCCGCGCAAAGACAACCGGTGCGCGGTCAGCAGGGCCGCCACCTCTGCGGGCAGGACGTCGGAGGCATGCCACACAGCGCGCCCCGCCAGATCGCGGGCCAGCGTGTTGCGCAGCGGCTCGTCGAACGGCGGCAGCGGGCCGGACATGTCCAGCGGGCCGGTGATCGCCACGTGATCGGCCGCCAACCCCTGTTTCAACAGCCGTTGCGCCGCATTGGCCGTGCCGGCATAGGCACGGTCGAAATGGCGCAAGGTGGCGCGCGGCACATCCGGCAACCAGCGGAACCGGGTTTCGTCCAGCCCCGCCTCGTCGGCATCCAGCAGCATCAGCGGCAGCGAACGTGCCGCAGCCTCGGCGATCAGCGCCGGGCGCAGGTACCCGCCGGTCCACAGGCATAGCGCCGGGCGGACATGATCGAGAAACCGCCGGCAGTCGCGTAGCGTCTCTGCCGGCAGCGCGGTCGAAATCACGCGGGACCGCAGGGCGACGGGCAGCGATGTCGGTTGCGCAGGTTGCACGGCGGTTTCCGCCGCCGTCAGCCACAGCACCAACCGCGGGCGTTGCAACAGCAGACGATGATACAGATGGCATAACAGCCGCTGGCGTTCCGGGCTTGTCGCGTGCCCCCAGATCACCTCGGTGTCGGGCCGGGCCACATCCGATGTCCAAGGCTGGGTCGGATCGGCCCGCCGCGCCAGAGCCAAATAGGCCGAAAGGCCCAGCGACCGTGCCATACTGTCAGACGGACACGACAGAGCGCGTAAAAGAGCGCGCGGCAGACAGAACAGCCGGCGGAACCGGTGAATGATGCCATGACGTCGCCACCGGGACGGCGATGACATCAGGAACGGTCAACGGGCCGCAAACCGAAAGCTGGCGTCGGGTCATCATGTTCTCCGGATCAGACGGTCGAAACCTAGCGGGATTTGCGCGCAGGTTCAATGTAGGCCGCGTCACGGCACCAGTTCGCACTAGGCGCCGGAGGCCAGATCGCGTCACCCGCCGGGCGCCAGATCGCGCCACGCACCGGGTGCCAGATCGTCCAGCCTGTGCGGCCCCACAGCCCAGCGCACCAGTCGCAGCACGGGCAGGCCGACATGGGCGCACATGCGGCGAACCTGACGGTTGCGGCCTTCGGTGATGGTCAGCCGCAGCCAGGCATCGGGTACCGTCACGCGACGGCGCACGGGGGGAACGCGAGGCCACAGCCATGGCGGTTCATCCAACTGATCCACCAGCGCCGGCCGTGTCGGGCCATCGGCCAGCGTCACGCCTGCGCGCAGCGCGTCCAGCGCGGGCGCATACGGCACACCTTCGACCTGCGCGAAATAGGTCTTGGGTGTGTGCCGCGCCGGATCGGTCAGCCGGGCCTGCAACACGCCGTCATTGGTCAGCAGCAACAACCCCTCGCTGTCGCGGTCCAGCCGCCCGGCGGGATAGACACCTGGCAGGTCCAGATAGCGCGCCAGCCCCGGCCAATGGCCGTCGTCAGTGAATTGCGACAGCACATCCATCGGCTTGTTGAACGCGATCAGCCGGGTTGGCCCGACAGGGCCGCGCGGACGGGGTCGCGGGCGGTTCAAGGCGTGCCCGCTTTCCAGTCGCGCAGCCAGCGTTTCGGGGCCAGTTCCTCCCAAGTCCGCTGCAACCGCGCCGCAGACCAATCCGGGTCGATCCGCCCGGCGGCCACCAGGATCAGGCCGTGGTTGGCATAATGCGGATGGTGCAGGAACGTGGCGGGGTCGGCGTCGCGCAACATCTCGCGTTCATCGATGCTGCCCTTGAACACGCCGGCCTCGACGTAAGGCGACCACCACACCCACATCTTGCCATGCGCCTTGAGGTTCGGGTTACCCCAACTGACCGCATCCACGACCTGCGGCAGGTCCAGTGACAAGGCGAGCGCGCGGAGGTCGGGCCACGTGGCGATCATCAATGCGCCTCGGCCCAGTTGCGGCCCTGCCCGGCGTCCACCACCAAAGGCACGGCCATGTGCACGGCAGGGTCGGCTGCGTTCTGCATCACATCGCGCGCGACCGTGATCAGCGCGTCGGCGGCACCTGCATCGACCTCGAACAGCAGTTCGTCATGCACCTGCAACAGCATCCGCGCGGGCAGGCCGGCGATCGCGGCGGGCATCCGGATCATCGCGCGGCGGATCACGTCGGCGGCGGTGCCCTGAATGGGCGCATTGATCGCGGCACGCTGTGCGAACCCTGCGGTCGGGCCCTTGGCGTTGATTTCCGGCGTGTGGATCTTGCGCCCGAACAGGGTCTGCACATAGCCGTGCTGTCGGGCAAAGGCCTTGGTCGCCTCCATGTAATCCTTGATGCCCGGAAACCGTTCGAAATAGCGGTCGATGAACCCCTGCGCCTCGGCCCGCGGGATGCGCAGGTTGCGCGCAAGGCCGAACCCGGAAATGCCGTAGATCACGCCGAAATTGATCGCCTTGGCCTGACGGCGGATGTCGGGCGTCATCTGGTCCAAAGGCACGTTGAACATTTCCGATGCGGTGGCGGCGTGGATGTCCTGACCCTGCCGAAACGCGTCCTTCAACGCCTCGATTTCTGCGACATGGGCAAGGATGCGCAGTTCGATCTGGGAATAGTCGAGGCTGACCAGAACATTGCCGGTATCCGCCACGAACGCCTCGCGGATGCGGCGGCCTTCGTCGCTGCGCACGGGGATGTTCTGCAGGTTCGGGTCGGTCGATGACAGCCGCCCGGTATTGGCCCCGGTTTGCAGGTAGGACGTGTGTACGCGCCCCGTATCGCGATTGATATGGTCCTGCAGCGCATCGGTGTAGGTTGATTTCAGCTTGGCAATCTGCCGCCAGTCCAGCACCCGGCGCGGCAGTTCATGTTCGGTCGCCAGATCCTCCAGCACATCGGCGCCGGTGGCATAGGCGCCGGTCTTGCCAGTCTTGCCGCCCGCCAGCCCCATCTTGTCGAACAGGATCTCGCCCAGTTGTTTCGGACTGCCCACATTGAACGGCTGGCCGGCCAGTTGATGGATTTCCGCCTCCAGCCCCGCCATTTTCTGCGCAAACGCATTTGACATCCGCGACAGCACCTCGCGGTCCACGCGGATACCCGCGCGTTCCATGCCCGCCAGCACGGGCACCAGCGGGCGTTCCAGCGTTTCATACACCGTCGTCACCTGCGTGCGGTGCAACAGCGGCTTGAACGTCTGCCACAGCCGCAGCGTGACATCGGCATCCTCGGCGCCATAGCGGGTGGCATCCGCGATACTGACGCGGTCAAAGGTGACGGCGGATTTGCCGGACCCGATCAGATCCTTGATCGGTATGGGATTATGGCCCAGATAGCGTTCCGACAGCGCATCCATGCCATGCCCGTGCAACCCGGAATGCAGCGCATAAGACATCAGCATGGTGTCGTCGATGGGGGCCACGGTGACCCCGTAATTCGCCAATACCTTGGCATCGTATTTGACGTTCTGGCCGATCTTCAGGATCGCAGGGTCGGCAAGGACGGGTTTCAGCACCGCCAACACATCATCCAGCGCCATCTGCCCCGGCGCACGCGCTGATGCGCCGAACAGGTCACCGGACCCCAGCGTATGGCCCACCGGGATATAGCAGGCCCGCCCCGGTTCGATGGACAGCGATATACCCACCAGTTCCGCCACCATTTCGTCCAGCGACGTGGTTTCCGTGTCAAACGCCAAATAGCCCTTTTCGCGGATGGCCGTGATCCAGCGGTTCAGCGCGGCCATGTCCGTCACGCATTCGTAGCCGGCATGGTCGAACGGCAGCGCCACCGGCGCATCCTCGGGCGCCTTGGACACTTCGGGGATCGCGGGGGCTGCCACCTTCAGGGCGTCGGCAATGCGGCGCGTCAGGGTACGAAACTCCATTTCAGTCAGGAACCCCAGCAGGGTGTCGGCGTCGGGTTCGCGCACCTCCAGATCATCCAGCGCCACGTCCAGCGGCATGGCACAATCCAGTTGCACCAGTCGCTTGGACAATTCGATCTGCGCGCGGTTATTCACCAGCGCCTCGCGGCGTTTCGGTTGGGGGATTTCCGCCGCGCGGTCCAGCAACGCCTCAAGGCTGCCGAATTCCGTGATCAGCAGCGCCGCCGTCTTGATCCCGATACCCGGCGCACCCGGCACGTTATCGACCGAATCGCCCGCCAGCGCCTGCACATCGACCACGCGATCAGGGTAAACGCCGAATTTCTCGAACACGCCGTCGCGGTCGATGATCTTGGCCTTCATCGGGTCCAGCATTTCGACGCCGTCACCGACCAGCTGCATCAGGTCCTTGTCGGAACTGATGATCGTCACCCGCCCGCCGGCATCGCGCGCGCGGCAGGCCAGTGTGGCGATGATGTCGTCGGCCTCATAGCCCTCCTGTTCCAGACAGGCGATGTTGAAGGCGACGGTGGCCGCGCGCGTCAGCGGCATCTGCGGGCTCAGGTCGGCCGGCATTTCGGCGCGGTTGGCCTTGTACAGGACATACATGTCGTTGCGAAACGTATGGCTGCCCTTGTCGAAAACCACCGCCACATGGGTGACATCGCCGCCCGAATTGCCTTCGACATAGCGTTGCAACATGTTGCAGAATCCGGCCACCGCCCCGATGGGTAACCCATCGGATTTCCGCGTCAGCGGCGGCAGCGCGTGATAGGCGCGAAAGATATAGGCCGACCCGTCGATCAGATGCAGGTGGCATCCCTTGCCGAATGCGCTGGTCATTGCCATCCTCCTGTCTTGATCCGCGTGTGAGGGTTTTGCCATGTTCCGCCTGTTGCTGCCAGCCGCACTTTGCCTTTGTGCCACGCTGTCCATCGCCGACACGATCATCCTGCCCAAAATCGGCGTGGCCCCGCAGCCTGCCATGCCGCCTTGTGGAAACGCACCCGGCACACCCGAAAACTTGCAGCCGCATTCTGGCTTGTGTGGGCGGTGACGGTCTGTGGTTCGACGGGCAGGCGATGGGCTGGAACGCGGGCATGGTGACGGGCCGTCTCAGCGACGGTTCCACTTGCACCGGCGAATGGCGATCTGGTTTTGCCTTTGGTACCGGACGGTCGGCGTTGTCTTGTACGGACGGATCCCGCGCGCAGGTCATCTATTGCATCCAGCACAACGAAACCGGCACTGTCGAGGGGCGCGGCATGGACACCAAAGGCCGCGCCCTGCAGGTCTGGACCGGGCTGAACGTGCTGGAGTTCCTGAACGACGACAACGGCCGCCCGCGCCTGCCTTGCACGGATGACGCAATCCCGATCAGTTGACCATCAGGCGTGTCTGTCGTGGTCCCGGTGCACGAAGCGGCAATCGCAATAGGGGCATTCGACCATGCCGGTGTCATGCGGCAGCGACAGCCAGACGCGGGGATGGCCCAGCGCGCCTTCGCCGCCGTCACAGGCGACGCGCCATTGGTCCACAACCTTGGTCTCGGGGGCTTCGATGGTCATTGGCGATACTCTTGGCTGCGATGTCGTGCCGATATGGCCGCAAACTCCCCTGTCCCGCAAGGGTTTACACCCGCATGATCCGCGCCTGCCAGCAATTGTTCCGTGCCGACCGCACATCCACAAACGCCACGCGGGGGTCGACCAGCACCGCCTGCGCCCGCGCGGGGATGTCAGCGGCGGGCGTGATCGCCCCGGTGCCATAGACGATGCGTTCGTCCGGCCCGTGGCCTTTCAGCAGGTAATCGGGGCTATCGGTGAAGATCGCGGGCACGCCATCACCCGCGAAGGCCGTGCAGGGGGCGGCGCACAGGAACACCGGCCCGACCTCGGCGTAAGGGTGCAGCGTGGCAAACGGGCGATAGGCCAGCACCAGCATGCCCGCACCCTGCGTGATATTGCGCAGGCAATGGCGGCAAGGGTTGCCCGCACCGTTTGAGACATGGCGTTCGGGGGCCAAGCCATGGGCATCGGGGGCACCGTCGCGATAGGCGGTGGCGTGGTCGGTGGGCATCGGGTGAAAACGGATCATAGTTGGCTCCTGAATGTGCAGGGTCAGCATCCGGTAGCGGGGGCAAGCGCGAAACCCGATCCCTGCGCATTCCGCCTGGCGCAATTCCGTGGCAACGTCCGACAAAACGGAGGGTGCCATGCTGGAACAACGGATCGCCACACGGATCGCCCAAGGGTCAGGCGCAGAACCTGCCGATCTGGTGCTGCGCGGGGGCAGGTTTTCTGCGTGGTCACCGGCGACCTGATCGCGGGCGATGTCGCGATCTGTGGCGATACCATCGTGGGCATCGGCGCGGATTACACCGCCGCCCGCGTGGTGGATGTGACGGGCCTGATCCTGGTGCCCGGGTTCATCGACACCCACCTGCATATCGAAAGCAGTCTGGTCACGCCGCTGGAATTTGACCGCTGCGTCACCCCGCATGGCGTGACGACCGCGATCTGCGACCCGCACGAAATGGCCAATGTGCTGGGCACCGATGGTATCCGCTGGTTCCAGATGGCGTCGGAACGCAGCCTGATGGATATCCGCGTGCAACTGTCATCCTGCGTGCCATCATCGCATATGGAAACCGCCGGCGGGCGGATCGAAGCGGCAGACCTGGTGCCCCTGTTGGGGCATCCGTCCGGAATCGGAATGGCCGAGATGATGAATTACCCCGGCGTGCTGGCGCGCGATCCGGGGTTGATGGCGAAACTGGCAATGTTCGCGGGGGGTCATGTGGACGGGCATTGTCCGCAACTGACCGGCATCGCGCTGAACGGCTATGTCGCGGCGGGCATCCGCACCGAACACGAGGCGACGACGGCGGCAGAAGCGCGCGAGAAACTGCAAAAGGGCCTGCGCGTGCTGATCCGCGAAGGGTCGGTGTCCAAGGATCTGCACGCCCTTGCGTCACTGCTGACCAGCGCGACCAGCGCCTACATGTGCCTGTGCACCGATGACCGCAACCCGCTGGACATCGCCGAGGAAGGCCATCTGGACCACATGATCCGCACCCTGATCGGGCTGGGCACCCCGCCGCTCGCCGCCTATCGCGCCGCCAGCCTGTCGGGGGCCGAGGCGTTCGGGCTGAAGGATCGCGGCCAGATCGCGCCGGGCAAGCGCGCCGATATCGTGGCGGTGGGCAGCTTGACAGCCTGCGATGTGCGCATGGTCTGGGCGGGCGGCGTGCTGGCGGATGACGCAGCCTTCGCCGCCCGCGCGCCCCTGCCCGATATCGGGCGGCAGTCTGTCCGCGCACCGCAGGTCACCGCCGCCGATTTCCGCAGCCCCGCCAACCGCGACCTGACCGACGTGATCGGCATCATCGAGGGCAAGATCATCACCGACCACCGCCGCCTCGCCATTCCTGTGGTCGATGGCGACAAACGGCCCGATGTGGCGCGCGACCTCATGCGCATCGCCGTCATCGAACGCCACGGCGTGAACGGCAATATCGCCACCGGGTTCGTGCAGGGGTTCGGGTTGCGCCACGGGGCCATCGCGTCAACCGTCTGCCATGACCACCACAACATCGCCTGCGTCGGCGCGGATTACGCCGATATGGCGCTGGCCGCGAACCGTCTGGGCCAGATCGAAGGCGGGTTCGTGGTGGTGGCGGATGGTCAGGTGCTGGCGGAACTGGCGCTGCCCATGGCGGGCCTGATGAGCCTTGAACCATTCGAGTCCGTCCGCGATCGCCTGCACCCCCTGCGCGGCGCCGCGCGGTCCCTTGGAGTGACATTGCGCGAACCGTTCCTGCAACTGGCCTTCCTCTGCCTGCCGGTGATCCCCGCGCTGAAGATCACCGACCGCGGCATGGTCGATGTGGCGCGATTCGAGATCATTCCTTGAAGCAGCCCAGCGGCCACCAGACCCGCGACAAAGTAAAGCCTCGTGTCGAGCTATGCGGGAATTTGGGTGATGGCGTGATTTGAAAGGCGGCGTATCGTGGCAGGTGATCAAGCCAGCCAGAACCTCACGAGGAGCGATACGCCATGAATGAAGATACGACGATCCTGCCTTTTCGCCAATTGGAAAAG
>JBBRCF010000087.1:0-14630 GCA_038205135.1 Rhodobacterales bacterium
GGGCGATGGCAGCATCGGGCGGGACATCGTCGCCACCGTGCGCGGTGTGGCGGTCAATCCGGGCGATCTGACGCCGCTCGATCTGGCGATCTACCGCGTCAAGGAACGCGCCGCGGTCTGCGCGCCCTATCGCGGGCACGAGGTCTGCGGCATGGGCCCGCCGTCGTCCGGCGGCGTGGCAGTCGCACAGATTCTGGGCCTGATCGCGCCCTATGACATCGCCGCACTGGGCCCGGCCAGTGCAGAGGCCTGGCGCATCATCGGGGATGCGTCCCGCATGGCCTTTGCCGACCGGGGCATTTATCTGGCGGATGACGATTTCGTCCCCGTGCCGGTCAGGGGCCTGCTGGACCCCGCCTACCTGAAGGCGCGCAGCGACGGTCTGCGCGGCGACGATGCGCTACCCGAGGTGGCACCGGGCAAACCCGCCTTCGACCACGCGGCGCTGTCGCCCGGTCAGGATTGGGACGTGCCCGCCACCACGCATGTGTCGATCATCGACCGTTACGGCAACGCGCTGGCGATGACGTCCAGCATCGAAAACGGCTTTGGGTCACGGGTAATGGTGCGGGGTTTCCTGCTGAACAACCAGTTGACCGATTTCAGCTTTGCCAGCCACGATGACGGCCGGGCCGTGGCGAACCGCGTCGCGCCCGGCAAACGGCCCCGGTCGTCGATGGCCCCGACCATCGTGCGGCTGCAGGGCGAACCGGTGCTGGTGCTGGGCAGCCCCGGCGGCAGCCAGATCATCGGCTATGTGGCGCAAGCCATCATCGCACAGGTTGATTGGGGGCTGGACCCGCAGCAGGCCGCCGCCATGGGGCACCTCGTCAACCGCTTTGGCACTTTCGAGATCGAGGCGGGCACCCCGGCCGAGGCGCTGACCCCTTCCCTGAGCGCGCTTGGCTACACGGTCAAAGCGGGCGAGATGACCTCGGGCCTGCATCTGATCGCGGTGACCCCCGACGGCCTGCTGGGCGGCGCCGATCCCCGCCGCGAAGGCGTGGCACTGGGGCGCTGACGATCCGTAGCCCCCGACCCGCCCGAAATCGCCACCGCGTCATCATTGTCCTGCCCCAATCCCGGTCTATCCCGCCCCGTAACACAGACGGAACACAGACGGAACACAGACGGAAAAGGGCAGGCGATGAAGGGCTACGTTGCGGGTTTTGGTGCGTTGCTGCTGCTGGTGGGCGCAGGCGTGGATTACGACAGCCTGTCGCGCGCGCAGGGCGTTTCGCTGGGCACTGTGTCCGCGGTTGATTACGCAACGTCCATCCCCGCACGGATCAATGACTATCGCGCCCAAGCCGCCGCCGCGCAGGTGCTGGCGGAACTGCAGGCGGTGCCGCCCGTCGATCATCTGGGCGCCGCCCCGGATGGCTGGGAACGCCGCGTCTGGACGGCGGATGACGAGGCAGCCCTGCATGGGCTGACGCCCGACGACTACGCCGCGTGGAAGAAAAGCCTGAAGAAAGGCGCATTTGCCACCGGCGCCGCCGCGCAGATGTCTCCGACCGAAATCAAGCGCCGCGAACGGCAGACCGTGACCTATGTGAACGGTGCCCAGATCGTCGAGGTGACGGCGACGTTTCAGCCCGCCGAACCGTCTGACGCACCGCCCGCAGGCGTGACGCAGGGACAGATCAACGACATCACCGTGCAGTTGAAAACGCACGGTAAAAAACTCGGGTTCGGCTTTGTCGACGGCGTTGTCTACATCGAGGACCGCACCGACTGGAAACTTGGTGATACGGCGGAAACCGTGCCCTTTATCACCGTGCGGGCCACGCTGGGCGACCAGATCGCCTTGCGCATTCGGGCGCGCGCCACGGATGATGCCGTGCGTCAGGTCATTGCCACCTTTGATCATGACGCGCTGAATGCGATGCTGCAGGCGCCGTTTGCCGATGTCGGATCGCAGAACCCGGCCCTTGACGCGGCAGGCCAGATCAAACTGGCCAACCTGCAACTGGCCGGCGAACAGGCGCGCAACGTCAGCATTCTGGCCGATTACAAGGCGCAGATGGACAAGACCGGCAAAGTCAGCGCGTCGGCCCCGCAACCGCGCACGACCGCGGTGGACGACGCGATGCGGGCGGAATTCCAGACCCAACTGGCCGCGCGGGGCGAGGCCATGCCGGCCCCGTCGGATGCGGCGACCGCGGCACATGCCGACGCCAGCCGTTCCGGCACCGCCGCACCCGATCAGACCGACGTCGCAAAAACCACGCTGCGCCGCCCGGTTGAAACCGCAGCCGGACTGGCCAACAAGGATTGCCGCATCGAAAACGGCATCAAACGCTGCCGCATGGGCAACTGAACCGCTGCCTTCTCGTCGGTTTTGATGCCCGAGCGGTCGGAAGGCGGTCGCATTCCACTGTGGATTTGCGCCATATCTGACGCAAACCGCACGGAGCGCGCCGGATGAGAACCCATGTCAAAGCCCTTGTCGTCGGCGGTGGTGCCGTCGGCACATCCATCGCCTATCATCTGGGGCAGGCCGGGTGGGATACCCTGCTGCTGGAACGCGACGAACTGACCGCCGGGTCCACATGGCATGCGGCAGGGCTGCTACCCTTGTTCAACATGGGCTATGCCACCACGCATATCCACAAATACAGCGTCGATTTCTACAAGCGTCTGGGGGCGGAAACCGGCCTGAACGCCGGGTTTGCCGTCGTCGGCAACCTGCGCATGGCGCAGACCGATGCGCGGATGGATGAATACATGCTGTATTCCTCGGTCGCGGAAACCGCCGATGTTTATCACGAATTCCTGACACCGAAAGACATCGCCGACCGCTGGCCCTTGGTGCGCACGGATGACCTGAAGGGCGCGCTGTTTCACCCACAGGACGGTTACATCAACCCCGCCGATGTGACGATGGCGATGGCCAAGGGCGCGCGGCAGTTCGGCGTCACCATTGAACGGCGCTGGCAGGTCGATGCCTATCACTGGACCGGGTCGGAATGGCAGGTCAGCGTGACCCGGATGGAAGAAAAGGGCGGCAATCTGGTGGCCTCCGGCGACACGGCGGTGATCACCGCCGAACATGTGGTAACCGCAACGGGCAACCACGCACAACGGACCGCCCGGCTGTTGGGGATCAAGACGCCCGCGATCCCGGTCGAACATCAGTATATCGTGACGGAACCTGACCCTGCGCTGGTGGCATGGCGCGCGTCCAATCCGCAGCATCCCGTGCTGCGCGATGCCGACGCGAAATGGTATGTACGCGAGGAACGCGGCGGCTGGATCCTTGGCCCCTATGAACGCAACGCGCCTGCGCGGTTCGAATATGGCGTGCCCGCCGGGTTCCGCGCCGATCTGTTCCCGCTGGCGCTGGACCGGATCGAGGCGGAATACCTGTCGTTCAACCATCGCATCCCCAGTTCCGAACAGGTGGGGCTCAAGGCCGATTTCAACGGTCCGATCTGCTATACCCCCGATGGCAACCCGCTGGTCGGCCCCGCGCCGGGCCTGCGCAACATGTGGCTGGCCGAAGGGTTCAGTTTCGGCATCACGGCTGCCGGCGGTACGGGATACTATCTGGCGCAGATGATGGTGCAGGGCGAGGCCGAGATCGACATGGCGAGCCTTGACCCGAAACGCTACGGCCCGTGGATCACCACCGAATACGCCGCGCGCAAGAATGAAGAATGCTATGAACACGTCTTTGTCCTGCATCACCCGGACGAAGAACGCGAAGCCTGCCGCCCGCTGCGCACCGCGCCCGCCTATGACCGGCAACTGGCGCTCGGCGCGCAGATGGGGCAGGTCAACGGCTGGGAACGCCCGAATTACTACGGCCCCGTCGATGCGCCTGCCGGTTTCGACCATGACGGACGCAGTTTCCGCCGTGGCACGTGGTGGCCGCATGCGGTGGCCGAAGCACAAGCGATCCGCGACACCGCCGGGATCATTGACGCCACCGCATTCACCAAACATGTGGTCAAGGGGCCGGGGGCTGCGGGTTTTCTGGACTGGTTCACCACCAACAAATTGCCCGCCGTGGGCCGGATCAACCTGACTTACGCGCTGACAGATATGGGCACCACGCGCAGCGAATACACCATCATGCGTGAGGAAACCGAACGTTTCGTGTTGATTTCGGCCGGGGCATGGCATGCCTATGATCAGGATTACCTGCTGAAGGCGGTCGCGGACCGCGAAGCCGATTTCGGCCGCATCGAGGTCGAAGACTGGACGACGCGTTTTGGCGTGTTTGCGCTGGCCGGGCCGAATGCGCGTAGGGTCCTGCGCGATGTGGTGCGTGATGCCGATCCCGACACCGTGCTGGGCAACAAACGGTTCCCTTGGCTGGGCTTGCGCAAGATCGAATTGGGCATGTGCCCGGTGGTGGCGGTGCGCGTGGCCTATACCGGTGAATTGGGCTGGGAATTGCACCATCCGGTCGAAATGGGCCGGTATCTGTGGGATCTGCTGCTGCGGGCAGGCGAAAAACACGGGTTGAAACCGGTCGGCGCGCGGGCACAGAACTGGCTGCGTCAGGAAAAATCCTATCGCGCGTTCGGCAACGAACTGGGCCGCGACGCCACGCCGCTGGAGGCGGGGCTGGACCGGTTTGTGGACCTGACCAAGGATTTCCGTGGCAAGGCGGCGATGCTGGACACCGGTATCCGGTCGAAATGCGTCACCCTGTTGATCGACGGGCCTGCAGATACCGACCCTTGGGGCAAAGAGGCGTTGCTGCATGCGGGCGTCAAGGTCGGGCGGCTGACCTCGGGCGGCTGGTCCGTGGCCTTCGGGCGGCAGATCGGCATGGGCTATGTCCGTCCGGATCTGGCTGTGCCTGGCACACGGCTGACCGTGCGGATGCTGCGGCAGGATTGGGACGCGGTGGTCACCGAAGACAGCCCCTATGATGCGCCGAACACGCGCATCCGGGTGGATGGCTGACGTCAGGGATGCTGCATCTGATCGGCTTTCACGGCTCTGCGTCAGATGGAACGGCGCTGGCGGATTTTGCCGGCGCTGTTGCGCCCGCCGCATCGCACTGGTTGCCGCGCGGCGACCTGGTGGACGGCGCAGGTTACACGTTCTTTCGCCGCCTGGCCGATCGCCGGATCGATCCGGATCACCTGATGGCACGCGCGCGCGACTGGCTGAATCGCAATTATCCGGACCAGACACCGCCCGGTCCGGTCATTCTGGTCGGGTTTTCCAGCGGCGCAATTTTCGTCACGGCGTTGCTGGCCTGTGCGCCGTCGCGGTTTGCGGCCGCAATCCTGCTGCGTCCGGAACCGATTGCAACGGTTTTCACCTTTCCCACTTTGACGGGATTGCCTGCCCTGATCCTGTCCGGCCAGCATGACACCCACCGCAAACCCGGTGACGCCGCGCGGCTTTGCGCGCAGTTGTCGGGTGCCGGGGCGGATATAGCGCCGCATGATCTGGATTGCGGGCATGATTGGGCCCCCGGGGGTCTGGACCGGGACATCGCAAAGGACTGGCTGGCCCTGCGGGCGGTGTGAGTTGCAGGCGCAGAGGGGGGCGCTGCTCCCCGCCCCGGGGTATTTGGAAACCGAAGAAGTTCCGGACTCGGCACCTTTGGCGGCCGAGGGAGAGATGAGGCATCAGACGGGCGCGGTCAGCGCGTCGAAACAGGCCAGCGCCTTGGCGGCATACATCGAGGCCGGGCCGCCGCCCATCTGGATGCACATGCCCAGCACATCGACCAGTTCTTCCCGTTTGCAGCCCGCCTTGATCAGCGTTTCGATGTGCAGGACGATGCAGTCTTCGCAATGAACTGCGATGGCAATGCCAAGCGCGACGAATTCCTTGGTCTTGAAATCCAGCACGCCGCCTTCTTTCACGGCCTTGGACAGGGCGCCAAAGCCTTTGGTCACCTCGGGCAGGGCTCTGTACAACCCGCGCAAGCGGTTGCGGGTGTCGGTCAGGTGATCGGCCCAGGAATTGCTCGGGGAATTGCTCGGGGAATTGCTCGGGGAATTGCTCGGGGAATTGGTCGGGGGATTTATCGGGGTCATGGCGCGCTCCGTTTGGGGTCACGGCTGTGTCGCGCGGGGCAGCAAAACCCGCCTTGATCTGGATCAGCCCTTGCGGGCGACAAAGGCCAGATTGTTGGCGGGCATTTCCACCACCTGCACCAAAGTCAGCCAGCGGGCGTGGATCCAGTCGATCACATCCCAGTCGTCCTTGTAGCCGATCCGCGCGTCCTGCGCCGTCAGGCTGGCGTGAAATGCGGTATCACCGTCCGACGTGGTCTGCCCGTCGCGCAGGAACGGGCCATAAAGGATGAACAGACCGCCGGGGGCCAGCGCGGCGGCGGCCTCGGTCATCAGGGTCTGCGCGGCGGGGGTAGGTATCAGGTGAAACAGGTTGACCAGCAGGATCGCATCCACCGGGTCAGCCAGCGCACCCCAGCCCGGCGCGGTCGCGTCCAGCCGCAAGGGCGCGCGCAGGTTCGCAAGGCCCGCCGCGCGCACATGGGCGTCGATGGACGCCAGCCGTTCCGGGGCGACGTCGGTCGGTTGCCAGTCGATGCCGGGAAACCGCGTGGCAAAGGCCACCGCATGTTCACCGGTGCCCGAGGCCAGTTCCAGCATCCGGCCCGTAGCGGGCAGATGCGCATCCAGCAGCGCGGCGATGGCGTCGCTGTTGCGCTGCGCCGACGGGGCGAAAAGCCGCCCATCCGGGCCGGCATGCGCCAAGGACGCCGTATCGGGCAGGTTCAGATGGCCGGTCATGACAGGAACCTTGCGGGGGACAGAGCGGCGATCAGACCGGTGTCCAGCACGGGCGCGCGCCCAGCCACCAGATCGGCCACCAGCGCGGAATAAGCCGGTGCGGTCTGGAACCCGTAGCCGCCCTGACCCGCGCACCACAGGAACGACGGATCGCGCGGATCGGGACCGATGACCAGACAGCGGTCGGGCGAAAATGTGCGCAAACCTGCCCAGTTCGCCAGCATCCGGGTAACGGGATGGGTCACATGCGCCTCGTAACGCGCCAGACCCTCGGCCAGAACCATGTCATCGGCATAGGCGTCATGCGGGGCAACGGGGTCTTCCTCGGATGGCGACACGATCAGCGCGCCGGCGTCGGGTTTGGCGTACCACGCCTCGTTGGCTGCAAACACCATTACCCAGCCGCTGGGGTCCATGCCCGCAGGGGCCGCGATGCGCGCCATCGACCGGCGTTTCGGGGCAAAGCCCAGCGGGGCCAGCCCGGCCAGCGCCGCGATCTGGTCCACCCAAGCGCCGGCTGCGTTGACGATCATGCGCGCCTCATGGGTAGCGTTCGCGGTTTCCACGCGCCATCCGGTGGCGGTCCGGGTGATCGCCGTCACGGTCTGTCCGGTCAGGATCTGCGCGCCGTTGCCCCGCGCCTCGCGGTTGAAATTCTGGATCAGCCGGTCGGTGTCGATGTCCCAGGCGTGGTCCGACAGCGCGGCGCGCGTGATGGTGGCGGGGTTCAGCAGGCCGAAATGCAGTGGCGCGTCTTCAGGGGCAATCTCGGTCAGGTCCATGTCGCGGGCTTCGCGGGCAAAGGCGTCGTCCTGTCCCGGTGCGGCAACCAGCATCAGGCCCCGCGGCGACAGGACACCGCCATTGGCGGTCATGTGATAGTCCCGGCTGGCCATGTTCAGGGCCACGGTGGACGGTTTGCCATAGCTTTGTTCAAACAGCGCCGCCGACCGCCCTGACGCATGCCAGGCCAGCGCGGTTTCGCGTTCCAACAGCGTGACGCTGCCCAGATGCGACAGCCGCGCCGCGGTCGATACGCCGGCAATGCCGCCGCCGATGATGAGGAAATCCTGCATGGGTACTCCGGTTTTTCGGCAGGGTAGTGCGCGCGCGCGCGCGAGGGAAGGGGGCGCGGTCCGGAACGGGAATTACCAGCGGATCCGCAGCGGTGGGACGCGATATCGGGGCCGCGTCGCGGAAGGGGCTGTCGTGACGACCCGCCAAGGATCAGCGCAGCCGGATCACGAGGGCCTGCGATGTCTTGACGGCGGGCGTATCGCAAAGGCAAACCGGGCCGCAGCGATGACTGCGGCCCGGTTTCATGGACGTTTTCCGGTGGCGTCTACCGGTCGGTCAGGTGGACCGCATCACTTCGGAATCTCGCCATCAAGGCCCTGAACATAAAAGGTCATGCCCAACAGCGTGGGGTCATCCGCCGTCTGCCCTTCGGTCAGCCAGACCGACCCGTCCTGCTTGTTCAGCGGACCGGTGAACGCATGGTACGTGCCCTTGGCCAGAGCATCGACCATTGCCAGCGCCTCGGCCTTTACGTCTGCCGGGACGGCGTCGGAAATCTCGCCGATCGCGACCATGCCGGGGCCGATACCGTCCCAGGTGTCGGTCGAGGTCCAGGTGCCGTCCATCACCGCCTGCACGCGGGCGATGTAATAGGGCGCCCAGTCATCGATGATCGACGATACGCGCGGGAAGGGCGCGTATTCGCTCATGTCCGACGCCTGACCAAAGGTGATCACATTGCCGGCGGCCTTGGCGGCGGCCTGCGGGGCGGTGCTGTCGGTGTGTTGCAGCACCACGTCGGCACCCTGTTCGATCAGCACCTTGGCGGCGTCGGCCTCCTTGGCCGGATCGAACCATGTAAAGGCCCAGACGATCTTGAACTGGACGTCGGGGTTGACCTTTTTTGCGTGGATGTAGGCGGCGTTGATGCCCTGGATCACCTCGGGGATCGGGTAGGACCCGATATAGCCGATGATGTTCGATTTGGTCATCTTGCCCGCGATATGACCCTGTACCGCGCGGCCTTCGTAGAACCGGGCGGAATAGGTCGCGACGTTGTCGGCGCGTTTGTACCCGGTGGCGTGTTCAAATTTCACGTTCGGGAATTTGGCGGCCACGTTGATCGTCGGGTCCATATAGCCGAAGGACGTGGTAAATATCAGGTCCGCGCCTTCCAGCGCCATCTGCGTCATCACCCGTTCCGAATCCGGGCCTTCGGGGACGGATTCGACGAACACGGTTTCGACCTTGTCGCCAAAATGCGCCACGACGGCCTGACGCGCCTTGTCATGTTCATAGGTCCAGCCGCCGTCGCCCACCGGGCCGACATAGACAAATCCGACCTTGGTCTTGTCCTGCGCCATGGCGGTGGTCGCCATCCCCAGCGCGATGGCCGCCGTGGCCAGCAGTTTCGCAAGTTTCATAGGTATCCCCCTGTTATACGGTTGGCCTCTGCATGAGGCATCGTCGATTTTGCCTCAACTTGAGGCATGGAACGGCCGCCCCAGCGCGGCAGGTGCCCCGGTTCGGACGGCAGACATGATGACCAGCACAAGGATGGTGATCAGATAAGGCGACATTGCCAGCAACGACACCGGTATGGCAACGCCTGCGGCCTGCATGTTCAGCTGCACCGCCTCGATGCCGCCGAAAAGACAGGCACCGACCGCCACCAGCAGTGGCCGCCATGCGCCGAACACCACCAGCGCGAGCGCGATCCAGCCGATGCCGGCGGTCATGCCTTCGGTCCATTGCGGTACGCGGATCAGGCTGATGTAGGCGCCGCCCAGCCCCGCGCAGGCCCCGCCAAAGGCGATTGCGGCAAAGCGGATCCGCACCACCTTGTAGCCCAGTGCATGGGCCGCATCGTGGTTTTCGCCAACCGCGCGCAGTACCAGACCCGCGCGGGTGTACCGCAGGAACACGAACACCGCGATGGTGATTGCAAAGGCCAGATAGACGACCGGGTCCTGCTGGAACAGGATCGGCCCCAGCACCGGAATATCGCGCAACACCGGGATGTCACCCTGCGGAAAGGTGGGCGGTTTGACGCCCTGATAGCCCTGACCCAGGAGGGCCGACAGGCCAAGGCCGAACAGCGTCAGCGCCAGCCCCGACGCCACCTGATTGGCCAGCGCAATCTGCGTGACAAAGGCAAAGATCAGGCTGAGGCCCAGCCCCCCCACCGCCGCCATCGCCAGCCCCAGCACCGGTGACCCGGAACTGACCGCAACCATGAACCCCACGATGGCTCCCATGATCATCATCCCCTCGACGCCGAGGTTCAGCACGCCCGCGCGTTCCACCACCGTTTCTCCGATGGCCGCCAGCGTCAGCGGCGTCGCCGCCACAAACAGAAAGGCCGCGATGTTGATCATCATGTCCATCACACGGCCCCCTTTATGCCGAACCGCAGGCGAAAATTGGTGAACACATCCACCGCCAGCAGGAAAAACAGCATCATGCCCTGAAACAGCTGGATTGCCGCCTTGGGCAATTGCAGGTTCCCCTGCGCCATGTCACCGCCGACATAGGTCAGCGCCATCAGCCCGCCCGCCAGCAGGATGCCGACCGGGTGCAACCTGCCCAGAAACGCCACGATGATCGCCGTAAACCCGTAGCCGGCGTTGAAATCGATCGACACCACGCCGGACGGCCCCGCCACCTCGAACAGTCCGGCCAACCCCGCCAGCGCGCCCGAGGTGCCCAGACAGAACAGCACCAGCCGCGCCGTGTTTACGCCCGCAAACCGTGCGGCGCGCGGCGCCTGTCCCGCCAGCCGAATGTGGAACCCCAGAATGTGCCGCGATAACAACACATAGGCTGCGATCACCACGATAAAGGCCGCCGCCACTCCCCAATGCAACCCCGCCGCCGGATCGATCCAGCTGGTCGCGGACGGGTACTGTTGCAGGTTGCGCGAGCCGGGAAAACCGAACCCCTCCGGGTTTTTCATCAACCCCAGCGCCATGGCGGCAAGGATCTTTTCCGCCACATACACCAGCATCAGCGACACGAGGATTTCGTTCGTGCCCAGTGTGATCTTCAGCACGCCAGGGATCATCGCCCAGGCAAGACCGCCCAGTGCGCCGGCCAGCACCATCGCCGGAAACAGCCACCACGCCGCCAGCGGATAGAACGCCAACGCCACGGCCGCCCCCGCCAAGGCACCCATGATGTACTGGCCTTCGGCGCCGATGTTCCAGATGCCCGCGCGAAAACCGAGGCTGAGGCCGATCGCGATCAGCACCAGCGGCGCGCCCTTGATCAGCAGTTGGGGGCGATAATAGAATGCGAATTCCGAAAACAGCGGGTCCCAGAATATCGTGCGGATCGCCACGAACGGGTCCTTGCCCAGCAGCGCGAACACCGCGCCGCCTGCGATCATCGTCGCCAGCACGGCGACCAGCGGCGCGGCCCAGGTCCAGACCTGCGATGGTTCGCGCCGCTTTTCCAGCCTCAGCATTCTGCGTCTCCGGGCATCCTGCCGCCGCGCCGGTCAGACATTCGCCACCTCCATGCCATGCGCGCCGCCCATCATCAGGCCGATTTCATCGACGCTGAGGCCCGCCGTCGGCCGCAGCGGGGACAACCGCCCGCCGTTCAGCGCGCCGAAGCGGTCGGCGATTTCCATCAGTTCGTCCAGATCCTGCGAAATCACCACCAGCGCCGCACCGCCCGCCGCCAGATCCAGCAGCGCCTGCCGGATCGCCGCCGCCGCTGCGGCATCCACACCCCATGTGGGTTGGTTGACCACCAGCACGCGCGGGCCCTGCAACACCTCGCGGCCGATGACGAATTTTTGCAGATTGCCGCCCGACAGCGCGCGCGCGGCCACATGCGGCCCCGGTGTGCGGACGTCAAACGCCCCGATAACTTGTTCGGCAAATCCGCGCGCGCCGGACCAGTTGATGAAACCCCGCGTCAGCAACCCCATCCGCGCCGCCGCCGTCAGCGCGGCGTTTTCCGTCAGGGTCATGTCGGGGGCCGCCGCATGGCCCAGCCGTTCTTCGGGCGCGCACAGCAGCCCCGCTGCCCGTCGCGTCACCGGCCCGTCGCGCGACACATCGCGCCCCGCCAGCGCCACCGATCCGGACCGCGACAGCAATTCGCCCGACAGCGCCGCCAGCAATTCGTCCTGCCCGTTTCCCGCGACGCCGCCGATGCCCAGAACCTCGCCGGGGCGCACGGCAAAGCTGACATCCTTCAGCGCCGTGCCAAATTGCGCAGGCGACGCGACCGACAGGCCGGTGACCGCCAGCAGCGGGTCGCCCGAAGGTGCGGCGTGGCGTTCGGGCACCTTCAGTATCGCGCCCACCATCATCTCGGCCAATTCGCGCGCGGTTTTTTCGGCAGGCGTGCAGGTCGCCACCTTGCGGCCGCCGCGCAGGATGGTGGCGGTGTCGCACAGTGTGCGGATCTCCTCCAGCTTGTGCGAAATGTACAGGATCGACACGCCTTCGTCGCGCAGCTTGCGCAGCGTCTGGAACAGGATCGCCACCTCTTGTGGGGTCAGCACTGATGTGGGTTCGTCCATGATCAGCAGGCGCGGGGATTGCAGCAGACAGCGGATGATTTCGACCCGCTGACGTTCGCCGGCCGACAGATCGCCCACTACGCGGGCGGGGTCCAGCGGCAGGCCATAGGTCTGCGATACCGTACGAATGCGTCCGGCCAGATCGCGCATGGCAGGGGGATTTTCCATCCCCAACGCGATGTTTTCCGCAACCGTCAGCGCGTCGAACAGCGAAAAATGCTGGAACACCATCGCCACGCCCGCTGCCCGCGCCGCGCGCGGTTCCGCAGGCGCATAGGGCATCGCCAGCATGGCCATCCGCCCGGCATCGGGTTTCACCAGTCCGTAAATCATCTTGACCAGCGTGGATTTGCCCGCACCGTTTTCGCCCAGCAAGGCGTGCACCTCGCCAGCGCCAATATCAAACGAGATATCGTCATTGGCAACGACGCCGGGATAGGCCTTGGTCAGCCCCTGAATGGACAACATTGTTCCCGTCACGCCGTCCTGTCCTTTTTGGTCTGTTCACGGAGTGTTGACCGCAGTAGCGCAGTCGCCACGCCCAGAGCAATGGCCGTTGGATGCTTGCCCAAAGTCGGATCGCCAATCGGGCAGGCAATGCGCGAAATTTGGGCAGGGGCGTGACCCATCGCGGTCAGCCGCGTGCGAAACCGCGCCCATTTGGTCGCCGACCCGATCAGGCCGATGCTGGCGGTGGGGCGGCGCAGCAGCGCATCGCACAGCGCAAGGTCGATGGCATGAGAATAGGTCAGGATCAGGTGATGCGCGTGCGGCACCGCCTGCGGGACATGGGCGGCCAACAGCGCAAGGTCGGACGCGTGGATCGTCGTCACACCATCGGGGATCATGGCCGGAAACCGGTCTGCACCGGTGTCGGCCCAAGTAAGCGCCAGATCCGGCAGTGGTGCCAGCACGCTGGCCAGCGTGCGGCCGACATGCCCCGCGCCCCAGATCCAGACGGCATGCGCTGGCGTATGAATGCGTTCAACCAGCCAGCCGTCGATCAGCCGGATATCGGGCGCTAGGCCCTGTCCGCGCGCATCCGTCAGCACGCGCTGCACCGCCAGCGGCATCGGACCCGGCACTATGGCGCGCGCATGATATGGAACTGGTGGGCCCACCTTTGCCAACAGCCTGAAAAAGCTGCACTCAGTGGCCGCTGATCGGCACAGCGCCTTTCCACTCTCCCCGAAAGGCGCTGGTTTTTAATCCACCTGTTAGGCGCTGACAAAATTTGTGATCGATTATGGACTATAATAATGCGAGTATTGTAAGCGGATAGGGATATGTCATTGTTCAGAGCACTGTTTTATCTCCGATATGCCTTTCAGAATTTACGGCGCAGCGGTCACTGGACGACCTTTGCCATTTTGTGTGTGGCCGCAGGTGTAGCGACAGTCGTCGCCCTGCGCAGCCTGGGTCTTTCTATCAGTGATTCGCTGCTGACCAACCTGCGCGAAGTCAATCGCGGGGACATTACCCTGCGGTCAGTCGGTGGCGGATTTTTCAGCTTCTCATTTAACCAGGGCGCGGAAGAAGTCAGCATTTTTGGGCCGGGGGCTGTCGAGCGTGTCCAGCAGATTATTGACCCACTCAATGGCGAACTGACCGCCTACAGCAGCTACAACAATATTCAGGTGTCCCCGCTCGATTTTGTCGATGCGGGTCGTCCGCAGTTTGTCACCACGCTGTTTGTCGACCCGCAAAAATACCCGGTCGGCAGCGAAGTCATTGCCAGTGACCCGGCAGGCGTGTCTTTAGCCGACCTGTTTACAGGCGGACTTGATATCGTCATCAGTCAGAATCTGGCCGACGAGCAAAAGCTCTCCGTCGGCGATCAGGTGCGCGTCACCGGCTCTGACGAGGCCTATACTGTGCGCGGCATCATCCCCACCAACGTCGAAGCCAATGTGAACAATCTGGCGGCGGCGTTCTTCGGCTTCGCTTATATCGACCAGTCGCAGATGAGCAGTTTAGGCTTAAACCCCAGTTACAATCACATCAGCGTGGTGCTGCCACCCGGCACCACCGAGCAGATGATTAATGAGGCGGAAAACTCACTCTGGCTGGGCCGCATTCCCGGTCTGGCGACCATGCAGACCACCCCCGGCCTGCTGGAACGCAACGTCGAAATTGCCGATCTCGTCGGGCGTTTTATCGTGGTGCTCGGCCTCGGCGCCTTGCTGATCGGCGGCGTGGGCATTGTCAATACCATGCTGGTGATGGTCGGGCGGCGCACGATGGAGATCGCCGCGCTCAAGACCTTTGGCCTCAAGGGGCGACAGGTCGCGGCCTTGTTTATCAGCGAGGCCTTTTTACTCGGTATCGCCGGCAGTCTGATC
>JBBRCF010000088.1:0-14623 GCA_038205135.1 Rhodobacterales bacterium
GCACGTCGTGTTCGATGACATCCAGCAGTTTTTCCCGCTGATCGTCCCGTTTGATGACGCGCATGGTGCCGACGGCGGACCGCAGCGACGCCAGCGGATTCTTGATTTCATGCGCGACATCGGCGGCGAATTGTTCATTGCCGTCGATCCGGTCGTACAATGCCGACACCATTCCACGCAACGCACCGGACAGCCGGCCGATTTCGTCCGGGCGCGCGGTCAGATCGGGGATGCGGATTCGCCCTGACGCACCGCTGCCATCGCGCCCGCCCAGTTCGGCGGCCTCGGCCAGATCGGAAATCGGGTTGGCGATCGTCGAGGCCAGAACGAGGCTGAGGCCGATCGACACCAGCGTGGCGATCAGGAACATCTGCAGCACACGTTCGCGTTCAACGCGGACGGCCCGGTCGATTTCGCCGGTGGCAGAGGATACGGCCACGACGCCGATGGCGCGATCCCCCTGCATCACGGGCGTCGCCACGGTATGCACGGTCACGCCGTCGGATCCGGAAAAGCTTTTCAACTGCGGTACGCCGCCGAGGGCCGCCGCCACCAGTTGTCTGGCATGGTCCTCGCGCGCAATCGGTTCGGCCGTAGATGTGGTATCGGCGAACACCCGGGCCAGACCCGACCAGATCAGTCCGAGCAGATCAATGATCACCGTGCGCGGCCCGTCCTCCGCATCCAGTTCGGTGCCAGCCCGGCTGATGCCCGCACCGGAGCTGGCGCTGATAAGCGTCTCGGTCTTGTCGAACACGAACACCTCGACGCCGGCCCGCAGGTCCAGCCCGGCCATCGTCGCCGGCACATCCAGCGTGCCATTGGGTCCGAGGTCGGCCGGTTTCTTTGCGGGCAGCTGGGCTTCCAGAACATCGGCGATCAGTTCCGCTTCGCCGACCATGCTGTTGATCCGCTGCACCGCATAGCCATCACGCGACGAATTCAGAAACAGCACGCCCGCGACCAGAATGTTCAGGGCGATCAGGTTGAAGGTGATGATCTTGCGCGTCAGCGGCGAGCGCCGAAAAAAGGTCGATCCGCGTTTTTGTCGCCGATCGCGCAATTCCTGACCAACGATGGTATCGGGCACAACGAAATCGTCACCCAGCACGACGTCACCGTCGCGCTGAGGCACTTTGTTACGCAGGGCTATCCGTTCGGCGAGTGCCATCACTCTTCGTTGTATCTGTAGCCAATGCCGTACAGCGTCTCGATCGCCGAAAAATCATCATCGACCGACCGCATCTTCTTGCGCAGGCGTTTGATGTGGCTGTCGATGGTGCGGTCATCGACATATACCTGATCGTCATAGGCCACATCCATCAGCTGGTCGCGCGATTTAACGAAACCGGGCCGTTGGGCCAGTGCCTGCAACAGCAGGAATTCCGTCACGGTCAGCGACACGTCGCGGCCCTTCCAGGCCACCGAATGACGCAGCGGGTCCATTCGCAGGAAGCCGCGCTCGATCACCTTGGTTTCTTCGGTTTCGGGGATTAATTCGCCCGCCACCGCATCCTGACGGCGCAACAGTGCGCGGATGCGTTCGACCAGCAGACGCTGGCTGAAGGGTTTTTTCACGTAATCATCCGCGCCCATCCGCAGGCCCAGAACCTCGTCGATCTCGTCATCCTTCGACGTCAGAAAGATCACGGGCATCGCGGTTTTCTGCCGCAGCCGCTGCAACAGATCCATACCGTCCATCCGCGGCATCTTGATGTCCAGCACGGCCATGTCCGGCAGTTTGCGGTTGAACGCATCCAGTGCGGTCTGACCATCATTATATGTATCGACTTCGAAACCTTCAGCCTCCAGCGTCATGGCGACGGAGGTCAGAATGTTGCGATCATCGTCCACAAGGGCGATCCTCGACATTGTTTTTATTCCTTGTGCTGCTCGTTGCCTGGTATTTTTTCTTTGATCATCGCTTTTTTGGGCTTTGCGATCAATGCCAAAGTGCGAATCACCCGTGCGCTCTGCCACATTTCATCCGCAAATGCTGAACACATGGCTAAATTGCCTCACATGTCGTTTCGCTTTTGATACAAGTTGTGGGGTTTTCCGCCTTGGTTGCGCTAACCTGTGTCTGGTGGCGCTAACGTCGCACAACCCGGCTGTTCCTTCGACGAAACGACATGCTAAGACGCATTCATCAGCGCTTGACGGGTGGGCGGGCCGCTGACCATACACAGCCGTAAGGTCCGCGAACCGCCGGGGATAGAGCGCGACAAGGAGCATCGCACATGACAATCGGACGGGTGAACCCCAAATTCCGGCTTGAAGATCAGGGCATTGCTGGGCTGGGGCAGGTTCACTACAACCTGCTGGAACCCGCGCTGATCGAAGCGGCGCTGACCCGCGGCGAAGGCCATCTGGGGCAGGGTGGCACGTTCCTAGTGACCACGGGCAAGTTCACCGGACGGTCGCCGAAGGACAAGCATGTGGTGAAAACCGCCGGCACCGCCGACACGGTCTGGTGGGAAAACAACGCGGCGATGTCGTCCGAGGGGTTCGATGCGCTGCATGCCGACATGCTGGCGCATATGCAGGGCCGCGACATGTTCGTGCAGGACCTGATTGCGGGCGCGGACCCGCATTTGGCGCTGAACATGCGCATGTTGACGGAATTGGCCTGGCACGGGCTGTTCATCCGCCATCTGCTGCGCCGTCCCGACCGCGCCGCACTGGATACGTTCGTGGCCGACTATACCGTGATCAACTGCCCCAGCTTCAAGGCGGATCCCGTCCGGCACAATTGCCGCAGCGAAACCGTCATCGTGATGAATTTCGACGCCAAGCTGATCCTGATCGGTGGCACGGAATACGCGGGCGAAAACAAGAAATCGGTGTTCACGCTGTTGAACTACCTGTTGCCCGACAAGGGCGTGATGCCGATGCATTGTTCCGCCAACCATGCAATCGGCAATCCGGTGGATACGGCGGTGTTCTTTGGTCTGTCGGGTACCGGCAAGACCACGCTGTCGGCCGATCCGGCGCGCGTTCTGATCGGCGATGACGAACATGGCTGGTCGGATCGCGGCACCTTCAATTTCGAAGGCGGCTGCTATGCGAAAACGATAAACCTGTCCGCCGAGGCGGAACCCGAGATCTATGCGACCACCACCCGTTTCGGCACGGTGATCGAAAACATGATCTACGATCCGGATACCTTTGAACTGGATTTCAAGGATTCGCGGCTGACCGAAAACATGCGCTGCGCCTATCCGCTTGACGCGATTTCCAACGCGTCCGACACGTCGCTGGGCGGCCATCCGAAAAACGTCATCCTGCTGACCTGTGACGCCTATGGCGTGTTGCCGCCGATTTCGCGGCTGACGCCGGCGCAGGCGATGTATCATTTCCTGTCGGGCTTCACCTCGAAAACGCCGGGCACCGAACGCGGGGTGGTGGAACCGGAACCCACGTTTTCGACCTGTTTCGGCGCGCCGTTCATGGCGCGCCGCCCCGAGGTTTACGGCAAGCTGTTGCAGGAAAAGATCGCGCGCCACGGTGCGACCTGCTGGCTGGTCAACACCGGCTGGACCGGCGGCGCTTATGGCATCGGCAAGCGGATGCCGATCAAGGCCACCCGCGCCCTGCTGACCGCTGCGCTGGATGGGTCGCTGAACGACGCCGTGTTCCGCAAGGATGCGAATTTCGGGTTTGAAGTTCCGGTGTCGGTTCCCGGCGTGGACGATGCGCTAATGGTTCCGCGCGGCACATGGGCCAATCCGGCCGCCTATGATACGCAGGCCGCGAAACTGGTGGGCATGTTCTCGAAGAATTTCGAGAAATTCGTGTCATTTGTCGACGACGACGTAAAGGCCGTCGCCATCGGGTGAACGGGCCCGCGTCCACAACCCATTGCAGACCAGAACGCCCCGGTTGTCCGACCGGGGCGTTCTTGTGATCAGGCGGCGGACATTTCGTCCAGCGGGACATGGACGACGTAGCGGATGTCATCCAGCGCCATCCAGACAAGGTTCGCAATGATAGGCTGGTTACTCCCTTCGATGCACCATGACAGCGCAAATGGATCGGAATGCATGTAGCCTTCGCGCTCTGCGAGACCGCGGCGCATGATGCCGCGCGGGATGAAGCCATACACGAAATCGGGCTTCCAAGCCATCGAGGCTGACAAGAAGGCAAAGCGCGCCACAATGTCGATCAGGCCACGCCCGCGATAGGCGGGGTCGTCCTTGATCCACACTTCACCGTGATAGGCGACGCGACCAAATATGCGCCGCGCACCCGGGCCCGGGTTATAGGCCGAATTGGCGTAGTCGATAGGCACGCCTGGGGGTGGAAAAGCACGAAAATTCTGCCGCAGGTATTCGGACAGGCTTTGATGCCCCAAGTCGATCAGCCGCATGGCCTGCGTATGAACGAGATCGCCCTGCGGGTTGCGACCGATCACCCAGAACCCGTTGCCGGGCCGCAGGTCCTGCACTTCGGGGTTGAACGGCAAGCCCAAAGGCGCCCCATGCCCGACACGTTCCGTGGCAACGATGCGGGCGTATTCCGCGAAATCGTCGCCCACTGTCACCGTCATCTGCGCCTCGTCCAGCATCCGGATCGCGCGGCACAGCATCTGCGCTCCGTCGTAGATGTCGTTAATCGACATGAATCACCCTCCAGAAAGAAATTGTTCCTTCAGGATGAACAATTCTAGCGCGAGAGTCTCGCGTTTTGGTAGTGCGTTTCGGTGTTTTCACGACCGACCTGGTTTTATTCCATCAACAAATCCTCTGGCATGGACTTGATTACGGCTTCATCAACCCCGTCCAGACGCAGGTCGTGGCTGCGCACGACCATGTTCAGCAGGGCGAAACTGTCATCGGCAAACCGGCACCCCAGCAGCAACCGCTTGAAACTGATCGGCCGCGCTTCGCGCGCGACACCGAAAGGAATGACCGTGTGAATATGGTCATAGCGGGCGCCATGGGTGGCCTCGATCTCGTCATAGGGACGATTTGCCTGAAGGTTGAACATGCGGCCGCCCGGCATCGCGCCCAGTGGAAGGCCGATCGCGCTGCGTTCCCATGTCTCGCCAAACCAGCTTGCAAACGAGGATTTGGCGCCCACATCGACGCAGATCCAGTTGGCACCCAGACGGCGGAACACAACGGAATGCGCGCGCAAGTGCTGCGTCCCCTCGTGATCCAGACGGCCCTCGGCGGCGGTCCAGGTTTCTAGCGCCATCCGTAGCAGCGGCCCGCCTCGGTCCCAGATCATCGACATCGGCTGCTGTTGCAGCAGATACAGGTGCGGTTCCCAGCGGCGCACTGATTCGAGCCCGCTGATCTGACCGATCTGCCCGTTGTACCAAGCCTGTGACCGGCCAAGGATATATTCCGCTTCGGGCAGAGCTTGGCGTCCGGCGTCCGTCAACGAATATTGGCGGTCGCGCACCTCGAACAGCGGCGCCCCGCGGGCGGTTTCCAGCAGTTTTATGTGGCGGCGCACTGTCTGGCGTGTCGTGTCCAGATGCGTGACGGCATGCGACAGGTTCAGGAATTCTGCCAGCGCCACAAAAGACCGCATCATTTCCGCCAAGCCGGAAAATGCGGCATCCGGCGCATTCAGACCGATGTCGTTGCCAACACGCGTCACCGCGGATGCGCTGGCCGGGGAATTATGTTCGTCGTCAGGCACCCGCATCTCCATGCTTGATGGTAATTATATAGACCAGCGATGGTAAATCAAACAACCATTCAATGCATCCGCGCAAAGGTGTTGGTAAGCCTGCGAACCATCGGCGGTAATTCTCCGAACCCAAACGGGAAATCATTAACGAATTGATCGTTTCTTAGGATTCGTCATACACCCCAAGGCTGAACCAGCCGGGAGAAAAAAATTGTCACATCCAGTTGATGCCCATGTGGGTCGCAAATTGAAAGAACTGCGCCTGATGCGCGGCAAGACCCAGACCGAAGTCGCAGAAGGGCTGGGAATTTCGTTCCAGCAGGTGCAGAAATACGAACTTGGCCGCAATCGTGTGTCGGCATCAAAGCTGTTTGAAATGTCACGTATCCTGAACGTGGACCCATCCTATTTCTTTGACGGTCTTGCGGACGGCACCACGGTCGACACCGTGGACGAAGAAAGCGCGCGAATCGCTGCGATGGTGTCACGCATCGGAGATATACGGGTGCGGGCGCAGATCCGGTCGTTCATCGACAGCCTGACAGTGCCCGAGCGCAAGGCCAGCTGATCAAGCCGACCCCATCACATCAGGGCCCGCCGGATCAAGTTCAGCGAGGTGAGCAACAGAACCGCCAGCGTGGCCTTGCGAA
The DNA here is from genome assembly GCA_038205135.1 of Rhodobacterales bacterium. Classification (GTDB taxonomy): domain Bacteria; phylum Pseudomonadota; class Alphaproteobacteria; order Rhodobacterales; family Rhodobacteraceae; genus UBA9554. Next base: position 6,294 of record JBBRCF010000088.1, read on the forward strand.
AGGCCTGCTGGTCGATTCGGTCGTGGACCCGGGTGCCAAGCGCCATGCCGAGGATCGCCGGAACGATCATCGCCAAAGAAAACGGCAGGGTTTCGGCGCGCAGCACGCCCGAAACCAGATGCGCGCCCGCGAGCACCACCGCGCCTGCCAGATAGATCACGCCCTGAATCCGCATCGAATCGGCCTTGGGCGTATCCAACGCGGCCAGATACAGCACCGTGGCCGGGCCCCAGACGCCGGAAAACCCGCCCATGAAGCCGCCGAGCGCCCCCAAGGCCGCCTCGACCACCTTGTGTCCGCGCACCGGCAGCCGCAGCGCGACGCCGAAAAGCTGCAACGCGGCGAAAAAGGCTACTGGCACGCCGATCAGCAGCAACAGCGTGGCTTGCGGCAAAACGCGCACCAGTTGCGCCGAAATCAGCAGCGCGACCAGACCCGCCATCAGAAACAGCCGGAATTGCCGGACCGAGGCCAGCGCCGCGCCGCTACCCTGCCGCAGCGCCTGCATGCCGTTTGTCACCAGCGTGGGCAGGATCAGACCGGCCAGTGCCAATTCCGGGTCCATCACGCTGGACATCAAGGAAATCATGATCATCGGCATGGCGAAACCGACCATGCCCTTGACCCAACCGGCCACAAAGGTGATCGCGACGGCCAAGGCCAGAAGTGCGGGGGTCAGGGTGGGAAACAGCATGTCCATGCGCGCTTTTGTATCAGGTCGTGCACTGGCCGCCAGCGGGCACAGCGCTATTTTCACGCGCAACTTTCGCAATACGACGCCCCCGGGCCGGGTATTTTTGTTGCGCTGCAACTGCGAAGGAATTAGGACAGGCACCAGAAACCGAAGGATGAAATGCCATGGCACATGATGGATCACAGGATATCACCCCAGCGACCACCAGCATCGCCAATCTGATGGCCCTGACCGAGGCCGCGCTGCCTGCCGTGACCACCCTGTTCGAAGTGGCACGGGCCCGCGTGCGCGATATGGTCACCGACGGCGGCAAGGTATCCGCCCGGCTGATGGACGCGCAGCAGACCGCGACGCATGGGCTGGCGTGGCTGGCCACGTATGTCGAATCGCTGCGCCAGATGCAGGGCTGGGCGACCCGGCTGGCCGGGCAGGGCAAATTCAACGAGGTCGAGGCGCTGCTGCTGCAGATCGGGTTCGGCGAATACCTTGATCAGATCCGCTCTGGCATTCCGATGAACCAGTCCGAGGTGGTGCGCCTGCGCGATCTGGGCCTGACCGTCGCCGAGATTGCCACGTTGGACATCCCCGCCATCGACGCGCTGATCGACGCGGGCAACACGCAAGGGGCCCGTCTGCGGCTGGTGGCGCTGATGCTGGAACGCAACGCGGATATCACTGTTGGCGCTTCTGGCCTTGATGAAGAGCTGGAGATGATCCGCGAACAGTTCCGCCGCTATGCCGTGGAAAAGGTCGAACCCTTTGCCCATGAATGGCACCTGAAGGACGAATTGATCCCGATGTCGGTGATTGATGAACTGGCCGAAATGGGCGTGTTCGGTCTGACCATACCCGAAGAGTTCGGCGGGCTGGGCCTGACAAAGGCGTCGATGGTGGTGGTGTCGGAAGAACTGTCGCGCGGTTATATCGGCGTCGGTTCCTTGGGCACCCGGACCGAAATCGCGGCTGAATTGATCCTGTGTGGCGGCACCGACGCGCAAAAGGCGCATTGGCTGCCGAAACTGGCATCGGGCGAGATTCTGCCGACCGCCGTGTTCACCGAACCCAACACCGGGTCCGATTTGGGCGCCCTGCGGACACGCGCGCGCCGCGACGGCGATGACTGGGTGGTCAACGGCAACAAGACCTGGATCACCCACGCCGCGCGCACCCATGTGATGACCGTGCTGGCGCGCTCCGTCGAAGGCACGTCGGATTATCGCGGGTTGTCGATGTTTCTGGCCGAAAAGACGCCGGGCACCGACGAGGCCCCCTTTGTCGACGCCGGCCTGTCGGGCGGCGAGATCGAGGTGCTGGGTTATCGCGGCATGAAGGAATACACTGTCAACTTTGATGATTTCCGCGTCAAGGGTGACAACCTGTTGGGTGGCGTCGAAGGGCAGGGCTTCAAGCAGCTTATGCAGACCTTTGAATCCGCCCGTATCCAGACCGCCGCGCGCGCCATTGGTGTGGCGCAGTCGGCGCTGGATCTGGGTCTGCAATATGCCAAGGACCGCAAACAGTTCGGCCGCGCGCTGATCGAGTTTCCGCGCGTGGCGTCGAAACTGGCGATGATGGCGGTCGAGATCATGATCGCGCGGCAGCTAACCTATTTCAGCGCTTGGGAAAAAGACCATGAACGCCGCTGCGATCTGGAGGCTGGCATGGCCAAACTGCTGGGCGCGCGCGTGGCGTGGTCGGCGGCGGACAATGCGCTGCAAATCCACGGCGGCAACGGTTTCGCGTTGGAATACAAGATCAGCCGCATCCTGTGCGACGCCCGCATCCTGAACATCTTTGAAGGTGCTGCGGAAATTCAGGCGCAGGTGATTGCTCGCAGGCTGCTGGATTGATCACCCCGGTCTGTGCTAGTCTGCACTCATGCAGACCGGAGCAGACCGCCCCCTGATGGACTGGCACTATCCCCGCGCCGCCGAGGCGAGGCGGATCGTTGACACATTGATGGCCGGTCCCGTGCAGGCCATTCGCCTGTTCGGGCCGCGTCGCATTGGCAAGACATGGTTTCTGCTGCTGGATGTGGCCCCGATGGCCGCAGAACGCGGGCACAAGGTGATTTATTGCGATTTCTGGCGTGGCACTGCCAGCGATCCGACCGAACTGCTGCTGGCCGAGGTAGCGGCGGCACAGACCAAGGGTTATCTGGCGCGCCAGCTGGAACGGTTCCGCAAGGCGGAACTCAAGATTGCCGGGTCCGGCGGCACTTTCGAAATGGCGCCTTCTTCTGTCACTGATGCGTCGGCGGCCGACCGGTTGGCGCAGGGGCTGGCCCGGCTGGCGGACCCTAAGCGGCCCACATTGTTGCTGCTGGATGAATTCCAGAAGGTCGCAGAGACGCCGGGCGGCGCCGATTTCATTGCCCTGTTGCGCGCCATCCTGTCACGTCACCCGCAGGGCCTGCGCACGATTTTTACCGGGTCGTCGCAGGACAAGCTGAATGCGCTGTTTTCGGTCAAGGACGCGCCGTTCTTTCGCTTTGCCAGCAAGGTGGAACTGACGCCACTGGGGCCGGATTTCGTGACCACGCAGTTCCGCCGGCTGCGCGACAGCGGGCTGGTGCATATCACCCGCACCGACGCCGACGCGGTGTTCGCCCATTATGGCCAGTCGCCGATGTGGTTCAACCGCTGGATCGCCAAGCTGATGCTGTATCCGTCGCTGCGCCCCGACGAGGCGCGGTTGGCGATCGAGGCCGAAGTGGCCGAGGAAAACGGCTATGACCGCTTGCTGGCGGATCTGACCGCGTCGCAACGCGCGATGCTGCTGCTGTTGGCCGAGGGCGGCAGCGGCAGCACGGGACAGGCCGCGATGGACCGTTTCGGCGACTGGACCTTGCCGCGCCCGACGAAATCATCGCTGAACGCGGCGGTGCAGGCGCTGGACCGCAAGAACCTGCTGGAAAAGGACGCGCGAGGCCACTGGCGGTTGCGCGATACGCTGCTGACGGATTGGGCGGTGCGGCAAGGCGAGCGGCTGGTGACGCCGTGACACCTGACGGTCTGCACCGGTCTGCACATGTGCAGACCGCAACAGACCCTAGCGGTTCGCCCCCGGCACCCACAGCACATCGGCCCTGCCATTGTCGTTGGCCACGCGGGCCGCGACAAAGAACCAGTCCGACAGGCGGTTCAGGAATTTCACCGCCGCCGGGTTTACCTCTTCCATCGTGGCCAGTTCGACAGTCAGGCGTTCGGCGCGGCGGCTGACGGTGCGACACAGGTGCAGATAGGCCGACAGCGCTGATCCGCCCGGCAGGATGAAACTGCGGAGCGGTTCCAGCAGCGCGTTCATCGCGTCGATTTCCCCCTCCAGCCGGTCCACCTGGCTTTGCGCCATGCGCAAGGGCGGATAGGCCGCGTCGCGGTCTTTTTCCATTTCCGGGCGGCAAAGGTCCGCGCCCAGATCGAACAGGTCGTTCTGGATCCGCGCCAGCGCCGCATCAAGCGCCACATCAAGATCGCCCGTCGCCTGCAACCGCGCCAGCCCCAGCGTGGCGTTGGTTTCATCCACCGTGCCATAGGCCGTCACGCGCAGCGAATGTTTCGCCACGCGCACGCCATTGCCCAGCGACGTATCGCCGTCATCCCCGGTGCGGGTATAGATCCTGTTCAGAACGACCATGTCAGCCTCCTTGGCGCAGCCAGACGAACAGCAGGATCAGGCAGACCGCCACGAATTGGGCGGCGATCCGCAACTGCATGATCTTGTTGGCATATTTTTTGTTGAATTCACCACCTTTGGCAAAGCCGCCGATGCCGGTCATCAAGATGATCAGCACGGCCGCGCAGGCCAGCAGCACAACGATGAAAAGCGGGTCTTGGGCCATCAGGCGTCCTTTCGGGAAACGGTTGTGCAGATGTAGGCGGGACGAACGTAAAAGCGAACCGGTTTTTCCTGTCAGGCGCGCAGTTCACCCGCCCGACAGGATGATGTCCTGCCAGCGTGTCGGCAACACCCGGCGCAGGAACGCCGCGATGTAGGTGGGTGTGGTGACGTAATAGCGCGCGGCGGGGCGGCGGCTTTCGATCGCGTGGCGCAGTTTTGCGGTCACGGCAGAGGGCGGCAATTCGAACCGGTCCGGCCCGCTGCTGTCATATAGCCGCTTCAACAGCGTCTCTTCGTATTTTTTGCGGCGCGGGCTGTTTTTCCAGTCGATCCAGCGTTCGAAATGCGGGATCGAATTGGCGCGGATCTGGCTGGTGATCGGGCCGGGCTCGATCAGGACCACATGGATGCCGGTGCCGCGCATTTCGACACGCAGCGTGTCCGTCAGGCCTTCGAGGGCGAATTTCGTCGCCACATAGGCCCCGCGCCACGGATAGGTGACCATGCCCAGCACCGACGAACAATTCACGATCCGCCCGTGTCCCTGCGTGCGCATCACCGGGATGACGCGGCAGGTCAGGTCATGCACACCGAACAGATTGACCTCGAAAATTGCGCGCAACCCGTCGCGCGGCAGGTCTTCGACCGCGCCCGGCAATCCATGCGCGCCGTTGTTGAACAGCGCGTCGAGGGTGCCGCCCGTCGTGGCGAGCACCTCGGCCAGACCGTCGCGCAGGCTGTCGGGGTCGGCGTAATCCAGTCGCGGGCTGTCGAACCCCATCGCACGCATGCGGTCGCAATCGTCCTGTTGGCGGCAGGATGCAAAAACCTGCCAGCCGGCTTCGCGCAGACCCTGCGCGGCATCAAGGCCAATGCCCGACGAACAGCCGGTGATCAGGATTGTGGGTTTCATCGCCCGTCTTTTGCGCGTCTTGCGGGCGGGAAGCAATCAGTTCGCCGCCGAAATCAAGGTTTCCGCCATCCAGCCGATGCGACCGGTGTCGATCACCCGCAGCCTGACCCAGCCGGTGCCGGTGGTTTCCAGAACATTCACCCGCATGCCGGCATCAAGTTTGGTCAGCACATCATATTCATATTCGGTGCCCGGTCCCATACGCATGTTGACGCGCGATTTCTGCACGCTGCGGATGTCATCGGTCGCGTTCAGGGCCGCATTCACGGCGGCCGTCAAAGTTTTGGTCTGGGCCTGTGAAGGATCCGCATTCACGGCACGGGTCACCTGCGCAGGCGACAACCGCGCCAAGGAATAGCTTTCCAGTCGCTGCTGCGCGTCGATGATGGTCGGGCCCGGCACATCCGGCACGGCGCTGGCTTTCGGAGCCTGCGGCGGCACCGGCCGCGCAGTCAGGTCGACGGCCGTCGTGGTACGCGTCACCACGGCAGGCATCACCACGGTAGGCGTCGCAGTCCGGGTGGTCGGCGCGGTCAACTTTGGCAACTGGATCCGGGTCGTTTCGGCGAATTGCACCGCGCGTTCGGCGCGCGCTTTGGTCATTTCGACCTTCAGCGACCCCGCCTGTGGCGCGTAATCTGCCCCGCCCGACAACTGATAAAACGCGACGGCCAAAAACGCGAACATAATGGCAACATAAGACTTCATCGCAGGCAACCCCCATCACCAGGCGAAAATACAAACAATCTCGTAATCCTATCAGATTCGGTCGGGTTGGTCACAGACAGGATTCCCTGATTTTTCCCCTGTCACTGAAATACCGCAGATCGTGCAAACCGGCGTGGACGCTTGCCGGGTCGGGCGACTGCCTCTATCACGCGAGACATGAGTGATATTCTGGACGAAAACGATCCGCCGACGCCATCCGAAGGTTCCGGGCTGGTGTCGGAACCGCTGCGCCGCGCTATTGGCGAGCGCTATCTGACCTATGCGCTGTCCACCATCATGCACCGCGCACTGCCCGATGCGCGCGACGGCCTGAAACCGGTGCATCGCCGCATCCTGTACGCGATGCGGGAATTGCGGTTGTCGCCCAAGGGCGGGTTCCGAAAATCCGCCAAGATCAGCGGCGATGTGATGGGCAACTATCACCCGCATGGCGATGTCGCGATCTACGATGCGATGGCGCGGTTGGCGCAGGATTTCAACGTCCGCTATCCGCTGGTCGACGGGCAGGGCAATTTCGGCAACATCGACGGCGACAACCCGGCGGCCTCGCGTTACACCGAGGCCCGCCTGACGGCGGCTGCCGAGGCGCTGCTGGAGGGGCTGGATGAAAACGCCGTTGATTTCCGGCCCAATTATGATGGCACGCTGACCGAGCCCATCGTGCTGCCTGCGGCGTTTCCCAACCTGCTGGCGAACGGGTCGTCGGGCATCGCGGTCGGGATGGCGACGAATATCGCGCCGCATAATCTGGATGAACTGATCGGCGCATGTCTGTTGCTGATCAAGACGCCGGATGCGCCGGATGACGCGCTGCTGGCGCATATTCCGGGGCCGGATTTTCCGACGGGGGGGATTCTGGTCGAACCGCCCGACAGCATCGCAGAAACCTACCGCACCGGGCGGGGCGCGTTCCGGCTGCGCGCGCGCTGGTCGGTCGAGGATCTGGGGCGCGGCCAATGGCAGATCATCGTCACCGAGATCCCCTATCAGGTGCAGAAATCCCGTCTGATCGAACGGCTGGCCGAGGTGATCGAGACGAAAAAGGTGCCGGCGCTGGCCGATGTCCGCGACGAATCCGCCGAAGACATCCGCATCGTTCTGGAACCCCGCGCGCGTACTGTGGACCCGGACATGCTGATGGGGATGCTGTTTCGCAATTCTGATCTGGAAATCCGGTTTTCGCTGAACATGAACGTGCTGATCGACGGGCTGACACCGCGCGTCTGTTCATTGAAAGAAGTGCTGCGCGCCTTTCTGGATCACCGCCGCGAGGTGCTGTTGCGGCGCAGCCAGTACCGGCTGGAACGGATCGACCATAGGCTGGAGGTGCTGGGCGGGCTGTTGATCGCCTATCTGAACCTGGACCGCGTGATCGACATCATCCGCTACGACGACGCGCCGAAACCCGCGCTGATGGCCGAGGATTGGGACATCAAACGTCCCCGCGCCACGTCGGAAAAGGATTACGTGGCTCCTAAGCCCGGCGCGGGGCAGTTGTCGGATGTGCAGGCCGAGGCGATCCTGAACATGCGCCTGCGGTCGCTCAGGCGGCTGGAAGAGATCGAGCTGACCTCGGAACGTGACGCCCTGATCGCCGAACGCGCCGGGCTGACCGGCCTGCTGGATGCGCCCGCCCTGCAATGGAAGATGATCGCCAAGGAACTGACCGAGGTGCGCAAGCAATTCGGCAAGACCGCGCCCGGCGGCGCGCGCCGCACCGGTTTTGCGACCGCCGGCGAGGTAACCGATGTGCCGATCGAGGCGATGATCGACCGCGAACCGATCACCGTGATCTGTTCCCAGATGGGTTGGGTCCGTGCCATGGCGGGCCACATCGACCTGACCCGCGAGATCAAGTTCAAGGACGGTGATGGCCCGCGGTTTGCCTTTCACGCCGAAACCACCGACCGGCTGTTGGTGTTTGCGTCTACGGGCCGTTTCTACACGCTGCAAGCCGCCAGTCTGCCGGGCGGGCGCGGCATGGGCGAACCGTTGCGCCTGATGGTCGATCTGCCCAACGATGCGCAGATCGTCGATATCCTGATCCACCAGCCGGGGCGGAAACTGCTGGTGGCGTCGTCTGCCGGTGATGGTTTCGTGGTTTCCGAAGACGAGGTGCTGGCCCAGACCCGCGCCGGCAAACAGGTGCTGAAC
>JBBRCF010000089.1:0-14446 GCA_038205135.1 Rhodobacterales bacterium
GGCGCGATACCGCCGGCATGCTGCGCCAGCACCAGTTCGAAAAGGTCGAAATGGTCTCGATCACGCTGCCCGAGGCCAGTGCGGCCGAACATGACCGCATGACGGATTGCGCGCAGGCGGTGCTGGAATGGCTGAACCTGCCCTATCGCACCATGGTGCTGTGCACCGGGGACATGGGATTTGGCGCGCAGAAAACCCATGATCTGGAGGTCTGGTTGCCGGGGCAGAACACTTACCGCGAGATTTCTTCGGTCTCGGTCTGCGGCGATTTTCAGGCGCGGCGGATGAATGCGCGGGTGCGGCGCGCGGACGGGCGGCTGGACTTTGTCCATACGCTGAACGGGTCGGGGCTGGCTGTCGGGCGCTGCCTGATCGCGGTGCTGGAAAATGGTCAGCAGGCGGACGGGTCTGTGGTGCTGCCCGACGCGCTGCGGCCCTGGCTGGGCGGCAAATCGGTTCTGACTGCGGACGGCGTTCTGGTTTGAATGACCCGGCCCCGGGCCTGACCCGGGGCCTCTCCGACCAGGGTCAGGCCGGCATGGTCGCGCGCTGTGCGACGGGCGGAAACGGCACCAGCTGTTGCGCGTCTTCGTCCCACAGTTTCAGCCGGAATGACCGCAGCGCCTCGGCCCAGCCGATGCGCCGCATCGGCATCAGCGCGTCCAGTGCGAAATGGCAGCGCCGCAGATTGTACAGCGGGATGCGCGGGTTGAAGTGGTGCACATCGTGATAGGCGATGTTGCCGGTGCCCAGATCCCAGAGCCACCCCAGATCAAGCGCCGATGACCCCTGCAAGGCCGCGATCTGCGGGTCCAGATCGGGGCGGCGGTCCCAATAGGTATCCTCGAAATTGTGCTGCAGATAGACTTGGAACACACCCAGCATCCCTGCCGCCAGCGCGGTGGCAAACCAAACCGCAACACCGGTCCAGCCGGCCAGCAAGAACAGCAGCCCCACCCACATCGCCAGCGCCGCGTTGTGCAGCAACACGCCCGTGATGCCAACTTCGCGGGTGTTCTTGGGCCAGCGGTAGCGGATGAAATAGACATACAGCGCCCCGCCCGCGATCATCACCAGCGGGTAGCGGTACAGCCGGTAGGACAGCCGCGCCCAGAACCCCGCCGCATTCCATTCGCGCAGGGTCATGGTATGGACCTCGCCATCCTCGCGGTGATCGAGGTTGCCGACATGGCTGTGATGGCGGTTGTGGTTTTCCTGCATCGTCGCATAGGGCGAAAGCGACACCATCGACGCACCATGCCCCGCCAGATCGTTCAGGCGGCGGGTGGACAGATAGCTGAGGTGCCCGCAATCGTGCTGGATCACATACAGCCGGATGATTGCAAAGGCGGTCAGCAGACCCGTGCCGGGCACCACCGCCCACAGCCCGACCTGTAGCGCCGCGATTGTCGCGGCCAGACCGCCCAGAAACACCGCAAATGTCGCCAGATAACCGAGCCACGCCAGCCGGTCATTTTTCGCCACGAATTGATGGGTAAAGGCGCGGATGTCGCGCATCTGAGCCCTGTCGCCGTGCCGGATATCCATTCTGTCCCCCGGATTAAACGAATTTCGCCATTCTTGGCGGGTGCGTTTCAACCGTGACCTTATTGAACTAAAACCGCACCAATTCAAGGTCCTGCAGATGCACGAAGTGTCGCGGTGTCAGGATTTGCGGGCTTTTGGCAGTCCCTTGTCGATATGTTTCTTCAGCGCACCGGCGTTCTTTTCGCGACGACCCTTGAAGGGGTTCTTGTCGCTTTGCCCGCGCATGAACAGCCGGATCGGCGTGCCGGGCAGATCAAAATCGGTCCGCAAGTTATTGACCAGATAGCGGGAATAGCTTTCGGGCAGCAGATCGGGATGCGAACACATCACCACGAAACCGGGCGGGCGGGCCTTGACCTGCGTCATGTAACGCAGCTTGATGCGCTTGCCTTGCGGGGCGGGTGGCGGGTGCTGCGCCAACATGCCTTCCAGCCAGCGGTTCAACTGACCCGTGGTGACGCGGGTGTTCCAAACCTCGTGGGCCCGCTGCACCGCTTCGCGCAGCCGGTCCAGTCCGCGCCCGGTCTTGGCCGAGATCGTGATCAGGGGCGCGCCACGCAACTGCGGCAGCAGGCGTTCGAACGCCTCGCGCATTTCGAGGATCTTGGCGTTCTTGTCTTCCTCGATGTCCCATTTGTTGACGGCGATCACCACGGCGCGGCCCTCGCGTTCGGCGAAATCGGCGATGCGCAGGTCCTGCTGTTCGAACGGGATCGCAGCGTCCAGCAGCACGATGACCAGTTCGGCGAACCGCACGGCGCGCAACCCGTCGGCCACCGACAGTTTCTCCAGCTTTTCCTGCACCTTGGCTTTTTTTCGCATGCCGGCCGTGTCCCAGATCCGGACCGGCAGCCCGTCCCAGTCGGCGCGCACCGAAATCGCGTCGCGCGTGATCCCGGCCTCGGGTCCGGTCAGCAGGCGGTCTTCGCCGATGATGGCGTTGACCAAGGTCGATTTGCCCGCGTTGGGGCGGCCGATCACGGCAATCTGCATCGGCTTTTCGGCTGTCGGGCGGCGGTAGACCGATTGTTCCTCGGTGCCTTCCGGCACATCGTCCCAGTCCTCGGGCAGGTCGACGTCGGTTTCGGGCGTGTCGGCGACGGCACGGGCCTCGAATTCGGCGGCGACGGGGATCAGCAGGTCATACAACTCATCCATGCCTTCGCCATGTTCGGCGGACAGGCGGATCGGTTCGCCCAGACCCAGTTCGAACGCTTCCAGCAGGCCCGCATCGGCGGCGCGGCCCTCGGCCTTGTTGGCGGCAAGGATGACGCGGGTGGCGCGGCGGCGCAGAATCTCGGCGAATGTCCGGTCATCAGGCAGGATGCCCGCGCGCGCATCGACCACGAAAAGACAGACGTCGGCCATGTCGATGGCGCGTTCGGACAGGCGGCGCATCCGCGCGGGCAGGCTGTCGCCATCGGCATCTTCAAGTCCCGCCGTGTCGATCACGGTGAACCGCAGGTGCCCCAGCCGCGCGTCGCCTTCGCGCAGGTCGCGCGTCACACCGGGCTGGTCATCCACCAGCGCCAGCTTGCGGCCGACAAGGCGGTTGAACAGCGTCGATTTGCCCACGTTGGGGCGGCCGACAATGGCAAGGGTAAAGGACATGACGCTGGGCTCCGGGCCGATAAGCCTGCGGCCCTAGCACGTCACGCGGTCAACGGAAAGCCACAAGCTGGCCACGGTTGGTGACGACATACAGCGTGCCCCCCGCGACGACCGGCGCCGTAGTGGCCCCGCCCGGAATGGCCACCTGCCCGGCCAACGCCCCCGAAGCCGGATCAAACAGCCGCAACTGCCCGTCCGACGAAGCGACAATAACGCGCCCGCCGGCCAGGACCGGGCCGTGATTGGCAAAACGCTCGACCTGACGACGCGGGCGTTCGGTGGTGAAACCGGGCAAAGGCACGCGCCAGACGATCGTGCCGTCGGTCGCCGCCAGCCGCAACAATTCAGCCCGGTCCGACACCGCGAACACCGCGCCCGCCACCGGCCAGACCGGCCCGGTGGTGCCTTCGGTCGCGGTCCAGATCCGTTCACCGCTGGCCGGGTTCATCGCGACCAGCCGGCCTTGTGCCGATCCGACATACAACTGCCCGTCCGCCACCACCGGATCGCCGGTGATGTCGGAAATCTTTGATCCGGCATCGAACCGGCGTTGGCCGGCCAGTTGCGTGGACCAGCGCGGCAGGCCACCGCCCGCAAATGCGCCCTGCACCTCGCCATCGCCATAGGCAAAGATCGCCAGATCGCCGGCCAGCGCCGGAGCGGGCGCACCTAGAATATTGGCCACATCCGGCGTGCCGGACAATTGCCAGCGCACGCGCCCGGTGCCGGTATCGACGGCCCAGCCGGTATCGTCACCCGCCAGCACATAGACCAGTCCGTTGGCCACCGTCGGCGCGCCCGACCCCGTTGCCTCCAGCTTTTGTTGCCAGATGATCTGTCCGGTCGTGGCGTCCAGCGCCGTCAGCAGGCCAAAACCCGACGACACATAGATCACGCCGCCGGCGTGGGCGATGCCGCCGCCGGTGGCCTCGGTCGAGCCGTCGCGTGCGGGCGTCAGGTCGCGCTTCCAAAGGGCCGCGCCGGATGTCGCGGTGGCTGCCACGGTCGCCTCGGCATCAAGCGTAAAGATCCGGCCATCGGCCACGACCGGGTTCGCGGTGATCCGGCCGCGGCGCGAATCGCCTTTGCCGATGTCGGTGGCAAAAATCTGCTGAGGTGTGCCACTCAGCGCCAGATGCGGGGTCCGGGCCGGGGCGCCAGAATAGCTGTCCCAGCCTGCGGTGGTCACAGCGGCCGGCAGGGCCAACGGCTCTGTGCGGTTTTCCGGGTCGGCCGGGGCCACGCCATCAAAGATGGCGCCCAGGCCTTCGCGTTGACCGGGCAAGCTTTGTTCCGGTTCGCCACAAGCGGCCAGTCCACAAAGGGCGATTGCCCCGATCAAGATTGCGCTGCGCGTCACTGGTCCTGCCCTTTTGTTCCGCCCGGTTTGGCGGTCTGTTTCTGGCGTCCGGTGCACCACCCTGCCATGGCGCTGCACAAGGGGCGTGCATCCGGTATCATTGCTGCGGTGCAAGCGGGTTGGCAACCTCGGGGGGGCGACCACCCAGCGCGACAATCAACCGGCTTGTGCGCAGGCGCAAGCCCTGGGTCGCATCGGCATCGGCCGCAATCCGGGTCAGCCGGTCCAGCGCGGCCGTGCTGTCGCCCCGGGTGACCTCGATCAGCGCCAGTTGTTCTTCGGCCGGCAACCGCATCACGCCACCGGATTGCACCAGACCGGTCAACCGCGCGGCGCGATCCTCGACCGACAGGGTATCGGCGATGCTGCCCGCCAGCACTGCCTTGAACCCGGCGATCTGACGCCAGCCTTCGGGCAAGGCGGCATCGACGGCCAACGCATCATAAATCGTCAGCGCTTCGGCCGGTTGATCGAGGCGGGCAAGCTCTGCCGCCCGCAGAAAATCCAGCGCCGCCCGTCCGGTGGGTTGCTCCGCAGACAGGTCCGTCAGCGCCGCGCCGCGCGCCGTCGCATCATCGACCGACAGCGCCGCCAGCAACCCGTCGCCGAACGCCTGTGCGGTGGCGCGTTCCTTGGACCGGTTCAATTCCAGCCAGGCCGCGCCCCCGACGATCAGAAGCACGGCCAGAATGCCGATCCAGCCATATTTGCGCAGCGCCGCAAACAACCGGTCGCGCCGGACTTCTTCGGTGACTTCGTTGATGAAACTGTCGGTATCGCTCACAGGGTTCTCCTGCCGGTTGGTCTGGTTTCCCGGTCCGGCCCGTCTTAGCCGCTTGGCGGCCCCCTGCCAAGTGCGCTGCTGTCCCCGCACGTGTCACCCCGGCACCCTGCCGCGTATCGGGACACACCCCCGACCCCGCGCCGCCGCACCGACACCTGCTTGACCCGGCGGAATTGGCCAGAAAATGTTACAGCATCAGTGAGAAACGTGTACGCACCCGCAGGCAACGCGACTTGCGCTGCGGCGCGGCATGGGGAAACCTGCCGTGCAATCCGACCGACCCTGCGACCCATTCCGGAAAGGCGCCGTTCCATGCCCGATTTCAAGAAGATCCTGATCGCCAACCGGGGCGAGATCGCCATCCGCGTGATGCGCGCCGCCAACGAGATGGGCAAGAAAACCGTCGCGGTGTTCGCCGAGGAGGACAAGCTGGGCCTGCACCGGTTCAAGGCCGACGAGGCGTACCGCATCGGCGAGGCGATGGGGCCGGTGGCGGCCTATCTGTCGATCCCGGAAATCATCCGCGTGGCGAAACTTTCGGGGGCGGATGCGATCCACCCCGGCTATGGGCTGTTGTCGGAAAACCCCGATCTGGTGGATGCCTGCACCGCCGCCGGCATCACCTTTATCGGGCCGCGTGCCGACACCATGCGCGCCTTGGGCGACAAGGCCAGCGCACGGCGGGTGGCGATCGCGGCAGGCGTGCCGGTGATCCCGGCCACCGATGTGCTGGGCGATGACATGGCCTTGACCCGCGCTCAGGCGGCTGCCGTCGGATACCCCCTGATGCTGAAGGCGTCCTGGGGCGGCGGCGGGCGCGGCATGCGCCCGATCCTGTCCGAGGCCGACCTTGCCGACAAGGTGATGGAAGGCCGCCGCGAGGCCGAAGCGGCCTTTGGCAATGGCGACGGCTATCTGGAAAAGATGATCGAGGCCGCCCGCCACGTCGAAGTGCAGATCCTGGGCGACAAGCATGGCGCGATCTATCACCTGTGGGAACGCGACTGTTCGGTGCAGCGCCGCAATCAAAAGGTCGTGGAACGCGCCCCCGCCCCCTACTTGACGCAGGCCCAGCGCGACGAGGTCTGCGATCTTGGCCGCCGCATCTGCGCCCATGTGGGGTATGAATGCGCGGGCACCGTCGAGTTCCTGATGGATATGACGACCGAGCAATTCTATTTCATCGAAGTGAACCCGCGCGTGCAGGTCGAACATACGGTGACCGAAGCCGTCACCGGCATCGACATCGTGCAGGCACAGATCCTGATCGCCGAGGGCAAGACGCTGGCCGAGGCGACCGGCAAGGCGCAACAATCCGAAGTACGCCTGAACGGGCACGCCCTGCAAACCCGGATCACCACCGAAGATCCGCAGAACAATTTTATCCCCGATTATGGTCGGATCACCGCCTATCGCGGCGCGAATGGCAATGGCATCCGGCTGGATGGCGGCACGGCCTATTCCGGCGCGGTGATCACCCGCTATTACGACAGCCTGCTGGAAAAGGTCACCGCCTGGGCCCCCACGCCGGAACAGGCCATCGCGCGGATGGACCGCGCGCTGCGCGAATTCCGGATCCGTGGGGTGTCGACGAACATCGATTTCGTCATCAACCTGTTGAAACACCCCACATTCCTGTCAAACCGCTATACCACCAAATTTATCGACACCACGCCTGACCTGTTCGTGTTTTCCAAACGTCGCGACCGGGGCACCAAGGTGCTGACCTATATCGCGGACATCACCGTGAACGGACATCCGGAAACCGTGGGCCGCCCCAAGCCCCCCGCGGAAGCCAAACCGCCAAAGCCCCCAAGTGTGGGGGCAGAGCCGCCGCCCCACGGCACCCGCAACCTGTTGGCCGAAAAGGGCGCCAAGGGCGTCGCCGACTGGATGCTGGCTCAGGACCGCCTGCTGCTGACCGACACCACGATGCGCGACGGGCACCAGTCGCTGCTGGCGACCCGGATGCGGTCGATCGACATGATCCGCGTGGCGCCGGCCTATGCCCATCGCCTGCCCGATCTGTTTTCCGTCGAATGCTGGGGCGGCGCGACCTTTGATGTGGCCTACAGGTTCCTGCAGGAATGCCCGTGGCAGCGGCTGCGCGACCTGCGCGCAGCCTTGCCCAACGTGCTGACGCAGATGCTGCTGCGCGCGTCGAACGGCGTGGGCTATACCAATTACCCCGACAACGTGGTGCATTCCTTCGTTGCGCAGGCGGCCACCACCGGCATCGACGTGTTCCGGGTGTTTGACAGCCTGAACTGGGTGGAAAACATGCGCGTCGCGATGGACGCGGTGGTAGATACCGGCCGGATCTGCGAGGCGGCGATATGTTACACCGGCGATATCCTTGACCCGGACCGCGCGAAATACGACCTGAAATACTACGTCGCCATGGCCAAGGAACTGGAAGCGGCGGGCGCGCATGTGCTGGGACTCAAGGACATGGCGGGGCTGTTGAAACCCGCCTCCGCCCGCGCGCTGGTCAGCGCCTTGAAAAACGAACTGACGATCCCGGTGCATTTCCATACCCATGACACGTCCGGCATCGCGGGGGCTTCGATCATGGCGGCGGCAGAGGCCGGCGTCGATGCCGTGGACGCGGCGATGGACGCGTTTTCGGGCGGCACCTCGCAGCCCTGTCTGGGGTCCATCGTCGAGGGCCTGCGCCATACGCCCCGCGACACAGGCATCGACATCAACGCGATCCGCGAGATTTCCGGCTATTGGGACCACGTCCGGGCGCAATATGCCGCGTTTGAATCCGGCCTCGCCGCCCCCGCGTCCGAAGTTTACCTGCACGAAATGCCCGGCGGGCAGTTCACCAACCTCAAGGCGCAGGCGCGGTCCATGGGCCTCGAGGAAAAATGGCCCGACATCGCGCGCACCTATGCCGATGTGAACCGGATGTTCGGCGATATCGTCAAGGTCACGCCGTCGTCCAAGGTGGTGGGCGACATGGCGCTGATGATGGTGGCGCAGGGCCTGACCCGCGCGGATGTCGAAGACCCCGCGCGCGATGTCGCATTCCCCGATTCGGTGATCGACATGCTGCGCGGCAATCTGGGCCAGCCGCCGGGCGGCTTTCCCCCCGCCCTCGTCGCCCGCGTGCTGAAGGGCGAGGTGCCGATGACCACGCGGCCCGGCGCGCACCTGCCCCCCGTCGATCTCGCGGCGACCCGCGCGCGGGTGTCAGCCGAAATGGCGGGCAAGACCGTCGATGACGAGGACCTGAACGGTTACCTGATGTATCCCAAGGTGTTTCTCGACTACATGGGCCGCCACCGCGTCTACGGCCCGGTGCGCACCTTGCCGACGCGGGTGTTCTTTTACGGCATGGCACCGGGCGAGGAAATCTCGGTGGAAATCGACCCAGGCAAGATCCTCGAGATCAGGCTGCAGGCCGTGGGCGAAACCGATCCCACCGGCGAGGCCAAGGTGTTCTTCGAACTGAACGGCCAGCCCCGCGTCATCCGGGTGCCGAACCGGGCGGTGAAATCGCAGACCCGCGCGCGGCCCAAGGCCGACCCGGGCAACCCCGGCCATATCGGCGCGCCGATGCCCGGCATCGTCGCCGCCGTGGCGGTGACGCCGGGCCAGCAGATCCGCGAAGGCGACATGCTGCTGACCATCGAGGCGATGAAGATGGAAACCGCGCTGCACGCCGACCGCGCCGGCACCGTCAAGGCGGTGCACGCGCAACCCGGCGCGCAGATCGACGCCAAGGATCTCCTGGTAGAACTGGACTGACCCCGCTGCGCAATGCCCCCTGCGGCTTCTTCGGTTCGCAAATACCCTCGGGGGGTGAGGCCCGAACGGGCCGAGGGGGGCATACTGCCCCCCTGCTCCGCCCCTTGAAAGGCCACCCCATGCAACTTGTCATTACCCCGTTCTATGCCGGCCTGCTGGGTCTGATGCTGATTACACTTGCGATCAATGCCATCCGGGTGCGGATGCGCACTCGGGTGTCGATCGGCGATGGCGGCGATGCCGGCCTTGCGCATGCCATCCGCGCGCATGGCAATTTCGTTGAATACGCGCCGATGGGGCTGATCCTGATGGCGCTGGTCGAAATGCAGGGTGCGCCGGCGCTGGTTTTGCACATGCTGGGCGCAGCTCTGGTGCTGGGGCGCGCGGCGCATGCCTGGGGCCTGACACGCGTCAATGATCTGCATCCGGCGCGCGGCATCGGCATGATGCTGACCTTCGCGGCCATCGCGCTGGCGTCGGTGGGCCTGATCGCCCATGCCGTGATCTGACTGCCCTGCTCTGCGCCCGTCTGACTGCACTGCCCTGTCCTGCCCTGCCCTGCCCTCCTGTGAACGGGATTTGGCGCGGCCGCATGATTTTCCTCTTGCAGCGCCGGCCGGGATTCCCTATCTCACGCCTCACCCAAGGATGCGGGCGTAGCTCAGGGGTAGAGCATAACCTTGCCAAGGTTAGGGTCGAGAGTTCGAATCTCTTCGCCCGCTCCAATATCTCAGGACCGAAATTTTCGGGTCGGAGACCGGGTTGAAAACAGGCATCGGAAACGGTGCCTTTTTTCTTGCCCGAACACCTGACCCAGATGTCCGATCTGGGGGCGAATGCCCCGGTCGCACCTAGAACGCCTTGAATGTCAGCGTGGTCAGGCTGCGCTCGATCCCCGGCACCTCCAGCAGCTGTTCGTTGATGAAATGGCCGATGTCCTGATCTTCGGGGATATAGACCTTCATCAACAGGTCCCATTCGCCGCTGGTGGAATACAGTTCGGAATGGATTTCCTTCATCGCGATCGCGGCGGCGACGCGGTAGGTGGTGCCGGGTTTGCAGCGGATCTGAACGAAGACGCAGGTGGTCATGGGGCAAGCCTTTTTAGCGGTGGCTGCAGCCTGCCACGCCGTCACCGCCCCCGCAAGCCGCCCCCTTTCCCCGCGTGACCCGCCCCCCTATAAGCGGGCAAAAGGAGACCGCAATGCGCCAGGCCCAGATCAACCGCACCACCACCGAAACCGACATCGAAATGACGCTGACGCTGGACGGTACCGGACAGCATGACGTCAAGACCGGCGTGGGGTTCTTTGACCACATGCTGCACCAGCTGGCCCGGCACGGCCTGATGGATCTGATGCTGCGCGCCAACGGCGACCGCCATATCGACGATCACCACACCGTCGAGGATGTCGGCATCGCGCTGGGTCAGGCGCTGACGCGGGCGATGGGCGACAAACGCGGCATTCGCCGCTATGCCGATTGCCGGCTGGCGATGGACGATACGCAGGTGGCCTGCGCGCTTGATCTTTCAGGGCGGGCTTATCTGGTGTGGAACGTGGCTTTTCCGACCCCGAAAATCGGCACGTTCGATACCGAACTGGTGCGCGAGTTCTTTCAGGCGCTGTCCAGCCATGGCGGCATCACGCTGCATCTGGATCTGATCCACGGCATCAACAGCCACCACATCGCCGAGGCGGCGTTCAAGGCCGTGGCGCGCTGCCTGCGCATGGCGCTGGAGGTGGACCCTAGGCAGGCTGGCGACATTCCGTCCACCAAGGGCGCGCTGTAACCCGATGGTGACGGTGATCGTCGATTACGACAGCGGAAACCTGCATTCCGCCGAAAAGGCGTTCCAGCGGATGGCTGGCGAAACCGGCGCAGGCGCGGTGGTGGTCACCTCTGATCCCGATGTGATCCGGACGGCCCAGCGCATCGTGCTGCCCGGCGACGGCGCGTTCCCGGCCTGCCGGCGCGCACTGTATGATCATCGCGGCGTGTTCGAGGCGATGGAAGACGCGGTGATCCGCCGTGGCCGCCCGTTTCTGGGCATTTGCATTGGCATGCAGATGCTGGCCACCGAAGGGCTGGAATACACGCCCACCCCCGGTTTCGACTGGATCAGTGGTACGGTGGACCGCATCCCCGCCGCGCCCGGGCAAAAGGTGCCGCATATGGGCTGGAACGATCTGGTGATCGACCACCCGCACCCGGTGCTGGCGGGGTTGGCCACCGGCGATCACGCCTATTTCGTGCATTCCTACCATTTCCGGGTCGCGACCCCGGCGCAACGGCTGGCGCATGTCGACTATGGCGGCGATGTCACTGCGATCGTCGGCCGCGACAATCTGGTGGGCGTGCAGTTCCATCCGGAAAAAAGCCAGCGCACCGGCCTGCGCCTGATCGCCAATTTCCTGAACTGGTCACCCTGACAAGGGGCCCGCACAGACCCGCTCGGGTCGGGCAGATCACGCGCGGTGTCAGCGCAACCGCGTCCAGGTCTGGCCGAAACAGACCGGTCCCTTGCATCCTGTCACGCGCAACTGGTTGCCCTGCAACTGCATCTTGGCGCGGGCGCGCAGGCTCATCGAAGCCACTTCGACTGTGCCGCCGTCATAGGCGCCATTGCCCTGCGCCTGCATGTCCCAGAACAGCGGCTGCCCGATGTTGGCGGTCTTGACCTCGCGCCCGGTCTTGTCGGAGGCGCGCATGACCTTGCCGCACAGAGCGGGCCCGCATCTGGTGACCTCGATCTGCGATGTAAGGTCCTTGCGGTCGGGCTGGGTCTGCCACAGCCCGACGGCGGGATCCGCCTGCGCCAGCACCGGAAGACAGGTCAGAACAGCGATGATAGCGATGGTGTGTTTCATGGCAGGCCTCTTTGTCTGGAAACACAACATAGTCCAAACGGTTTGGTTCCCTAATTCCCGCCACCGTAACCGGCGGGTCCCCGCCACCTGATTTGGTTCACCCGCGTCAGTTTACCCGCGACCAGGTCTGTTTGGAACAGATCAACCCGCCCGCAACACAGCCCGACAGCTTTAGCGATGTCCCGTTCAGGTCCATCTTGCCGATGTAGATTTTGTCGTTCGACGGCCGCCAGACCTTTCCGGCGTATTTGTTGGCGCCCGACGGTGCCATTTCGCGCACGATCTGCTTGCCGAGGTTGGGCGATGCGTATTCGCCAGTCGCGTTGAAGGTCCGCACTATGTTGCCGCACAGCAACGCCCCGCATCGCGCCATCTGGACATGGGCATAGGCACCGTCATCGGGCTGGGTCTGCCAGGTGCCTTCGATCGGGTCCGCCAGAGCCGCGCCGCCCGCCAACGCCAGAACCGCCGCCGCAATCATTGTTTTCAGGGTGTGTTTCATGATGTCCTATTTCCGGATGGATGTTCGCATCTTGCCAGCGCCGCGCCCGGCGGATCAAGCCTGACCTGCAGTCAGCGGCTGTTTGCATCCCGGCACCGCACAGGATACGTCCGCGCAAAACCCCGGAGGCCGCGCATGATCCTGTATCCCGCCATCGATCTGAAAGACGGCAAGGCCGTGCGGCTGTTGCGTGGCGACATGGCGCAGGCCACCGTGTTCAGCGATGCGCCTGCCGAACAGGCGGCGCGGTTTGTCGCGGCGGGCTGCGACTGGCTGCATCTTGTCGATCTGAACGGTGCCTTTGCCGGCGCGCCGGTCAATGCCGCGGCGGTCGAGGCGATCCTTGCCGCTTGCCCCGGCACGCCGGTGCAGCTTGGCGGCGGTATCCGTGATCTGGCTACCATCGACCGCTGGCTGGCGCATGGGCTGGCGCGGGTCATTCTGGGCACAGTCGCGGTCGAAAACCCCCGGCTGGTCCGTGACGCCGCGCGCGCGTTTCCGGGTCAGATCGCGGTGGGCATCGATGCGCGGCATGGCCGCGTCGCCGTCAAGGGCTGGGCCGAGGACACCGATGTCATGGCGACCGATCTGGCCCGCAGTTTCGAAGACGCCGGCGTTGCCGCCATCATCTACACCGACATCGACCGTGACGGCGCCATGGGGGGCCCGAACATTCCGGAAACCGCCGCTTTGGCCCGCGCCGTTTCCATTCCGGTCATCGCGTCGGGCGGCGTGTCGCAGCTGGCGGACCTTATCGCGCTGCGCGACACGGGCGTGATCGCGGGCGCGATTTCGGGCCGGGCGCTGTATGACGGTGCGCTGGACCTGGCCGAGGCACTAAAGGCGTTGCGCGCCTGAGCGTGCTGCAATGCCTTGTCGGCTGCGAAACACAGCGCGCGGCAATGTGAATCACATCCGCTATCTGCCCCAACGGCTTCGTGATAGCCACGCCGCATGAAAAAGTTTCGCCCCGACACCCTGCCTCCGGACTCTTCGCTGTGGTCACACCACCGCCCCGGAGACTTTCTTGACTGCTATTCCGCCGAAAGCAGCCTGTCGCCCCGCGAAGCCGCGCTGAGAGGTCTTGCGTTGCCGGGCTGGGCCAAGGCGCTGCTGGCGTTACGCAATACGATTGTACGTCCCTTTGGTTTGAAGACCGAAGCCGACAAAGGCACTGAATCGATCGGTCTGTTCCCGATCCACAAGGATGACGGGCACGAATTCGTGCTGGGTCTGGACGATCGGCATCTGGATTTCCGCATCGGCGTGATCCGGGACGGGACCCGGATTTTCCTGTCGACCTGGGTTCATCCGCACAATCGATGGGGGCGGTTCTATCTTGCCATGGTAATGCCGTTCCATGTTCTGATCTCGCGCAGCGCCGTGGCGCGCATGGCGACTTGACGCCTGCGCCCCCGCGCGGCATGCAGGCCACATGCTGAAAACCCGCCTGATCCCCTGTCTGGACGTAGCCGATGGCCGCGTGGTCAAGGGCGTTAACTTTGTCGGCCTGCGGGATGCGGGCGACCCGGTCGAGGCCGCACGCGCCTATGATGCGGCCGGCGCCGACGAGATCTGTTTTCTGGACATCCACGCAACGCATGAAAACCGCGGTGTCACCTTTGACATGGTCACCCGCACCGCCGAGGCCTGCTATGTGCCGCTGACCGTCGGTGGCGGGGTGCGCAGCGTGGCTGATGTGCGCGCGCTGCTGCTGGCTGGGGCGGACAAGGTCAGCTTCAATTCCGCCGCCGTTGCCAACCCCGATGTGGTGGCCGACGCGGCGGACCGGTTCGGCAGCCAGTGCATCGTGGTGGCCATCGACGCAAAAACCGTGGCGCCGGGCCGTTGGGAAATCTTTACCCATGGCGGACGCAAACCCACCGGCATCGACGCGGTCGAATTTGCCCGCACGGTGGCCACCAAGGGCGCAGGGGAAATTCTGCTGACCTCGATGGACCGCGACGGAACGCGCGACGGCTACGACCTTGCCCTCACGCGGGCCGTAACGGACG
>JBBRCF010000090.1:0-14186 GCA_038205135.1 Rhodobacterales bacterium
GCCGATCCTGGTGAAAAAGGGGCTGGCGCCCCGCCACGTCGATCTGCGGCCCTACGTGCTGGTCAGCCCCAAGGCGATCACCATCACGCCGGGCGGATTGACGCGGGTGGCGCTGAAAGAAGGCTCGCTGGTGGTCAATTCGTCCCAGGGTGGCGGCACCAAGGACACCTGGGTCTTGGGGGACTGACGCATGCTGGGACGCACGGCGCGCGGATTGTTCTGGATGTTTCGCCATCTGGAACGGGCCGAAAACACCACGCGGCTGCTGGAGGCCGGCTGGCGCATCGCGTTGACCCGCGCGGGGCAAGGCACCAACGAATGGGATAGCGTGCTGACCACCGCCGGGCAACACGAGGCCTATACCGCATTGCACGGCGAGGCGTTGGCGCAACCGGTGATCAATTTCCTGCTGCGCAGCCCGGACAACCCGTCGTCGGTGCTGAACTGCGTGTCCTTTGCCCGCACCAATGCGCGGATGGTGCGCACCGCCTTGTCGTCAGAGGTCTGGGAGGCCGTCAACGAATGCTGGATGGCGGTGAAACTGGCGCTGGCGCGGCCTGTCACCGACAAATCACTGGCGGCTGTGCTATCCACGATCCGCACCACCACCGCGGTGGTGCGGGGCGCGCTGCATGGCACCATGCTGCGCAACGAAATCTACAATTTCTGCCGTCTGGGCACCTTTGTCGAACGGTCCGACAATACGGCACGCATTCTGGACGTGAAATATTACGTGCTGCTGCCCACCGCGGCCTTTGTCGGCACGGCGGTCGACAACACCCAATGGGAAACCATCCTGCGGTCGGTATCGGCCGAACGCGCCTACAGCTGGCTGAACGGCGGCGAGGTGTCGGCGGCAGGCATTTCGGATTTCCTGATCCTCGACCGCCGGATGCCCCGGTCGATTGCGCATTGCCTGATGAAGGTGCAGGACAACCTGAACCTGATGCAGGAGCACGGCGCGCCGCGCCTGCCCAGTCAGGACCGCGCCGATGGCTTGGCAGCGCGGGTTACGGGCCGCGATATCGCAGCGATCTTTGACGAAGGGCTGCACGAGTTTCTGGAAGCGACGATCACCGATATCGGCGGGCTGGCCGCGCAGATCGAACGTGATTTCCGGTTTTACGGCTGAGAGGGGTCATGCGGCTGAAAATCACCCACACGACGACCTACCGTTACGACAGTCCCGACCATTACGCGTTGCAACAGTTGCGCGTCACGCCGGTGTCGGGCGCGGGGCAGTCTGTGCTGCAATGGCAGACCCAGATCATGGGCGGGCGGGTCCACACGCAGTACAATGATCATCACATGAACTATGTGCAGTTGATGGTGGTGGACCCCGGCGCGACCGAGGTGACGATCACCAGCGCGGGCGAGGTGGAAACCGAAGACCGCGCCGGCGTTGTGGGTCGCGGCCGCAGTTTTGCGCCGTTGTGGATGTTTACCTCTCCCACGCCGCTGACGCAGCCCGGCCCGGCGATCCGCAAGCTGGTGGCGCGGCTGAAACAGGACGCAACCGAGGCGGATCTGGCGTATCTGCACCGCCTGTCAGCCGAAATCGGCAACGTCATGCGGTTCGACACGGCCGCCACCGTGGTGACGACGTCGGCCGAGGCAGCGTTGGCCGCCGGCCACGGCGTCTGTCAGGACCATACGCATGTGTTCATCGCGGCCGCGCGCGCAATGGGCATCGCGGCGCGATATGTGTCCGGCTATCTGTACATGGACGCGACCGATGATCAGGACGCCACCCACGCCTGGGCCGAGGCCTGGGTGGAACCCTTGGGCTGGATCGGGTTCGATGTGGCTAACGGCATTTCGCCTGATGCGCGTTATGTCCGGATCGCCACGGGACGCGATTACACCGAAGCGGCCCCGGTGCGCGGGATGCGTCAAGGCGGCGGTAACGAAACCCTGACTGTCAGCTTGAAAGTGCAGGCCCAGACGGCGCAATGATGCGGCATCAGCCGGAGTGCAAATCCAATGACCTATTGCGTCGGAATGACCCTCGACCACGGGACCGTGTTCATGTCCGACACCCGGACCAATTCCGGCGTCGACAACGTCTCGACGTTTCGCAAGATGTTCACCTGGGAGGTGCCGGGCGACCGGGCCATCACCCTGGTGACCGCCGGCAATCTGGCCACCACACAAGCGGTTGTCAGCATTCTGGACGAACGGTCAAAGGCAACGGCCGACCGGGCACCGGGCATCCTGACCGCGCCGACCATGTTTCAGGTCGCCAGCCTGATCGGCCAGACCCTGCGCGAGGTGATCCTTGGCAACCGGTCCGGCGGCATGTTGGCCGATACCGGGCTGTTCGCGGCCACGCTGATGGTGGGCGGACAGGTCGGCGACGGCAAGCAGCGGTTGTTTCTGATCTATCCCGAAGGCAATTTCATCGAAGCCGGCGCCGACACGCCGTTTTTCCAGATCGGCGAAACCAAATATGGCCGCCCGATCATCCTGCGCGCATATAATCCGGCGATGAGTTTCGAAGAAGCGGTGAAGCTGCTGTTGGTGTCATTCGACAGCACGATCAAGGCAAACCTGTCGGTCGGCCCGCCGCTGGATGTGCATGTCTATACCAAGGACAGCCTGCGGTTGGGTCGGGTGTTCCGCATCGACGGCGATGATCCCTATTACCAGACGGTCAGCAATGGCTGGGGCGTCGCGCTGCGCGAGGCCTTCACCCGTCTGCCGGATTTCACGTTTCCGCCGGGTGGCGTGAATCGTCGCGGCTGAGGCGAGCATCCCGCATCGTCGCGGCTGTGGCCTCAACCGCGGATTGTCGCGGCTGAGACAACAAAAGAATCGTTGCGACGAATTTTCCCCGGATAATCCGCAACTCCGTCTGACCCGTGCTAGCAAAGCCGGGCAGTTGCGACTATATTGATGAATGGGAACAACCAGAAACAACTTGGGAAGCCCGAGCAGATGAACCGGCCCCTGACCACGCAGCAGGTGCAACACGCGCCTGACTCGACGGCCACCCATGCGACCCAGGTCGCCGCGTTGTGCTGGCGCGCGCGCGCGGGGGCGGTGCAGGTGCTGATGGTCACA
Organism: Rhodobacterales bacterium; assembly: GCA_038205135.1. Classification (GTDB taxonomy): domain Bacteria; phylum Pseudomonadota; class Alphaproteobacteria; order Rhodobacterales; family Rhodobacteraceae; genus UBA9554. The sequence goes on from JBBRCF010000090.1 coordinate 3,064, forward strand.
TCGCGGGGTACCGGGCGCTGGATCGTTCCCAAGGGATGGCACATTGACGGGCAGGACGCGGCGTCGTCTGCCCTGACCGAAGCCTGGGAAGAAGCGGGCGTGCGCGGCGTCATTTTGCCCGAACCGGTCGGCATTTTCAGCTACATCAAGTTGAAGGAAGATGGCAGCGGCCAACCGATCATGGCGACGCTTTTTGCGATCAGGGTGCGCACGCTGGTGAAGACATGGCCGGAAATGGCGGAACGCCGGCGCAGGTGGATGTCGCCGCGCAAGGCGGCAACCCGGGTCGCCGAACCCGAACTGGCGGCGCTATTGCTGGGATTCGGGCTTGGCAAGCGCAGCAACTGACCACGGCGTCAGCGCGGGCTTGAACGGCGGGCCGGACAGGTTAACTGTGTTGGAAGTCCCGACAGCATGACCCGGAACAGAACGGCCCGCCCATGATCCGCTTTACCCTTCGCTGTGCGCAAGACCATCGGTTCGACAGCTGGTTTCCGTCGGCAGACGCCTTTGACCGGCTGCGGGCGTCGGGGCATCTGATCTGTGCGGAATGCGGCGATACCGCGGTAGACAAGGCCCCGATGGCCCCTGCCGTGGCGACACCCCGACACGATGAACCCAGACACGATGCCCCCCGACATGACGCTCACCGACATGACGCCCCCCGGCCGGACGCGCCGCGTCTGGAACCACAAGCGGGCGCGCGTGCCGCCGCCCTGCAGGCGCTCAAAAAGAAAATCGAAGCGGAAACGGATTATGTCGGTGATGCGTTTGCCCGCGAGGCCCGTGCGATCCATGACGGTCTGGCCCCTGACCGGCCTATCTGGGGCGAGGCGCGCCCAGAGGATGCCCGTGCCCTGATCGACGACGGCGTGCCCATCGCGCCGCTACCCTTTGTGCCGACGCGCAAGACAAACTGAAAGGCTCAATCATGCATGTCATGATCACTGGCGCGACGCGCGGCATCGGCGCGGAACTCGCGGCCCTTTATCGCGCCACAGGCGCCAAGGTGACCGCCACCGCCCGGCACCCGCAACCGGGTTTCGCCACGCTGGATGTCACCGACCCGGCCAGCCATGCCGCATTGGCCGCTACGATCACCGGCCCTCTGGACCTGCTGATCTGCAACGCCGGGGTCTATCTGGACAAGGGGCAGCGGATCGACACCGGTTATGCCGCCGACTTGTGGGCGGCGTCTTTTGCCACCAATGTCACCGGCGTGTTCCTGTCGGTGCAGGCCCTGCTGCCCGCCTTGCGGGCCGGCCGGGGCAAGATCGCGATCATCTCCAGCCAGATGGCCAGCAGCGAGCGCGCGCCGGGCGGCAGTTACATTTACCGCGCGTCCAAGGCGGCGGCGCTGAACCTCGGCCGCAATCTGGCGCGTGATCTGGCCGGCGACGGCATCGCGGTAGGTATCTATCACCCCGGCTGGGTGCAGACCGACATGGGCGGTGCGGGCGCCGACATCACGCCGGTGCAATCCGCCACCGGGCTGCAAGCGCGGTTTGCTGCGTTATCGCCCGCCACAACAGGCTGTTTCGAAACCTGGGATGGCCGCACGCATCCCTATTGAACGCTTGCAGCGCACCGTCCCGGACGGTACACCCCGCAACGATTTGAGGGCGGAGAGCGTATTGTGCCAATCCTCGTGATGAAATTCGGCGGAACCTCCGTCGCCAATCTGGACCGCATCGCCAATGCCGCGACAAAGGTCGAGGTCGAGGTGGCGCGCGGCTATGACGTGATCGTCATCGTGTCGGCGATGTCGGGCGAAACGAACAAACTGGTCGGCTATGTCGAAGGCACGTCGAAACTGTACGATGCGCGCGAATACGATGCCGTTGTGGCAGCGGGTGAAAACGTGACGGCCGGGCTGATGGCCCTGCGGTTGCAGGACATGGGCATACCGGCGCGGTCGTGGCAGGGTTGGCAGGTGCCGATCAACACCACATCGGCACATGGCAACGCGCGGTTCCTGTCGATCCCGCGCGACCATATCGACGCGAAATTCACCGAAGGTTTCAAGGTCGCCGTGGTGGCCGGTTTTCAGGGCGTATCCGAAGAAGGCCGCATCACAACGCTGGGCCGGGGCGGGTCGGATACCACCGCCGTGGCCTTTGCTGCCGCCTTTGGGGCTGAACGCTGCGACATCTATACGGACGTGGATGGTGTCTATACCACCGACCCCCGGATTTCGGCCAAGGCCCGCAAGCTGGACCGCATCGCCTTTGAGGAAATGCTGGAACTGGCATCCTTGGGGGCCAAGGTGCTGCAAACCCGGTCCGTCGAACTGGCGATGCGTTACAAGGTGCGCCTGCGGGTGCTGTCATCCTTTCAAGATACCGATGCGACCTCGGGAACCCTGGTCTGCGACGAGGAGGAAATCATGGAATCGAAAGTCGTCTCGGGCGTCGCCTTTTCCCGCGAAGAGGCCAAGATCACGCTGTTTACCATCGAGGACCGCCCCGGCATCGCCGCCGCGATATTCGGGCCCCTGTCGGATGCAGGCGTGAACGTCGACATGATCGTGCAGAACATCAGCGAAAAAGACTATGACGACGATCATCCCGGCGCGGTGACCGACATGACTTTTTCCTGCCCGATCAATCAGGTAGACCGCGCGAAAAAGGCGATGGAAGACGCGCAGTCAGCGGGCCTGATCGGGTATGACGAACTGATCATCGACACCGACGTGGCCAAGGTTTCGGTGGTGGGCATCGGCATGCGCAGTCACGCGGGCGTCGCCGCCAGAATGTTCGCGGCGCTGTCGAAAGAGGGTATCAACATCAAGGTGATCTCGACCTCCGAAATCAAGATTTCAGTGCTGATCGACCGCAAGTACATGGAACTGGCGGTGCAGGCGCTGCACGATGTCTTCGGGTTGGACAAGGCCTGAGCCAATCTGCGCCCGTGGCGATGGCAATCTGCAAAACGCAGAGGCAGCTGCCCGCCGGATTTGCCATCACTCTGCCCGGCGCGATGCGCCGGTGCATGCCAGTCGGGGCTTTTCCTGTTCCCCTTCCCCCCGCTCCTCGCCTATAGCTGGTAAAAAGCAATGCCGAGGAAACGATGCCGCAGGGTCTGGAAAGCGATAGCCGCAAGTTACTGCGCCGATTGCGTGATGCGATGGCAGATGACCACGCCGGACAGGCGCGGCTGGACCTGATCACGCATCTGATCGCGGATTCGATGCAATCAGAGGTATGCTCGATCTACTTGTTCCGCGATCCCGGCACGCTTGAACTATGCGCCACCGAAGGGTTGAAGAAAGAGGCCGTGCACCAGACCCGCATGCGGCTGGGCGAGGGGCTGGTAGGCCGCGTGGCGCGGTCTGGCCAGATCATCAACACGGCCGATGCGCCGGCGACGCGCGGGTTCCGGTTCATGCCGGAAACCGGCGAAGAGATCTATTCCTCCTTTCTAGGTGTGCCGATCCAGAGGCTGGGGGAAACGCTGGGCGTGCTGGTGGTACAATCGAAAACCGCGCGCGAATTCACCAGTGACGAGGTCTATGCCCTCGAAGTCGTCGCCATGGTATTGGCGGAAATGACCGAACTGGGGATCTTTGTCGGTGACAATTCCGCCGCGATGGGCGCGCGGCACCAACAGCCGGTGATGTTCCGTGGCACCACCGGGCAGGAAGGCGCGGCGATGGGCCATGTCTGGCTGCATGAACCGCGCGTAGTGGTCACCAACCCCATCGCTGACGATCCGGAAAAAGAGGCGCAGCGCCTGCACGAATCGGTGGACAAGCTGCGTCTGGACGTCGACCAGATGCTGACCCCTGATGTCCAAGGCGAGCAGCGCGAGGTGATGGAAGCCTATCGCATGTTCGCCCATTCCAAGGGCTGGATGCGGCGGATGGAAGAAGACGTGGCGCGCGGCCTGACCGCTGAGGCGGCGGTGGAAAAGGAACAGGGCGCGGCGCGGGCGCGGCTGTCGCAATCAACCGACACCTATCTGCGCGACCGGCTGAACGATCTGGACGATCTGTCGAACCGCTTGCTGCGGTTGTTGACCGGACAGGGCAAGGATACCGGTGCGGACATGCCCGCCGATCCGATCCTGATCGCGCGCAACATCGGCCCGGCCGAATTGCTGGATTACGGCCGCAAATTGCGCGGTGTAGTGCTGGAAGAAGGCTCGGTAGGCAGTCATGCCGCGATCGTGGCGCGCGCGCTGGCCATTCCGCTGGTGGTACATGCCGGGCGAATCACCACGGAGGCGCTAAACGGCGATCCGATCATGGTGGACGGCGATCAGGGTATCGTGCATCTGCGCCCCGATGATAGCGTGGCGAGCGCATTCCGCGACAAGATCGCCATGCAGGCCGCAGCCCAGCAACGCTATGCGTCGATCCGCGACGAACCCGCGCTGACGCTTTGCGGCACGCGGGTCGCGTTGCACATGAACGCCGGCCTGATGGCGGATCTGCCCAGCCTCGAAAGCTCGGGCGCCGAGGCGGTGGGGCTGTTTCGCACCGAACTGCAGTTTCTGGTGCGAAACCAGATGCCGCGCCGGCAGGAATTGTCGCGACAGTACGCCCGCGTATTGGACGCTGCAAAGGGCAAGCGCGTGGTGTTTCGCACTCTGGACATCGGGTCGGACAAGGTGCTGCCCTATCTGAAACCGAACGATGAACCCAACCCTGCGATGGGGTGGCGGGCGATCCGGGTCGGGCTGGACAAACCCGGCGTATTGCGGATGCAGTTGCAGGCGCTGTTGCGTGCCGCGAACGGCCGGGACCTGACGGTGATGTTTCCCTTTGTGGCCGAACATGCGGAATACCGCGCCGCCAAAGCCGAAATGGACAAGGCGCTGGAACGCGAACGCATTCTGGGCCATCCGCTGCCCGAAAAGATCGTGGTGGGCGCCATGCTGGAAACCCCGTCGCTGGCCTTTGCGTCGCGGGCGTTTTTCAGTGAGGTCGGATTTCTGTCGATTGGCGGCAATGATCTGAAACAGTTCTTTTTCGCCGCCGACCGCGAAAATGAACGGGTGCGCCGGCGCTATGACACGTTGAACGCATCGTTCCTGAATTTTCTGGAAGGCGTGGTGCGGGTTTGCGAAATAACCGGCACGTCGCTGTCGTTCTGCGGCGAAGACGCCGGGCGCCCGGTCGAGGCGGCCTGCCTTGCCGCCATCGGGTTTCGCACTCTGTCGATGCGGCCCGCATCGATCGGGCCGGTCAAGCACACCCTGCGGCGCGTCAATCTGGTTGACCTGCGCGCGGTGATCGACGGCGCGCGCGCGGTGGGCGCGGAAACGGTGCGCCCGGCTGTCATGGCCTACATGGCCGGGCTGGATTAACCCCGCAAGATCTTGCGGGGCGGCAATAGCGTGATGAATTCACGGCGGATATCGGCCTCGTCGCGGCCGGCGTCGATGGCCAGACGGCGCAGGCCGAACTGCACATGCGCCATGTCCTGATAATAGGTCAGATAGGCATAGTTCGTTGCTGCCCCGGCCACTGCCCCCAGAATGGGCACCGCCTGCGCCGCCAGTTTCTGACCCAGCGCCGTCGCCAGTCGCGGCGCGATGGTCGCGATCAGCCGGTTCAGGGCCGGCCCCGTCAACGTCATCCGCGCCGCCAGAAACGCCAGTTCCGCGCCGTCATCGTCGGCCAGCGGTCCCGCTGACCCCAGCACCTGCAGGCAATCGAACCGCACAGACGCTTCTGACGGGTCAAATCCGTGGTCCACCGCACGCGCCTGCACGCCGCGCATCAGCACCGTCACCGTCACCGGCAGTTCGGCCAGCGATGTCGCCAGCCCGCCTGCACCGCCCGCCGCCCCCATCGCGGTGCCGATGGCGGTGGCCAGCCAGCCGGGCGGGTCCCCCATCACGCCGCGGCTGGCGTGGGCTGCATCAAACGCGCTGTGCAAAGCAGCCTCGGTCGCGCGCCCCAATCCGGCGCGCACCGGCACGGGCAGGTTGTCCAGCAGGTTTTCCGCGCGGCTGCCCAGCAGGCTCAACACCTGCATCCCCATACCATACGCCTGCGCATGTCGTGTGGCCAGCGCCTGCAAGCGCGCCCGGGTGTCGGCGTCCGTCAGGTGCGGCGCGGCGCGGTCGATGATATCCATGGCGGATCTCCCTTTGCATCAGGATGGGCACCTGCGACGATGGGTTCAAGGGGTGTTGTCCGTCCAGCGCGTTACCGCCCCCCGGATGCCGTCCCAGGCACCATCGCGCACCTCGTAGCCCAGGATGCGGGCGGGGTTGGTCGGCGGCGGCATGTCTACCCCCGTCAACCGGTCGAACCCGAAACGCCCGTAATAGGGCACGTCGCCCACCAGCAGCACCCGGTCCCACCCGGCGCCCGCCGCGCGTTCAAGACTGTCCTGGATCAACAGCGCGCCCAGCCCTTCGCCCTGCCGGGTCGGATGCACCGCGACGGGGCCCAGCAACAGCACCGGATGCCCGCCGACCCGCACCGGCCAATAGCGGATGGCACCGGCAAGGATGCCATAGGTGTCGCGCGCCACCAGACACAGCGCCGCAACCGGCACCGCCCCGTCGCGCAGCCGATAGGACGACAACGCCGTGCGCCCGGGCGCAAAGCACAGGTCCATCAGGTTTTCCACCTCCCAGCGATCCCCGGGCTGTTCCTCGCTGAGGTCGTATTGGTCCTGCACGTCCCCCGCCTCATTTTCGCACAGATCAACAGGTGGTCAGTCGCTTAACATGGCGCTAGGTCAGGGGAAACCTCGCATGGAAGGAAACCTGATGTTCTATTGCCCCGCAGATGGCCATGGCCTGCCGCACAACCCGTTCAATGCCATCGTGACGCCGCGCCCCATCGGCTGGATTTCCACGCGCGGGGCGGATGGCTCCGACAACCTCGCGCCCTATTCGTTCTTCAACGCGGTAGCCTATGATCCGCCGCAGGTGATGTTCGCGTCTACCGGAACCAAATCCGACCGTCCCGGTACCAAGGATTCGGTGGCGAACATCCGCGAAACCGGTGTGTTTTGTGTTAACATCGTCGAATATGCCATGCGCGACGCGATGAACGCGTCGTCGAAAACCCTGCCCGCCGGGATGGATGAATTTGACCATGCGCAGGTGACCAAGGCCGCGTGCAACATGATCGCCTGTGCCCGCGTCGCTCTCGCCCCCGCGGCACTGGAATGTCGGTTGACCACGATCGTAAACCTGCCCGGCCAAACGAATTTCGTGGTTTTCGGCGAAGTGGTCGGTGTGCACATGCGCGACGATTGCATGGTAGACGGGCGGTTCGACGTGACGCAGTTTCACCCTTTGGCACGGCTGGGATATCGTGAATATGCCCGTATCGACACGCTGTTCGAACTGACCCGGCCGGATGAAAAGTGAAACAACAGTCTCACGTTCCTGCGCGCAGGCATTAACGATGTTGACGTAATTCTCCGCCATACTCAGGTTCGCGCGCAGGAACACCGGCCTGCTGGCCGGGTCGGGAGGACAACTTGATTTCGCAATATTACCGCCTGATCACCTTTGCCGGGGTGATAGCGGCCCTGTTTGGCAGCCTGATCCTTGCAATCTGGTTCAGTGCCGCGTGGTTTGGCGTGGCGGTTTTCGCGGTGCTGGTGGCGATGGGCGTCCGCGACATGACGCAGACCAAACACGCGGTCCTGCGCAATTACCCCGTGCTGGGCCGGTTGCGCTATTTCTTTGAGGCTATCCGGCCGGAGATCCGCCAGTATCTGATCGAGGACGACGACGCAGAACTGCCGTTTTCCCGTGAGCAACGCGAAATCGTCTATCAACGCGCCAAGAACGTCGAGGACAAGCGGCCATTCGGCACGAAAAAGCGTGTGTATGACGGTGGTTATCAATGGCTGACGCATTCGATCGTGCCGCGCAAGATCGACGATTTCAATTTCCGCGTCCGGATCGGCGGGCCGGATTGCAAGCTGCCCTATGACGCGTCTATCTACAATATTTCGGCGATGTCATTTGGCGCGCTGTCGGCCAATGCGATCCTTGCGCTGAACATCGGCGCAAAGCGCGGCGGGTTTGCGCATGACACTGGCGAAGGCGGCATCTCGCGCTATCACAGGCAGGGCGGCGGTGACCTGATCTGGGAAGTTGGATCGGGCTATTTCGGGGCGCGCTCGCCCGACGGGCGGTTCGATCCGGGCCGTTTTGCCGAACAGGCCGCTGATCCGCAGATCAAGATGGTCGAACTGAAACTGTCACAGGGCGCCAAGCCCGGTCAGGGCGGCATCCTGCCCGCCGCCAAGATTTCGGCCGAAATCGCCGAGGCGCGTGGCGTGCCGATGGGCGAGGATTGCCATTCGCCGGCGTCGCATTCCTCCTTCCGCACCCCGATCGAGATGATGGAATTCATCGCCCGCATGCGCGACCTGTCCGGTGGAAAACCTGCCGGGTTCAAGTTGTGCATCGGGCACCGGCGCGAATTCATGTGCATCGTCAAGGCGATGCTGGAAACCGGCATCACGCCCGATTTCATCGTGATCGACGGCACGGAAGGCGGCACCGGGGCCGCCCCGCTGGAATTCGCGAACCACATGGGCATGCCGCTGGTCGAAGGTCTGACATTTGCGCACAACACCTTGCGCGGCGCAGGCCTGCGCGACCGGGTGAAACTGGGCGCTTCGGGCAAGCTGATCCATTCGTTTCACATTGCCAAGGTCCTGGCGCTGGGGGCCGATTGGGCGAATTCCGCGCGTGGCTTCATGTTTGCCGTCGGGTGTATTCAGGCGCAGGCCTGCCACACCAACCATTGTCCTACCGGCGTCGCGACCCAGGACCCGGCGCGGCAAAAAGCGCTGGTCGTACCGGACAAGGCCGAACGGGTATTCAACTTCCACAAGAACACCGTGAAGGCGCTGGGGGACATGGCCTCGGCGGCCGGGTTGTCGCATCCGTCGGGGTTCGCGCCGCATCATCTGATGATGCGCGAAAACGATCGCGACATGGTGACGGGCCAGGATGTCTATCCCTACATGCCCGAAGGTTTCCTGCTGCGCGGCGATGATGACCGATTCGGCTATCTGGAACGCTGGCGCCGCGCGCGGGCCGATCTGTTCGAACCGTTGGACGGCGGGGTCTGAACCCCGCCGCAGCGTCGCCTACAACCGGATCAGCGGAAGGCCCATCAGGGCCTGCCCGAACAGCGCAAGAGTAACCAACGCCCACCCCGCAGCCAACATCGGCAAGACCCCGGGCGAACGCCCGCGCCGGTCCAGCCACAGCCCCGCCAGCGGCAGCGCCTGCAAGGCATGCAGTGCCAGAAAATGCGCCGGGCGCAGATCGCCTACCGTGCCGGACCATCCAAGAAACGGGATGCTGGCGGCGCCGTCTGCGGGCACACCGATGTAGGGCCCGCTGCCTGCGGACATGGTGCCCGCCACGATCAGGGTCATGCCGAACGACGCCCACGCTCCCCACCAGATGCCCGCCCGCGTTGCCGGCCCCATCGCAGACGCAACGTCGCGCAACGCCCCACGGGCCACAACCAGCGGTGCCGCGATCAGCAAAACGGCGCCAACACCCATCATTGAATACATCAGCGCATGAAACGGCGTGCCCAGATTGTAGTGCGATCCCTGCGCCTGTGCGGCCTGATAGATCATATAGGACATTTCGGTGACAAAGGCCGCGCTCATGACCAGCGCTGCCACCTGCACCACGCGTGAATTCCGCGCGGCGGGCGACATCGCCCGCAGGATCAAGGCCAGCGTGCCAAAATGCACAGCCAACGACAGCGCAAATTTTGCGGGCTTGGTCCAGACCGTCACGCCGCCGATCAGGCGCGGATCAAACGCAGCCCAAAGCAGTATCACCGCCAACAGCGCCAGAGCGGCGGCGGTCAGAACGTCAAACGGCAGGGGGTCGCGGCGCGCGATGTGTGGCGGTTATCGTCATGGCTCAAGCCTTTTCATGATGCGGGCGGGGCAACATCAGCAGGCCACGCAGGCCCAGTTCGGTCAGCAGCACCAGCGCCAGACCCAGCGGACCGAACAGGAAAATGCAGATCAGCAACGCGGCCTGCATCATGCGGTCAAGTCCGTTGCGATCCATCCGCGCCGCAGCCCATGCGCCCACGAACAGATCAAATGCCAGATAATGCACCCAGCCCGCCAGCAGGACCCAATCATCGGCAAACAGCCGGGCCACCTGATCCAGCGATCCGAACCCGCCCCCTGCGGCGGCCGCATCGGCAAAATGCGTCAGCACCACCCCGGCATACAGCGCCGACAGTGCCCCAGGCAGCAGCAATGCCGGCACCGCGTTCAGCAACGGCCAACGGCGCGGCGCTAGGATCAAGATTGCCCAGCCGGGCAACGCGGCGGCGCTGACGAGGCCAAACAGGTCTTCGGGGGTCACGGGATTGCTCCGTACGGGATCTTAAGTTTCCAGCGTAAGTTTACATTGGTAATATGGTGCGATGATTCGCTTGCGCTGTCCAGTCAAAATATTTACGCTGGCAATATGAACCTGCCATCATCGGGGCAAAAATCCTATCACCACGGCGATCTGAAAAACGCGCTGGTCACGGCCGGCATCGCCTGTCTGGAACAGGACGGGTTGGCCGCGTTGACCCTGCGTGGCATCGCGGCCCGTGCGGGCGTTAGCCACACGGCGCCGAAAAACCATTTCGGGTCGCTGCGCGGGCTGTTGACTGCCATCGCAACCGAAGCGTGGCACCGTCACGCCGCCGCGATGCGTGGCCAGTTGCCCACCGACGCCCCGCCGCGCGACCGTTTGGTCGCGATGGCCGAAGGCTATGTCGGCTTTGCCACGACCAATCCGGGGCTTTACCAGTTGATGCTGTCGCCGCTGCATTGCGATCTGACCAGCCCAGACTTTCACAGTGCCGCCCGGGCCAGCTATGATGTGCTGGCCGAGGTCACGGCCGACCTGATCCGCACCGGGCAGGCGCCGTTTTCCGATCCACGCCAGGTCGAGACGATGTTGTGGTCGCTGGTGCATGGCTATGCGTCGCTGGCACAGAGCGGAATGTTGGGCGGACCGCCCGGAACGGGGCCGGTGCCCGTGATTGCCGATCTGTTGCCGCTGTAAGTCGCCTCTTTTCGTGCGCCCGACAGGCGGCTATACCGCGAGGCATGACGCAAACTCCGCCCCTTCTGAATCCGGGCCTTCGCCCC
>JBBRCF010000091.1:0-13965 GCA_038205135.1 Rhodobacterales bacterium
ATCGTACTGGGGGGTTATTGGGGCGCGTGCGATCCATGGGTATTTTCGCATCGGGGGGGGGGGGCGGTGGCGCGGGGCTGGGCGGTGGCGATGCCGGGCTATGATCTGTGCCCGCACGTCCGCATCAGTGACATCACCCGGCAGATCGCACGCGCCGTGACCGCCGCCAGCGCGATGGTGGCCGGGCCGGTGGCGTTGACCGGGCATTCGGCGGGCGGGCATCTGGTGGCACGGATGCTGGAACCTGGACTGTTGCCGGACCCGGTGGCGGCGCGACTGACGCATGTCGTGCCGATTTCGATGGTATCCGACCTGCGACCGCTGTTGCAGACCGCAATGAATACGGATTTCCGTCTGACAGAGGCAGAGGCCATCGCCGAAAGTCCGCTGTTGATGCCCGCCCGTCTGCCGGTGCCGGTGACGCTGTGGGTGGGTGGTTCGGAACGTCCGGTGTTTCTGGACCAGACGCGCTGGCTGGCGGACGCATGGGACGTGCCGCAGGTCATCGTGCCGGACCAGCACCACTACAACGTCATCGACGCGCTGACCGATCAGGATTCAGACCTGCTGGCGCGGCTTCTGGGTTGACCCGGCCGCGCTGATCGCGCCCTCGGCCGATTTTGAGGGTCAGCCGTAGGTGCGGGTGTCTTCGATCACCTTGCCGTCGTTCGGCAGGCTGCCGACGGCGACAATCTCGACGGTGCCCTTCATCTTCAACACATCCACCACGGTCGCGGCAAAGGCTGCGGCATCGCCCCCCGCCGCTTCGATCCGCACGGTCATGGTATCCATTTCGCCGTCACGGCCGGCCACCACGCGGGCGCGGGCAATTTCGGGGTGTTTCGTCACCAGTTGCGCCACCTGTTCGGGGCGAACGAACATGCCCTTGATTTTTGTTGTCTGGTCGGCGCGGCCCATCCAGCCCTTGATCCGCAGGTTGGTGCGGCCACAGGGCGACGCCCCCGCCATCACTGCTGACAGGTCGCCAGTGGCGAACCGGATCAGCGGATAATCGGGGTTCAGCGTGGTCACCACCACCTCGCCGACCTGACCCGGGGCCACGGGGTCGCCGGTACCGGGCGTCACGATTTCAACGATGACATGTTCATCGACGATCATACCGTCCATCGCGGGGGATTCGTAGGCGATGTTGCCCAGATCGGCGGTGGCATAGCATTGCAGGCAGGCGATGCCGCGATCGGCGTAATACTGGCGCAAAGACGGGAACAGTGCGCCGCCGCCGACGCCCGCCTTTGTGAACTTCAACGTCACGCCCATCTCGTCGGCCTTTTCCAGGATCACCTTCAGGTAATCGGGTGTGCCGGCATAGGCGGTGCAGCCGATATCCAGCGCGGCGGTGACCTGCAGTTCGGTCTGGCCAGTACCGGCAGGCAACACCGTGGCGCCCACGGCGCGCGCACCGGATTCGAATATCATGCCGGCGGGCGTCAGGTGATAGCCGAAACAGTTCTGCACGATATCGCCCGGCCCCACCCCCGCCGCATGCAGGAACCGCCCGATCCGCCACCAGTCATTATCCACATTGCCCGGTTCATAGATCGGGCCGGGCGACTGGAACACATGAGCAAACCCGTGCGGGGCGCGGGTGGTCAGCCCGCCAAACGGGGCCGCCGATTTCTGCGCCGCGCCCAGATCGGATTTTCGCAGGACCGGCAATGCTGCCAGATCGGCCATGCGCGTAATGCGCGCCGGGTCGACGCCATCCAGCCGCCCGCCATAGCCCGGCAGAACGCGGGCCCGTGCGATCTGGCGTGGCAGTTCGGTGGCCAGCCATTCCGCGCGTTCTGCGGCGCTGCGGGTTTCCAGAGCGTCGAAATATCCGGTCATCGGGTTGCCTTTCAGGTGGATCAGCTCAGCCAGCGTTTGCGGCGGCGATAGCTGCGCACGTCGCGGAAGGATTTGCGGCCCTCGTCCGACATGCCCAGATAGAATTCCTTCACATCAGGGTTTTCGCGCAGATCCTTGGCCAGACCGTCCATCACCACGCGGCCCGATTCCAGAATGTAACCGTAATGCGCAAATCGCAGCGCCACGTTTGTATTCTGTTCGGCCAGCAGGAAGGTTGCACCTTCCTTTTCGTTCAAGGTCTTGACGATGTTGAAAATCTCTTCGACCAGTTGCGGGGCCAGTCCCATCGACGGTTCGTCCAGCAGAATGGTTTCGGGGCGCGACATGAGCGCGCGGCCGATCGCCACCATCTGTTGTTCCCCGCCCGAGGTGTAACCCGCCTGGCTTTTGCGCCGCAGCTTAAGGCGCGGGAAATAGGTATAGACCTTTTCAAGGTCGGCCTCGACCGCAGCCCGCCCGTCGCGGCGGGTATAGGACCCGGTCATGAGGTTTTCCTCGACCGTCAGGTGTTCAAAGCAATGCCGCCCTTCCATCACCTGAATGACGCCGCGATGCACCAGATCGGCGGGGTTCATCGCCACGATGCTGTTACCGCGATAGGTGATCGTGCCTTTGGTGATATTGCCGCGTTCCGACGCCAGCAGGCCGGATATCGCCTTGAGCGTGGTGGATTTGCCCGCGCCGTTTCCGCCCAGCAGCGCCGTGATCCCGCCCTTCGGCACCTTCAGGCTGACACCTTTCAGCACGAGGATGACGTGGTTGTAGATCACCTCGATGTTGTTGACCTCGAGCACGGTCTCGTGGGTCGGTGCGGCGTCCAGCATTGCGGGGCTCCCTTGGGTTATGCAGAGTGCGGGGGGCACGTCGGCGCCCCCCGCGTCGTCAGATCAGTTGCAAAGCTTGGTGATGTTGGTTTCCTTGGCGAACGCCTCGGAGTCGGCCATGATCAGCGGATCGATCACATCGCTGTCCGACTGGATCCAGTCGGTGATCAGGTTCCACTTCTTGGCACTGGCATCCCACTGCTGCACCATGGCCAGCCCGTCACCGCCATGGTTCTCGCAGCTGACCTTGAACGAAGGGCTGAAGTTCGGCAGCCCCAGCGCGGTCAGTTTGTCCTGCGTGATCTCAAGCGCTTCCATGCCGTCGCGCATCATCGCCGGCGTGATGGCCGCCGTGTTGTGGATGGCCTGCGCGGTCTTGGCCGCTTCGACCGCCAGCATCGCCGCGTAGAGGCCGCGCGAATACAGCACGCTTCCCACCTGATCGCCGGCACCGGCCGATTTGCCGGCGTCATGCACGAATTTCGTCAGGTCGGCATAAAGCGGATAATCGGTGCCGGTCCCGTGCAGGGTCAGCGCCTTGTAGCCATTGGCCCCTTCACCGGCGGGCAGCACGTCGTTTTCCGATCCGGACCACCAGACACCGATGAAATTTTCCATCGGGTAACGGATGTTCACGGCTTCCTGTACCGCCACCGCGTTCATCACGCCCCAGCCCCACATCAGCACGTAGTCAGGCTTGTCGCGGCGGATCTGCAGCCACTGCGATTTCTGTTCCTGACCGGGGCTGTCCACCGGCAAAAGTGTCAGCTCGTAGCCATGCTTTTTGGCGAGGACTTCCAGTGTGCGGATCGGTTCCTTGCCATAAGCCGAGTTGTGATAGACCAGCGCGACCTTCTTGCCGGTCAGGCTGCCGCTGTTCACGTCCAGCAGATGCTTGATGGCAATCGACGCGCCATCCCAGTAGTTTGCGGGATAGTTGAACACGTGCGAGAACACGGTGCCGTTCTTGGCCGAGGTGCGGCCATAGCCCATCGTGTGCATCGGAATGCCATCAGCGGCGACCTTGGGGATCAGCTGATAGGTGATGCCGGTGGACAGCGGCTGAATGACCAAGGGGTTGTCGCCCTTGATCTTTTCATAGCATTCCACGCCCTTTTCGGTGTTGTAGGCCGTCTCGCATTCGGACTGGCGGATCTTGACGCCGCCAATGCCGCCGTCACGTTCGTTGACCAGCGTCAGGTAGTCCGAATAGCCGTCGGCAAAGGGAATGCCGCCCGCCGCGAACGGCCCCGTGCGGTAGCTGAGCGATGGAAAGTGCAGGTCCTGCGCCAGGACTGGGGTGCCGACGGCAATCACCGCGGCTACCAGTGCTGCAAATCTGATCTTCATGTTTGGTTCCTCCCGGAAAGTTTCATCGTGTCTGTCGTGCCGGGCTGTCCCGGTCTTGGTCTTTAGATTGCATCGCGCTGGCCACGCCTCAGTGCGGAAAAGGCCAGAGGCGAAGTTTCTCTTTCGTCACGCGCCAGAGCTGCGCCAGCCCGTGCGGTTCGGCGATAAGGAAAATGATGATCAGCAGGCCGACGATCATGAATTCCAGATGCGCTGCCAGATCGGTCGGCCAACCCAGTGTCCCCACCAGCACGTTCTTCAACAGCACCGGCATCAGCACCAGAAACGCCGCGCCAACAAAGCTGCCAAAGATCGACCCCAACCCGCCGATGATGATCATGAACAGCACCAGAAAGGACTTGTTGATCCCGAAGGCATCGCCGACCTCGACCGCGCCCAGATAGACCGCAAAGAACAACGCGCCCGAGATGCCGATGAAAAACGACGACACCGCAAAGGCCATCAATTTAGCCCGCAGCGGGTTCACGCCGATGATTTCGGCGGCGATGTCCATGTCGCGGATCGCCATCCATTGCCGCCCCTGCATGCCGCGGGTCAGATTGCGCGCCAGAAACGCCACCATCACGGTAAACACCAGACAGAACATGTATTTCGCCCATGCGTCTGCCGACGGACCCGATACCAGCATGCCGAACACTGTGCGATCGGGTGCAGAAATCTGCCCCGAGACCGAATAGTTGTAAAACCAAGGCACGCGGTTGAACAGCCAGACCAGAAAAAACTGCGCCGCCAGTGTCGCCACCGCCAGATAGAACCCCTTGATCCGCAGCGATGGCAGACCGAACATCACGCCGACAAAAGCCGTGATCCCGCCCGCCAGCAGCACGTGGAAAAACAGGTTAACCTCGGGAAACGCCGTCATCAGCTTGTAGACCGCGTAGGCCCCCACCGCCATGAACCCGCCGGTGCCCAGCGACACCTGTCCGCAATAGCCGACCAGAATGTTCAGGCCGATCGCCGCGATCGAATAGATCAGGAACGGCAACAGCACCGCGTTGGCCCAGTAGTCGTTGATGACAAACGGGATCACCCCGAATGCCACCGCCAGCACGGCATAATAGCGCATCCGGTCGAACCGGATCGGAAAGGTCTGCCCATCCGCCGTATAGGTCGTCTTGAAATCGCCAGCCTCGCGGTAGAACATCAGTTTTTCCCTTCAGATACGGTGCGCAGATGTTCCGGTACGGCAAAATTCGGTTTGCGGGCCAGACCCGTGGCCTCGGCATGACGCACCAGCCGGAACCACGCCCACAGACCCGTCGCGCCGCCCATGGCAGCCAGTAGCAGGGCGATCATGACGCGACGCGTGTCCGACGGGTCGGTTGTCAGCGCCAGATAGCCAAAGGCCCAGAATCCGCTCCATGCGATGACGTTCAGGATGGCGATGGTTTTTTGCATCTCACACCCTCTCGATGATTTTTTCGCCGAACAGGCCCTGCGGCCGGAACACGAGGAAAATCAGCGCCAGCACATAGGCAAACCAGTTTTCCGTCGCCCCACCGATCAGCGGGCCGATAAAGAACTCGAACAGCTTTTCGCCCACGCCGATGATCAGGCCGCCAACGATGGCCCCGGGAATAGAGGTAAATCCGCCCAGTATCAGCACCGGCAGCGCTTTCAGCGCGATCAGTGACAGCGAAAACTGCACGCCCGATTTCGCGCCCCACATCACGCCCGCGACCAAGGCAACGAACCCCGCCAAAGACCAGACCATGATCCAGATGAAATTCAACGAGATGCCCACCGACAGCGCCGCCTGATGGTCGTCGGCCACCGCGCGCATCGCGCGGCCCTGTTTGGTGTATTGGCTGAAGGCGACAAGGATCGCGACCAGAATGGCGGCGACCACGGCCGCCACGATATCCAGATTGTCGATGAAGAACCCGTAGCCAAACGCGTTGAACGTCGTTTCGTCGATCAACGAATTCATGCCCTGCGGCAGGCCTACATCCAGCTTCTTGATGTCAGACCCCCACATCATGTCGCCGAAGCCTTCCATGAAATAGGCCAGACCGATGGTGGCCATGAACAGGATGATCGGTTCCTGATTGACCAGATGGCGAAAGATGAACCGCTGCACCGCCCAGGCCAGAAACACCATCACCGCCATCGTCAACAGGATCGACAGCACGGCGGGCATGGTCCAGCCGAAATAATGCACATCGGTGCCGAAGATGGCGTTGATCAGATGCGAAAACGGCACCCGGCCTTCCATGATCCCCACCAGCGTCATCGCGGAAAACAGCGCCATCACGCCCTGGGCATAGTTGAAAATGCCGGAGGCCTTGTAGATCAGCACGAACCCAAGCGCGACAAGCGCATAAAGCACCCCGGCCATCAGCCCGTTCAGCATCACTTCGATCGCGTATAGCAGCGTCTCGGGCATATCAGATCCTCCCTGCGGCAGTGATCGGGTCAGTCATGCGACACCCCCAGATAGGCGTCGATCACCGCCTGATTTGTGCGCACCTCGTCGGGGGTGCCGTCGCCGATCTTTTTGCCGTAATCCATCACGACGACGCGGTCGGACAGGTCCATCACCACGCCCATGTCATGTTCGATCAGGCAGATCGTGGTGCCGAATTCGTCGTTCACATCCAGAATAAAGCGGCTCATGTCCTCTTTTTCCTCGACGTTCATGCCGGCCATCGGTTCGTCCAGCAGCAACAGCGAGGGTTCCGCCGCCAGCGCACGCGCCAGTTCGACACGCTTTTTCAACCCATACGGCAAGCGGGACACCGGCGTTTTGCGGATCGCCTGAATTTCCAGAAAATCGATGACCTTTTCGGCCACTTCGCGGTTCTTGACCTCTTCGGCCTCGGCGCGGCCTTTCCAGATCGCCTGCGCAATCAGGCCGGATTTCATGTGGTTCAGGCGGCCGGTCATCACGTTGTCCAGCACCGACATGCCTTCGAACAGGGCGATGTTCTGGAACGTGCGGGCAATGCCAAGGCGCGCCACCTGAAATGGTTTCATCGGCGGGCGGCGCTGGCCCTTGTACCAGACTTCGCCCTCTTGCGGGACGTAGAAGCCGGAAATCACGTTCAGCATCGAGGATTTGCCGGCCCCGTTCGGCCCGATGATGGCGCGGATCTCGCCCTCGCGGATGTCGAAGCTGATGTCGGTGATCGCCTTGACGCCGCCAAACCGCAGCGTGATGTTCTTCATTTCCATCAGCACCGGGCCGATCTTGCGGCCGTCGGCGGTGGTGTAGCCGTCTTGCGGGTGCATCTGCGCGTTCATTCGGCGGCCACCCTCTGCGATGTCATTTTCTGGGGCGTCAGCGGGAACACCTTGGCGTCGCGCAGCGTCAGCGTGGCGCTGATGTACCCTTTGCGGCCATCCTCGTAGGTCACTTCGGTCCGCGTCGCGATCTGCGGCAATCCGTCATACAGCGCGCCGATCAGATCGTCGAATTTGTCCTCGATGATGCGGCGGCGGACCTTGCGGGTGCGGGTCATTTCGCCGTCATCCGCATCCAGTTCCTTGTGCAGGATCAAAAAGCGGTGGATCTGGCAGCCCGACAGCATCGGGTCGGCGGCAACCGATGCGTTCACCTCTTCGACATGGCCCTGCACCATGTCCAAAACGCGGGGGTGGCCTGCCAGTTCCTGATAGCCGGAATAGGACAGGTTGTTGCGTTCGGCCCAGTTTCCGACCGCTGCGAGGTCAATGTTGATGAAGGCGCAGCAGCGGTCGCGGCCATTGCCGAACACTACGGCCTCCAGAATATTGGGGTAGAACTTCAGTTTGTTTTCAACGTATTTCGGCGCGAACAGGCTGCCATCCGCCATCTTGCCCACATCTTTGGCGCGGTCGATGATGCGCAGGTGGCCCGATCCCGGTTCGATGAACCCGGCATCGCCGGTCGCCACCCAGCCTTCGGCGTCTTTGGTGGATGCCGTGCTTTCGGGGTTCTTGTAGTAATATTCGAACACGCCGGGGCTGCGGTAGAACACCTCGCCATTGTCGGCGATGCGTAATTCGACGCCGGGGGCGGGCACGCCCACGGTATCGGCGCGGACCTGACCGTCGGGCTGTACCGTGATGAACACCGTCGCCTCGGTCTGGCCGTACAGCTGTTTCAGGTTGATCCCCAGCGAGCGGTAAAAGCTGAAGATTTCCGGTCCGATCGCCTCGCCCGCCGTGTAACCCACGCGGATATTGCTGAAGCCCAACGTGTTTTTCAGCGGGCCATAGACCGCCACCTGACCCAGCGCATAGGCGATCCGGTCCAGCATCCCCACCGGCTTGCCGTCCAGAATGTCCGGGCCGACCCGCTTTGCCAACGTCATGAACCGGTCGAACAGCCATTTCTTCATCGGGCTGGCGTCTTCCATCCGGATCATCACCGATGTCAGCATGGTTTCAAACACCCGCGGCGGGGCAAAGAAATAGCTGGGCCCGATTTCGCGCAGATCGGATTGCATGGTTTCGGTGCTTTCGGGGCAGTTGACGCAAAACCCCGACCAATAGGCCTGCCCGATGGAAAAGATGAAATCGCCGACCCAGGCCATCGGCAGATAGGCCAGCACCTCTTCGCCCACGCCAAGTTGGTCGAAATCGCAGGAATTGCGCGCGCTTTCGATGATGTTACGGTTCGACAGCACCACGCCCTTGGGCTTGCCGGTGGTGCCCGAGGTGTACAGCATCACGCAGGTCGACGCATAATCCAGCTTTGCCCGCCGCGCCGCCAGATCGGGGGTGAACTCGTCCCGCGCCGCGCGGCCCTGTTCCTGCACATGGCGCAATTCATGCAGCTTGTGGTGGTCGTATTTCCGCAGCCCCCGCGCATCGAGATAGATCATGTGCTCGAACTGTTGCAGGCGGTCCTGCACCTCGATCACCTTGTCGACCTGTTCCTGATCCTCGACGATGGCGAACCGCGCGCCGCAATGTTCCAGCACATAGGACATCTCTTCGGCGGCGGCGTCCTGATACAGCGGCACCGGGATCGCGCCGACGGATTGCGCGGCGACCATCGACCAGTACAGATGCGGGCGGTTGTTGCCGATGACAGCGATGAAATCGCCTTCGTTCACGCCCAGATTGATCAGCCCCAGCGCCAGATCGTCGACCTCGCGGCTGACATCGGCCCAGGTCCAGGTCTGCCAGATGCCGAATTCCTTTTTGCGATAGGCTGGTTTGGCAGCAAAAAGCTGCGCATTCCGCTGCAAAAGCCCCGGTATGGACGACAGTCCATCCGTCGCCTGAGACGACTGAGCCACGATATCTCCTCCCGCTTGCCCGTGTTCCGGGCTGTGACGTCGCCTTCCGCGTGCGAATCCCCACAAGATAAAAGCGCCCGTTCATACGTGGACGTCAATGATTTCCTGCAATTATTTGGATTTCGGAATGTGTCAGGCGTAGCGCGGCTGACCTCGGCCAGGTTTGCGGCAACCCAACCTTTGTCACAGCGGTAACGGCTCGCCACGGCCAAAGACATTTTCGCGGTGCCACCTCAAAAAGTCGGGATGGGGGCGATACCGCGGGTTTTGCGGCAGGATCAGCCGCTGTTCCGGATCGATCAATCGCCGCACCACGTCAGCGGGGACTTTGTTATGCGACACCAGCACACTGTGATCTTCGGCCACCGCAATCAGGCCGCGGTCAAACATCCAATGCAGCGTACCGGACAAGGCCAGCCCGTTTGCCACCACATCCGGGCCGCCGTCGGCGACAGGCACGATATGCGCCGCGGCAACCTCGGGCCGCCCGCCGCCATTGCGCAACGACAACCCCGACACCGCACAGCGTCCATCATAGGCCAGCCTGACCATGCGCGAAAATGCGGCGTCACGGAACGCCCGATCCGACAATTGCCGGGTACGATCGGTGACAAAGGTCACGGCGCCTTCGGCCAGGCCCGTCACCGGCTGGCGCGGCAAAGTGTCGCGATGGTCGGTCGTGGCGGTCAGCCCGGCATCGATGATGCCTGCAAACGACAGCGGGTCGATCATCCGCACCGCCGCAGAGTTTGCGCCGCCCAACATCGCCCGCCCGTCAGGTCCCCGCAAAACCGGTTCATAAGCCCGCCCCAACGGCGTATCGCGTGGCACCACGCGTTCGAATTCCAGCAGACTGCCGCGTTCCACTATCGCCAGATACCGTCCGACACTCCCCGGTTTCGGTACGATCTGCATAATTTTCTGCACGGCGACATAGCCGAAGGCCCCGCCACGCGCTTCGTACAGGATGACCCAGTCGCCGACCGTCTGCTGTATCCGGTTCAGATAGATGGCAGTGAAATCGTAGGTCGCGCCAATCTCGTCCGCGTAAATCGAGGTTGGGTTCTGGATCAGTACTGCCTTGGCCATCTTTTCCCTCGTTTTGACGCCAGAATGCCGATCGGCTTGTCTGCCCTAACCCCGGATTGACCGTTTTGCCGGGCGATCTCATAACCCAATGGCGCAGCACAGGACATGTCATGACCCAGCCCCCCATCGGCATTGACCTTGGCACCACCAATTCGCTGATTGCGGTGTTTCGGGACGGACGACCCGACCTGATCCCCAACGCGCTGGGGCAGATGCTGACGCCGTCGGTCGTGTCGGTGGATGCAGGGCGGGTGCTGGTGGGGCCGCCGCGCGGGACCGGCTGGCGACGCATCCTCGCGACAGCGCCGCCGCGTTCAAGCGCGCGATGGGCACGGACAGCACGGTGCGTCTGGGCGGACAGGTCTTTCGCGCCGAGGATCTGTCGGCGCTGGTACTGAAAAAGCTGAAAGAGGACGCCGAGACGCATCTGGGGCAGCTCATTCGCGATGTCGTGGTGTCCGTGCCCGCCTATTTCAACCAGACCCAGCGCAAGGCGACACTGGCGGCCTGCACGATTGCCGGGCTGCATGCGGTGCGTCTGATCAATGAACCGACTGCCGCCGCATTGGCCTATGGGTTGCAGGACCGGGGCGGCGAAAGCCAGTTCCTGATCTTTGATCTGGGCGGCGGGACGTTCGATGTGACCGTGCCGGATCATTTTGACGGGGTTATGCAGGTCAAGGCCAGTTCAGGCGACGCCCATCTGGGTGGCGAGGATTTCACCGAGGCGCTGGCGCAGGCGATGGGTGACACGCTGGGCACACCCTGGGCCAAGCTGGGTGCGGACGCGCAGCGGGTGATCCGGTTGGCCGCTGACCACGCCAAGCGTGCGCTGTCGGGGGCCGATACGCATGACGCGCGGCTGATGCTGGATGGCGCGGAACAGGTGGTCACCGTGGACCGCGCCCTGTTCGAGGCCGCCGCCGCGCCGCTGCTGAAACGGCTGTATCGCCCGATTGAAAGCTGTTTCTACGACAGTCGCGACAGTATCGACAGCCTTGACCGGGTCATTCTGGTGGGCGGTGCCACGCGGATGCCGATGATCCGTCATCTGGTCGCGCGGCAGTTCCGCCGCCTGCCGGAAATGGGCATCGACCCGGATCACGCCGTGGCATTGGGGGCTGCCGTTCAGGCCGGGCTGGTGGCGATGGACCGTGCGCTGGATGATGTGGTGATGACCGATGTCAGCCCGTTTTCGGTGGGCATCGCCGTGGGCACCAAACTGCCCGACGGGTCGGTGCTGGCGGGGTTTTTCGAACCGATCATCGAACGCAACACCGCGCTGCCCGCCAGCCGGGAACGGGTGTTCGGCACCATGGCGGATAACCAGACCCAACTGGCCGTCGAGGTGTTTCAGGGCGAAGCGCCCAAGGTCGAAGACAACGTGCCCTTGGGCAAGTTCAGCGTGACGGTGCCCAAGGGCAAGGCGGGCGCGGAAAGCATGGCGGTGCGGATCACCTAAGACCCCTCGGGGCTGATTGCTGTTGAAGGCCGGTCGCTGACCACCGGGGCCAAGGCCGGCACCGTCATCCGCCAGAATGCCGACGGGTTGAGCGAGGCCGAGGTTGCAACGCGGTTGCGCGCGATGGACCGGTTGAAACTGCATCCCCGGGATCAAGGGGAAAACACCGCTCTGCTGGCGCGGTTGCGGCGGGTCTACGAGATGGCGGGCGGCGCGGACCGGCCCGCGATCCAGCACATGCTGATCGAATTCGAGGCCGCGCTGCTGGGGCAGGACCCGGCCACCATCGACCGTTTGCGTGGCAACATCGCGGCCACACTAAACCTGATCGACGATTACTATGTCACCTGAACGCAAGGTCTGGCCGTGGTCCGACCTTGGGCTGGACGGCCCCGCGCCCTTGCGGGACGTGAAACGCGCCTATGCCGCGCGGCTGAAGGCGATTGACCACAACGACCCGGCCGCATTTCAGGCGCTGCAACAGGCGTTTGATGCGGCAAAGGCCCAAACCGCGTCGGCACAGGCCCCAACGTCCCGCGCGCCGGACCGGCCTTCTGTGTTGGAATTGGTCACGGGGGTAGCGCTCTCTGACGTGACGGACCCATCACCTGCGCCAAATCCCCCAGTGCCATCCTGCTTTGCGCCGCCCCCCGCGTTTGACCCGGAGTTTGTCACGGACCCTGTCCCGGACCTTCAAGACATGACCAAAGCTGTCTTTGACGCGACGGCCACGACCCCTTGGGATCTGGACGTGATCGCGCGTGTTCTGACGTGTCCGGCGATGACCGGGAACCGCGCGGCGCGTGACATCATCGAGGCGCTGCTGTTCCAGCGGCTGGCAAATATGGCGAACGGGGCGGTCCCCGAACTTCGGACGCCGCTTGCGCGGTTGCTGGAGGATCAGTTCAACTGGGCCTCCGACGGCATCCGGTTCCGCAGGGCTTTTGGCGCGCAAGCCGGATATGCGCAGGTTGTGATGGCGGTCAGCAGGGCGCAGACCACGCCGCTGGACCGGGCGTACGCCTTGGCCGACCGGTACGATCTGACCCGCCGCGCTGCTGTGCTGATCGCGATGGGACTGTGCTTGGCGATCATCACGGTTGTGACCAAACCACCTGACAGGTCAGATTGGGGGGCGGGCCAATTGATCTTCTTTACCAGCATGGTGACGCCGATCCTGTTCGTGCTGGGGGGCCTGCCGATTTTTGTCCTGATCAAGGGAAAGGCCATTCCGCAATGGTCGCCCGACCGTGTGGAACAGCTTGGGCGCCGGCCCATCGCGCCGTGGGTTTTTGCGGCATGTCTGGGACTGACGGCCTTTTGGGGCGTGATGCCTGACCCGTCGCTGCCCCGTCCCGTTTCCGGGGTGAACCCTCCCATCGGCAGTCAGGAAAATCAACAGCCGCTGATCGAGGACTATAACGCCCGCAACGCGGCAAGGGGGCAAGATGGCCGGTAAGCGCCCGCAATGGCCATGGTCCGATCTGGGTCTGCCCGGCCCTGCGCCCCTGCGGGACGTGAAACGCGCCTATGCCGCGCGGCTGAAAGCGATTGACCGCAACGACCCGGCGGCGTTTCAGGCGCTGCAGCAGGTGTTTGATGCGGCCAAGCGCATGGCCATGCCCGATGACGCAGGCGCACGCCCGTCGATGGCGCAGATTGTGGGGAACGGCGCGCTGCCACATGCCGCCTTGCAGGATATGGTGGCGGCAGATGTGCTGCCGGACACGGTTGATCCCGTGGTGCCGGATCAGACTGCCCCGATCCTGCCAGCGCCTGTGACGGCTGCGCAAATTCCGGACGATCCGGTCTTGACGCTGCCCGACATGCAGCCGACGGCTCATCCCGATCCCGATCCCGATCCCGATCCCGATCCCGATCCCGATCCCGATCCCGATCCCGAACCCGATCCCGAACCCGATCCCGATCCCGATCCCGCGTCGTCGGATCCTGCCAGCGCGACGCTCGCGGCGCCGACCGTCAGCAGGAACATCCCGACCGCGAGTCCCTTGTTCACAGTTTCGTTCTCCCATTCAGCAGCGTGAATCTCACAGCATGTGCACGTGAGGATCGAGTGATCAGCCCGAGGCCAAGCCAGCCCATTGCACGGAGGTTATGGCCG
>JBBRCF010000092.1:0-13750 GCA_038205135.1 Rhodobacterales bacterium
CGCCACCACCACCACCACCACCGCCTGACGGCCTGCCGAACGCAGCGTCCGCATCAATGATGTCCGGCTCCGATATCGGGGCTTCTGCAAGAAAGAACCGCTCTGCGAGCGTTTCACGGATCTGGTACAGAGTATCCATGGCGCGGTCAGCAGCGTTTTGCAGGGCCGGGTGCGCGAAATAATCCGTTTGCCAGAGAAAGCTGTGGCTATGGTCGGCGCGGGCAGTCGTCACGACCGACACTGACAAGGACCCTTGATCGGTTGCCATACCAAGACCCACGAACTTGATGGCCGTATCGCCGGTCAACATTTTTTCGAATCCGCGATCGTCCGACCGGGGTGCCGACACGCCGGGCCCGCTGGCAAATTCCTTGAGATCCGTCAGCCAGTCATCCGACAGGACATCATCGAACAAGTCTTTGGGCAAGGCATGCGCGAGTGGGTTTGCATCCCGTGCGACGTCGTCCTGACGGACAGTGGCTGACGTGGTGATAATGGTCTTTGAATGGGTTTTTCTGACGATAATACTGTCCTCAAGCTGCGTTTAAGCCAAGTTTGAAGCCGATATCGGACAGAAAAAAGGCGCCCGTTGGGCGCCTTTCTGTCATGTTTTGGGCAGATGTCTGATCAGGCCTTGCGGGCCTTGCGACGGCCGATCAACCCGACCGCACCAAGCCCGGTCAGCATCAGGGCAAAACCTGCGGGCAACGGCACAACCGGCACACCACCACCACCGCCGCCGTTATTGCGGCTGAAAAGAACTGCGTTCGACAAATCTTGCGGACTGCCATTACGATTGATAAGCGCGTTTGTGGTCCAATTGCCCGTGGTCCCGGAAAGAACGTAGGCCGCGAAATTCTGCCCAGCCTTCAAGGCCAGCGCATAGGTTTCTGTGGAAACCGCACCTAAGATCGTCCACGTTCCCGACGTTGTGCCCAGACCGGTGATTGAAAAGGCGCTGCTAGTGGCGTTATCGTCAATAACTCCAAGCTCTGCCCAGTCGCTGAACGTTCCCAGCCCGGCAATATCGTTGGCGTCCGGAGACCCCTAGCCTTGTGTGAACTGATTTGGACCGATGCACGCCGTTGAAACAGTCACGTCGGCGGCAGGTATCGTGCTACCGAAGTTACACGTTGCCGCCTGCGCGCCGCTTGCAGCAATAACCAAGGCAAGCGCCGCCGCCCCGATCCTAAAATTCATTTTCATGTAACATCTCCTCATTGATCATCACTTGGTGAACTTTACGCGCCGCAAGACAAATTATTAACACACTTTCGCCACGTTTAAAAGTGCTGTGGCAAATACAATCTCTATAGAATATGTTCGCGCAAAGGTACACGCAGAGACTGAAGCTGGCCCTTGAAACCGGCTATTGGCGCTGTTTCGACCGGTTTTATGTGCTTTTCGGGGTAATTGGGCCTTGGGTCGAAACGCCTGAACCAATTCCGGCTGATTCTGTGTGACAGCGCAGTTTGTACCATCTGGCACTGCTCCGGACAGCCTGCCTGAACCAATGCAACGGCTGACATTGCACCGGTTTTCGCCCACCATAAGCGGGATCCTTGCAGATGAGCGTCAGTCCGTTATCCGGCCCTCGGTCGAGATTTCGGGGATTTGGGTCCGTTCGGATGCGGGCGCCCCGCACAGCAGTTCGACCGCGCGGTCGGCGGCATCCTGAAACGGTTCCAGCACAAGGTCCGCGCCCGACCCGAACAGAACCTCTGTCTCGGTGGCACCATGCGATGCGGCGGCGATCCGGCCCGAAAACCCCGATGTGCGGGCCAGCTGCATCAGCGTCCGCCGCGTATCTTCTTGGCTGAGGCCCGTAGGGTGAATGGGCACGGTGGACACCAGCCAGCCTGCGCCACGCAGGGGCAGTTCGGCCACGAATTCCGGGTCCGTCGCATCGCCGAATTTCGCATCAAGCCCCAGTTCGCGCCAGCGCCGGATGGCCAGCGGGTTGAAATCCACCCCAAGCACGGCAATGCCGCGTTTCTGCAGACGCATGCCCAGGGCCGTGCCAAAGCGCCCCAGACCAAAGATGATCACGGGGAACGTCCGGCCCTGATGCGTCCCGGACTCGGAAGGCTCGCGCGGGGTGCCCTTGCGTTCGAATATCCCCAGAAAGGGTTCGAACACCGCCAGAAGATGATGAGAATAAGTGATCATGTAGGTAGACGCCGCGATGGTCACGAGGCCGACCATGGTGACCAGACCCAGCGCATCATCCGCCACATGGCCAAGGCTGACCCCCATGGCGACAAAGATCAGGGAAAACTCGCTGATCTGCGCGACGGTCAGACCCGCCAGAAACCCCGTGCGCTTGCGGTAGCCCATGGCCCCCATGATTACCAGCACGATCAACGGGTTACCGATCAGCACGAACAGCGAAAACACCACAGCACCTGAGACATGCGCGCCCAACAGTGACAGATCCAGCGTCGCCCCCAGCGCGATGAAAAAGAACAGCAGCAGGAAATCCCGCAAGGGCGCCAGCCGCGCGGCAATGGTTTCGCGGTAGGCGGTGGAGGCCAGCGCCACGCCCGCCATCAGGCCGCCCACCTCCTTGCCCAGACCCACGGCATCGCCGACGGCGGCAAACATCGCGGCCAGCGCAATCGCAAAGATCACCAGCAGTTCCGGCGCGCGGGCCAGCCGTTCGGTCAGCGGATTGGCCGCATAACGCACGAACAGGACCACCGCCGCCACCATCGCCACGCCCGAGGCCAGCACCGTCAGAACCGATCCGCCGCCGTGCCCTGCGTCCGCCGCACCGATACCGATAGCCGACAGCACGATCATCGCCAGCACCACCACCAGATCCTGCACGATCAGGAACCCCAGCGCGATCTGGCCATGCAGCGCGTCGATCTCGCGCTTGTCGGACAGCAGTTTCACGATGATTATGGTGGACGAAAACGTCAGCGCCACCGCGACATACAGGCTCGTCACCGGGTCAAGCCCCAGTGCAAGGCCGATCAGATAGCCGAAAAACGCGGTGAAGCCGACCTGGCCCAGACCAGTCAGCACCGACACGGCCCCAAGCGAGCGGATCAGCTTTACGTCCAGCTTGGTCCCAACCAGAAACAACAGCACCGCGATGCCCAGTTCCGACAGCAGCGCGATCTGTTCGTCGGAATGCACGACATCCAGCACCTACGGCCCCGCGATCAGGCCGACCGCGATAAAGCTGACGATCAGCGGTTGACGCAGCATTGTGCCGACAATTCCGATACCGGCCGCCATCACCAGAAGGATCGCCACTTCGGCAAAGGCTGACATTGTCGGTATCATCTGTGCCTCTTCTGCGCCGCTGCGTTTGATGCGCGGGGCGCGCTTTGGTGGCGTTCAAGGAATTGCTCGAGATCGGTGTTTGCGATCCGCCACCCCTTGCCAATATCGATGGCGCGCAAATCGCCGAGCTTGATCCAGTGCCGCACGGTCGCTTCGGCCACTTTCAGGCGATCGGCCACTTCTCTTACGGTCTGGTAATGTTCATTCGGCATCGAATGGCTACTCTGATGGTGTTATGACGCAGTATAGCGATGTTTGCGATGGTTTGATTGACCTCGATCAAATCTGACCTTGTCAAAGTATGATTAATTGGATGCGTCGGAGTAAAAGGAGGAAAGCCATGCAGCGGATCATGTTGGCGACGGATTTTTCCGAACGGTCAGACCGGGCCCTGCGGCGGGCCGTGCTGCTTGCCCGGGCGCATGGGGCCGTGCTGGACCTTGTGCATGTCGTGGACGATGACCGACCGCGCCGGATCGTTGATCATGACGCAACGGATGCCCGGGCTTTGCTGCGCGAACTGGCGCAATCGCTCCGGTCAGCCGATGGCATCACCTGCGAGACCGACGTGGTCCTGTCCGATCCTTTCGCCGGCATCGTAAAGGCTGTTGCGCAAAAGAAACCGGATCTGCTGGTGATCGGGCCGCACCGGCGGCACATCCTCAAGGATGCTTTCCTTGGGACGACGGCAGAGCGGACGATCCGTTCCGTCGATTGCCCCGTCCTGATGGCGAACGGTCCGCCGGTCGCCCCGTGGCGGCATATCCTGCTGACCACCGATCTGTCCGACAATGCGAAGACCGCCATGCAGCGCTTTGCAGCGCTCGGGTTGGGCAAGGACGCGCACCATTCCGTGCTCCATGTCTTTGATGCCACGGCCCTGCGCCTTGCCATGTCGGATTCGATGCGCAAGGACGACCGTGCGACCTATCTGGCGGACCAGCAAAGCGAGGCCCGCCGCGACCTTGCGAGTTTCATGGCAGATGTGGCGGGGCTGCAGGCCGAGATGATCGTCCGCTATGAGGAAACCACAACCGCGCATGAAATCCACAAGGCGGCCGATGCGATGAACGCAGACCTGATCGTCGTTTCGACCCAAGGCAAAGGCATGCTCGCGCGGTTATTTCTGGGCAGTGTCACCGAAAAGACCTTGCAGTCTGCCACCGTCGACGTGCTGGCCCTGCCGCCTGTTCAAAAGCCGTAAATCCTGCCCAACGGCATGATCTTCCAGAAAAATCATGCAACCGACCATATTTGTTGTCCCGGTAAATGATCGGAATGGCAGATCATCGCCGCGATCTGGCCAACGCCGGTCCGCTTCAGATTGGCCGGCAAATCTTGCCATTCCGGCGGCTGCAGATCGTCTGTGCGACGGCGCAGGAAAATTCTTGACTGATCGAGCAGCCAGCGTAACCTGACGCCATGAAACAAGCGCACGCCTTTGCCGCCGACCGACCGACAGACGCCGAAGACCTGCCGTCGGCGCGCACGCGAATTCTGGATGCGGCGGAACGGGTGTTTGCCCGTGACGGGTTTTCCGGATCCGGCATGAAGGCCATCGCGGTCGAGGCGGGGGTGGCGCAGGGGCTGTTGCATTATCACTTTGCCGGCAAGGATGGGCTTTATGCCGCGGTAGTCGCGCGCCGATCGATGCTGATCAACGCCGCGCGCCTTGCCGCACTGGACGTGGTGGACCTTGCTGCACCCGATGCGCTGGAACAGGTGCTTGCGGCCTTCGCCGCTCCGCCGCTTGGCCCCGAAGGCGGCGGTGTGGATTATGCACGCATCTTTGCGACGCTTGTGGTGGGGGACCAACGGGACCGTGCGCTGGTCGCCGAACATTATGACGCGGTTGCGAACCGGTTCATTGCGGCGATCCGCACCGCCGAACCGCGCGCGGATCAGGCGCTTGCCGGCTGGGCCTACAGCTTTGCCCTCGGCGCGCTGATCGGTGTCGTCGCCCGCGACGGCCGGCCAGAGCGTCTGGCGCAACAGGACGGGCCCGAGCCGACAGAGGCCGTGGTCGCCCGCCTTGTGACATTCAGCGCGGCCGGTTTGCGCGGCATGCTGGAGGGCACCGTTCAGACGTAGACGGAAATCGACCCGCAAGAGGAGTTGCGGGTTTAAACTGGGGAGGATGACATGAAGATCTTGCTGAAAGGGGCGGTTGCCCTTGCGATGTCGATGGCGCCGGTGGTGGCCATTGCGGACAGTTTCAACGCCATCGTGGTGGCCGGACACCCGCCGGTCTTTCGTTGGGTGCAGATGATCCCGCAGGCGTTCATTCCTGCGGCGGTCGAGGGGTTTGCCGCGGCAGGCCACACGATCACCTTCAACGAACAATATGGTGGGTCCCTCGCGCCGGTGGGCGAAGAACTGGAGGCGCTGGAGGCCGGCATCGCTCAGATCGGCACCTGTCAGGCGCTGTTCGATCCGGCGAAACTGGCGATCCAGAACGTGACCTATTACACCCCGTTTGTCAGCGCCGATCCCCGTCAGGTGTCAACCCTGCTGGACCAGTTGCACAAGACCGATCCGCGCATGACCGCGGCTTATGGCGAAAACGGGACCGTTTACCTTGGTGCGCCCATCGCGATTGATGATTACATCCTGATGACGACCTTTCCGGTCACGTCGCTGGATGATCTGAAGGGGCGCAAGATTGCGGCGCCGGGGGCGGCGATAAACTGGTTGTCGGGCACCGGGGCAACCGGGGTCGCGGGCAACCTGACCACCTATTACAACGAATTGAAGGCCGGGGTTTACGACGGGGTGATCGTGTTCGCCTCTGCCGCGCTGCCCGGCAAATTGTTCGAGGTGGCGCCCTATGTCACGCGCGCGGGATTGGGGGCACAGTTTGCCGGTGCGCTCTGCGCATCAAAGGACTGGTATGACAAAATGCCGAAACCGGCACAGGACGCGCTGCACGCCGCCGCCGACAAGGCGGGCGCGTGGTACATGGATGCGCTCGAAGCGGCGGCGGCCAATTCCCTGACCAAGATGGCCGAAGCCGGCGCGACGGTGACCGAAGCACCCGCCGACCTGCGCGCCGCCTGGGCCAAGGGTATGGACAACGCGGCCAAGACCTGGGCCGCTACGCTGGACGGGCGCGGCGTGCCGGGAATGGCGATGCTGACGACCTATATGGATGCGATGCGCGCCAGCGGGGCGACACCGCTGCGCGATTGGGATCGCGAGTGATCAACCCATCCGAGCCGCAGCGCGATCCCCTCGCGCTGCGGGCCCTTGACGGGGTCACGCAGGGGGTCAACGTCGCCGGGTCGCTGCTCATCCTCGGTCTGATGTTGCTGATCGGAGCGGACGTGGCGGGGCGCAACCTGTTTGGTCAGCCCGTGCCGGGCGTGCCGGAACTTGTCAGCCTTTCGATCGTCGCCATCGTGTTTCTGCAGGTGCCGCAGGCCCTGCGCAAAGGTCGCATCGCGCGGTCCGAAGCGCTTTTGTCGGTGCTGCCACGGCAGGCATCGCGCGCGTTGCAAACCCTGTTCGATCTGGCCGGGGTGGCAGCGGTGGGTGTGATCGTCTGGACGACCTGGCCGGTCTTTGTGCGCGCCTGGGAGCGGGATCAATTCGTGGGTGCGATTGGCGACATCACGTTTCCGGTCTGGCCGGTAAAGCTGTGCATTCTGGTCGGCGGCATGCTTCTGGTGCTGCAATTCGCGGCACGGATCTGGCGGAGGCATGGGCCGGGCGATCAGGAGACCGGCGCGTGACCGGGTTCGAGATCGGTTTGATCGCGCTGGCCATCATGGCGCTGCTGGTGCTGGCCGGGCTGCATGTGCCGATCGCCCTGATGCTGTGTTCCTATGCCGGGGTATGGGCGATCACCGGATCGCCGTTGCTCGCGTCGCGCCTTGTGTCGCTGGCGGCGAACGATTCGATTTCCAGCTACTTTTTCGGCGTGGTGCCGCTGTTCGTCCTGATGGGATTTCTGGTCAGCGAGGCGGGGCTGGGCAAAGATGCCTATGCAGTCGCCAACCGTGCATTTTATCGCCTCAAGGGTGGTCTGGCCGTGGGGACCGTGGGGGCGAATGCCATTTTCGCCGCGATCACCGGCATTTCCATCGCCTCGGCCGCAGTATTCACCCGCATCGCGGTGCCCGAAATGGTGCGTGCCGGCTATGCGCCGCGCTTTGCGGTGGGGGTGGTGGCGGGGTCATCGGTGCTGGGGATGCTGATCCCGCCGTCACTGTTGCTGATCCTGTACGGGATCTTGGCCGAACAAAGCATCGGCGACATGTTTCTGGCCGGAATCGGTCCGGGCCTGATCATGGCGGTGGCCTTTTCGGTCGGCATCGTGCTGATGGCGGTCTTCATGCCGGGCCTGACCGGTCGCCCGGGCAAGCCCGATGGCGATGCGATGCCGCTGCGCGAGGTGCTGGCAAAGGCCGGGCCGATCCTTTTGCTGATCTTTGTGGTGCTGGGCGGAATCTATGGCGGCATTTTTACCCCGGTCGAGGCAGGGGCGGTCGGGTCCATCGCGGCACTGGTGATCGGGGTGGCGCGCGGGTCGCTGAACTGGCGGCAGATATGGAATGTGCTGGTGGAAACCGGGCTGGTGACCGCCGCCGTCTGTTTCCTGATCATCGCGGCGCAGATCTATTCGCGGATGCTGTCGCTGTCGGGCGTGCCGCAGGGGCTGGCGAACTGGGCGGCGGCGGCAGACCTTGGGTTCTGGGGCCTGATGCTGGCCTATATCGCGGTGCTGATCCTGCTGGGCATGATCCTCGATTCATCATCGATCCTGCTGATCGCGGTGCCCCTGATGCTGCCGGTCGTGATCCCGATGGGGCTGGATCTGGTATGGTTCGGCATCGTCACGGTGATCGCGGTGGAAATCGGACTGCTGACTCCGCCGTTCGGCATATCGGTCTATGTCATCAAATCCACGCTCGAAGATGCCTCGATCACACTCGGCGACATCTTTCGCGGGGCGGCGCCCTTCGCCCTCATCATGTTCCTTGTCTTGCTGCTGGTCATCGCCTGGCCGCCGCTGACCCTTGCCCTTGTTCCTGGCCGTTGAAGGAGGCCCTCATGCCACGTTTCATTGATATTTCCGTAGCCCTCGAGGCGGGCATCGCCTCTGATCCGCCGGTCATGCTGCCGGAAATCGACTATCTGACCCATGCGCAGACGGTGGGGCAGGTCACGTCCTTCTTTCCCGGCCTGCAGGTACACGACCTGCCGGGGGGTGAAGGCTGGGCGATCGAACAGCTGCGCCTGACATCGCACAACGGCACGCATCTGGATGCACCTTACCACCACCATTCGACGATGGATGGCGGCAAACGGGCGATCACCATCGACGAGGTGCCGCTGGACTGGTGTTTCCGGCCCGGTGTGAAACTTGATTTCCGTCACCTGCCGGACGGCCATGTCGTGACCCCGGATCAGGTAGAGGCAGAACTTGCGCGGATCGGCCATGCGATCCAGCCCCTGGACATCGTGGTGGTGAACACAGCCGCCGGGGCGGCCTATGGCCAGCCTGAATACATCAACAAAGGCTGCGGCATGGGGCGCGACGCCACGTTGTGGCTGCTGGAACGCGGCGTGCGGGTGACGGGGACCGATGCGTGGTCATGGGACGCGCCGTTCCTGCTGACCGCGCGGCGCTGGATGGAAACGCATGATCCCGCCATTATCTGGGAAGGCCACCGCGCCTCGATGACCATCGGCTATTGCCATCTGGAAAAGCTGGCAAACCTTGAAACCCTGCCAGCCAGCGGGTTCACCGTGTGCTGTTTCCCGGTCAAGCTGAAGGGCGGATCAGCTGGGTTCACCCGTGCCGTCGCCATTATGGAGGATTGACCATGGCCCTGAGCCACGATGACATGCCCCCGCGCGCCGAGGTGCAGTTCAACTGCACCGGCGTCGCCAGCGGCAAGATGCGCAATGACCTGACGGTGACGATGGTCCGGCCGTTTGTCGAAACCTTCACCCTCGCCACCGATGAGGGGCCGTTTCACGGCGGCGACGCCAGCGCGCCACCGCCGCTGGCGCTGTTCGTGGCCGGGTTGACGGGATGCCTGATGACGCAGATCCGCGCTTTCGGCAAACGCACGGGTGTGCCGGTCGATGGATTGCGGCTGGAAACACGGGTGGTGTGGGATTGGGCCAAGGCCGGGCGGGTCTATGAAACCGCTCCGAAAGGCTTCGAGATCGACATCCATCTGGACGCGCCGGTATCCGACGACGCCAAGGCCGCACTGATCGCTGCGGCGCAAAAGGGGTGTTTTCTGGAACAGACGCTGGGACAGGCAAACACCATACGGCACCGTCTTGCAATCGCGGGCGGCTACAGGGAGCTATAGGCATGGCACGTCAAAAAACGATCATCACCTGCGCTGTGACCGGCGCGATCCACACGCCCACGATGTCCGATGCCCTGCCGGTGACGCCTGACAGCATCGCCGAACAGGCCATCGCGGCGGCCGAGGCGGGCGCGGCGATCCTGCATCTGCACGCGCGCAACCCCGCCAATGGCGCGCCGTCCATCGACCCCGATCATTTTGCCGCCTTCCTGCCGCGGATAAAGCAGGCGACGGATGCGGTCGTGAACATCACCACCGGCGGGTCGATCCATGCCACCATCGCCGACCGGCTGGCCCCGGCCCGCCGGTTCCGGCCCGAAATGTGCAGCCTGAACATGGGGTCGCTGAACTTTTCGTTCCACCCGCTGGCGGACCGCTACGACACCTGGAAAGAGGACTGGGAACAGCCCTACATCGCCGGGTCCGAAGCCGCGATTTTCCGCAACACATTCGCCGACATCCGTATGGTCGCCGAGGCGCTGGGCCCCGAAGATGTGCGGTTCGAACATGAATGTTACGACGTCGGCCACCTGTACAACCTGAAATTCTGCATGGACCGCGGCATGTTTACCGCGCCGGTGTTCATCCAGTTCGTGATGGGCATTCTGGGCGGCATCGCGGCCGAGGTCGAGAACCTCGTGTTCCTCAAACGGACGGCGGACAAGCTGTTCGGCACCGGCTACCGCTGGTCGGTGATCGGGGCGGGGGCGGCGCAGATGCCGATGGCGCTGACCTCGGCGCAGATGGGGGGGCATGTGCGCGTCGGGCTGGAGGATTCGTTATTCCTCGGGCGGGGCAAGCTGGCGATGTCGAACGCCGAACAGGTGACCAAGGTGCGCCGCCTGATCGAAGAATTGGGCGGCGAAATCGCCACCCCCGACGAGGCGCGCGAAATTCTTGGCCTGCGCGGCGGGGATACGGTGGCGTTCTGACGTCGCCGGCAGGCGCTGTATGGCGGAAAAACCGGGCTGTCGGGACCGGCGCGCCCTCCCGTGTCCTCGCGGGGCTGGCCTCGAAATGCTAGCGCGTCTTGCCGGAAATTTCGTCCATGATTTCCGCTTGATGCTGTCCACGGTTTGGCGGGTCGGTCGGGGCAAGCGGCGCTCTGGTCGAAAACCGCGGAGCCGGCATCGCCTGCAGCAAACCAAACGCCTCGGTCCACATGCCGCGGTCCTTGTTGATCTGATGGCGGGCCGCCTGATGCGGGCTGAGCACCGGGGCGACGCAGGCATCCGAGGTCCCAAAGGTGCGTTCCCAGTCGTCACGCGGCATGGACAGGAAACGCGCCTCGATGACAGCGGCCTGACGGGGCCAGCGTTGCCGGTCCATCTGTCCGGCCATATCGGGATCGTCCGACAGGCCAAGGATTTCAAGAAACTGGCGATAGAACTGCGGCTCGATGCATTGCACGGACATGAACCCGCCATCGGCGCAGCGGTAACTGCGGCTCCAGGGCGGGCCATCCAGCAGGCTTTGCCCGCGCGCCTCGGCCAGCATGCCGCTGCCGGCCAAGGCCATCAGCAGGTTCAGGCTATGGGCAGACCCGTCGACGATGGCCGCGTCAACCACCGTGCCCACCCCGGTTTCACGGGCGCGCATGATGCCAATCAACAGGCCGATCACCAGATACAGCGCCCCGCCGCCGATATCACCCAGAACGGTCGGCGTGGCAAAGGGTTCGACACCAGGGGGCGACGCATACCACAGCGCCCCGGACAGGCTGGCGTAATTCATGTCATGCCCGGCTGATTTCGCCAGCGTGCCATCCTGCCCCCATCCGGTCATTCGGCCGAAAACCAGTCGCGGGTTGATGGCCTGACATTCGGCGGGACCGATGCCCAGTCGTTCCATCACGCCGGGCCGGAACCCTTCGATCAGTGCATCGGCGGTGGCGACCAGTTTCAGAAATGTCTGGATGTCGTCCGGGTTTTTAAGGTCCAGCGCAATCGACCGTTTGTTGCGGTCCAGCAGGCTTTTCGCCGGATAGCCGGGGGCGAGTTTCGTGTCCTTGCGATGCACGACGATAACATCGGCCCCGTGATCGGCCAGCGTCATGCCCGCAAAGGGTCCGGGGCCCAGCCCCTCGACCTCGATGATGCGCAGACCTTGCAGCATGGTGTTTCCCCTTGGCGGAATTTATGTGAACCCCCGGCGCGCAGGGCATTGGGGGTCAGCGCCATCAAAAAGGCAATTGGCGTTCCAGAACAAGCCAGACCGTGCTTTTTACCCATGTCAGGGCCTGACCATCGATCCTGAAAGGTGTGTCACGGCTGAACGGCACGGACGCTCCGCGCACGGGTCGGAAACGTCCTCCGCCGGCAAATCAGATCGCAGCTTGTGGCGCGCAGGGCCGTGGCGGTGCCGGCGCGTTCGGTTTCACAGGCGCGGTGCGTCCCGATTGGATCAATTCAGGTCTCAGGTCCGTCATGGCCAGTTGGATGCCCGTCGTAACCGCTTCGCCATCACCGCTGGTCCGGGTTTGCAGGCAGACAGGCCTGACCTGACCGGATTTTGCGAAATGACGGATCGTTGCGCTGGCCGGATCGCGATGGTCGCTGATGCTGGCGCTAAGCCGCGGGTGGCACGGCTCTGCCATGGCCCGCGCTGCAATCGCGGCGATCCCGTCCGAAATGCTGCGATCCTGCGCCTGTCTTAACCTGCGTCAGTCCGCCCCCGTCCCATTCTGGTTATCCTGGATTTGCCATGTGACGTCAGGAGCGGATCGATGCCATCCAACGAAAAGCCTGGCGACAAACCGGGTTTCCGGTTCCCCTCCGCATTCACCATTCTGTTTGCGTTGATCATTCTGGTCGCAGTTCTGACGTGGATCATTCCTGCCGGACAATACGAACGCGTGGCCTCCGAGGCGCTTGGCAAGGACGTGCCGGTGGCGGGCAGTTATGCGCTGACAGACGCTGTGCCGCAGGGTCTGTTCGACGTCATCCTTGCCCCGATCGCGGGCTTTTACGATCCCGTCGAATATGTCGCCCGCGCCATCGATGTGTCGCTGTTCGTGCTGATCATCGGCGGGTTCATCGGGGTGGTCACCGCTTCGGGCGCGATTGATGCGGGGATCGCGCGCGCCATGGTCAGGCTGAAAGGCCGCGAAAACTGGATGATCCCGTTTCTGATGGCGCTGTTTGCAGCGGGCGGCACGACCTATGGCATGGCCGAAGAAACGCTGGCGTTCTACGTCCTGCTGATCCCGGTGATGATCGCCGCCAAATACGATGCGCTGACGGCTGTGGCCGTCATCATGCTGGGGGCCGGGGTCGGGGTTCTGGGATCGACGATCAACGCGTTCTCGACCGTCATCGCATCCGATGCGGCGGGCGTGACCTTTGCGGATGGTCTGACCTTGCGGCTGATCATTCTGGCAGTGTGCTGGGTGGTCACCGTGGCTTTCGTGATGCGGTATGCGGCGCGGGTGCGGGCGGATCCGACGAAATCGCTGGTCTACGACAAAAAAGCTGCAAACGAGGCACATTTTCTGTCCGAAACGCCCGCGGATGCGGCGGATTTCACCGGGTTGCACCGGGTGGTTCTGGTCCTGTTCGCGCTGACCTTTGGCGTGATGATCTGGGGCGTTTCGATCGGTGGCTGGTGGATGGCCGAGATGAGCGGGCTGTTCCTTGCCGCCGCCATCGTCATCGGCATCGTCGCCCGGTTGGGCGAAAGCAAACTGGTCGAAAGCTTCGTCAATGGCGCGCGGGATCTGCTGGGTGTGGCGCTGATCATCGGGCTGGCCCGCGGGATCGTGGTGATCATGGACGCGGGCCATATCACCGACACCATCCTCCACGCGGCGGAAACCAGTGTGGCGGGCCTTTCGCAGACGGCGTTCATTCTGGTGATCTACTGGATCGAGGTTGGACTGTCGTTCTTTGTGCCCTCCACTTCGGGACTGGCCGTTCTGTCGATGCCGATCCTTGCGCCGGTGGCGGATTTCGCTGGCGTGAAACGTGAACTGGTCGTCAACGCCTTTTCCACCGCGAGCGGCATGGTCAATCTGATCACCCCCACATCGGCCGTCGTGATGGGGGGACTGGCGATTGGCCGGGTGCCCTATGAACGCTGGCTGCGCTTTGTCTGGCCGCTGCTTGTGGTTCTGACCCTTATCGTCATGG
>JBBRCF010000093.1:0-13599 GCA_038205135.1 Rhodobacterales bacterium
TATTTGGCGTCATAGTCATACCAGCCATCGGTCAGAATGTCGGTGACCGTCAGCGCGCGGTCGCCCAGCACGGTGACCGTCAGCTCGCGACCGGGGGCAAAGGCTTCGACCATCACCGTCTCTGGCATGTCCGACGACAGCTGCGGCGGGCCGTTGGCCGCGTCATGCACCAGATAGATGCCGACGCTGGACCCTTCGTTGTTGGGTTTCACAACATAGGGCGGCGGCATGACGTGGCGGGCGCGCACATCGGCGGATGCCGCGATGATGCTGGACACGACAGGCAGGCCAGCCGCGACATAGGCCGCCTTGGTCCGCTGTTTATCCAGACACAAGGCAGAGGCCAGAACCCCCGAATGGGTATAGGGGATGCAGTGCCATTCCAGCAGGCCCTGCACACAGCCATCTTCGCCCCAGCGGCCATGCAGCGCGTTGAACACGGTAACGGGGCGGATGTCGGCCAGAAGCACGGCCAGATCGGCCGCCGCATCCACCTCGATCACCTCGTAACCCTGTCCCCGCAGCGCAGTGGCGCATTCGCGCCCAGACACCAACGACACCTCGCGTTCCGCCGAGGGGCCACCCATGATCACCGCAACTTTGGGGGCTGTCCCGCTCGACATGCCCACATCCGCCTCTAGTGCCGGGTCGTTTGATGCCCGGTCAATTATTAATTATTTCACAGTTTCCGCGCCCGGTTCCCCGATCCGCATGATTTCCCAATCTAACGTGATGCCCGATGTTTCGGCAACCCTTTTGCGCACCAATTCTCCCAAAGATTCAAGGTCCGCCGCCGTGGCCCCGCCGGTATTGATCAGAAAGTTCGGATGTATTTCGCTCATCTGCGCACCGCCCAGCCGAACTCCGCGCAGACCCGCATCGTCGATCAGCTTCCACGCCTTCAGGTCGTGGGTGTCGTCGGTGCGCCCCGTGGACGAAAACCCCGCCGGATTGCGGAAGGTGGACCCGGCGGACCGGTCCTTGACCGGCTGCGTCGCGTCACGTCTGGCGATCTGGTCGGCCATACGGGCGTTGAGGGCCTCGGGATCACCGGGCGCGGCGCGGAATGTGGCTGCGGTCAGCACCCAGCCGTCCGGCAGGGTCGAGGCGCGATAGTCCAAAGCCAGATCAACAGGCGAAAGCCGCACACAGGCCCCGTCGCGGGTGACGGCTTGCGCGCTGATCAGGTGATCAGCGACGTAACTGCCATAACACCCCGCGTTCATCCGCACGGCGCCGCCGATACTGCCGGGGATGGTGCGCAGAAATGTCAGGTCCAGCCCGGCGGCGGCAGCTTGGCGCGCAACATGCGCATCCAGCGCAGCGGCCCCTGCGGTTACGGTGTCACCGTCGATGGCGATCCCGTTGAACCCCCGCCCCAGCCGGATCACCACCCCGCGCAATCCGCCATCGCGCACGATCAGGTTGCTGCCAACGCCGATGGGAAACACCGCGATGGTCGGGTCCAGCGCAGCCAGAAAGCCGGTCAGGTCATCAAGGTCCGCCGGCTGAAACACCCACTCCGCCGGGCCGCCCACCCGCAGCCAGGTCAGGTCGGACATGGGCTTGCCGGGGGTCAGAGTGCCCCGGACGGGGGGGAGGGGATGGTTCATGGGGGCCATTCCTAGGGGTTTTGGGCGAGTTCTACCGCAGAATATGGGGTTTGGGAAAGGGGCTTCTCCGGGACCGACGGACCGCGCCCGACCGAGGTAGGGGCGGGAACCGCGCCCGCCTGGGGGCGGGCGGGCGCGGTCCGTCGCTGCGCGCCGGTCAGGGCTTGAGGAGGGCTTCGCGCGCGGCCTTGATCAGGTCTGCTGCATTTTTTGGCGCAAAAATCATCGTTCCAATGGCCACCCCTGCCATAGCGGGCAATCCGTAACCAACGCACAGTGTCGCAGTTCCACCAATCAGCCCTGCCTGCATAATGCCTTTTCCCGTGGACCAGAAACCTTCAACCACTTCGTCCACCCTGGCGCGCGGCAGTTCCACGAATTTCCGCATATAAAGGCGCAACAGGCGTTCAGATTGTTCGGCCTGTTCTGTGCTGACCGGGCCGGTAATCGGCAATGACGCGCGCAAGCCGCAAATCGCGTCATATAGCGACAGATATATCCGCATCTGGCGGTCCCAAGCCGCGTCTCGGTCGTTGCTTTGTTGCAAACGCTCGATTTCCAGCAACAACTAGCCTTCGATGTCATCAAATGTCGGCGTCAATGCCTGACGGTTCCGTGTCATCGCCGCCTTCACCGCTGCGATCTGTGTTTTCGGCGCAGGGAGCAGGTCGTCAAGCTCACGTTGAACTGAATTGGCTTCTGCCGTAAACACCGTCTCGATCCGGGCAATTTCATTGGCAACCTTATCCAGACTATTTACCCACACCTGATCCGGGATCAGCGCCACCTCTTTCTGCAACTCCCGATCCAGCGGTTGGCCGTCAAGCACGCCGTCCCACCAGCGCCGCCAGAATGCCCATTGGTCGGTCGGTTCATCGGGCCAGATCACGCGCATTTCGGGGGCGGCATTGGCGCGCCAATCGGGCGTACCGCTGTGCCAGAGCGGGAGCATGAACAGGTCCCTGCCCTGCAAAAGCGCCGTGATGTCGTTACGAACCTGATCCCAACTAGCGGTGTCATTGGTGGCGGGGAAAGCACCCACAGCCTGGCGCGCGACTGTGTCAGCATCTTCGGCGAAAACAACTTCTGCAGCGTCGCGGACATTCTGGGCAAAGTTGTACGCGCGTTCTGCTGCGGCTGCTGCAGGTCGATATTTCTTGGCGTCTGCAATCTCTGCGGCGGCATATTCAGCACTTCTCGCAGCATCAGCAACCGCATCTGGATTGCGAGCCACATAAGTGGGGTCCGCCGCGCGC
Source organism: Rhodobacterales bacterium (assembly GCA_038205135.1). Taxonomy (GTDB): domain Bacteria; phylum Pseudomonadota; class Alphaproteobacteria; order Rhodobacterales; family Rhodobacteraceae; genus UBA9554. The sequence continues at coordinate 2,870 of JBBRCF010000093.1, forward strand.
TCTGCGGCAAGCTGCGCATCTCTTTTGATATCCGGCAGATATTGCGGCAATTCGTCGGCGTCACGGTCGGCGGCACGCCATGAAGAATGGACGCCATTTAATGCATTGTGCGACGCGAACTGCATCGCATGGGCCGGGTACTTTACCACCGCCCCGGACGTCAACGCAGACCGTGCAACACGCAGCGTGGTCAATGCAGCCGTATCAGGGAAATACTGGTCGCCCTTGCGATCCAACCCCGGCAGGCCCCGCAGAGCAGATCGACAGGCCAATGCCGCAATATCGGCTTGGGAGCGGGCCGCCAGCCATGCCAGAAGACTTTGGTGGTCCTTGATGTCGACGCTACCTGCCATGTCCGACCCTTTCAGTGCGCCGCCCTAGGATGGCGAACGACCGCGGGTTGCGCAACCGCTACCCCGCCGGGTCAGTCGCGCCGAAGCCGCGCCCGCACCCAGCGCCACAGATAGATCAGCGGCCAGCGCAGGACGCTGGACCCGCAGGCGAGGAACGCTACGCCCCAGATCGGGCCATGTGCCCATGTCACCCACCCGGCCAGCGGGATGCCGACCGCGATCAGCACATAGGCGTTCGTCCAGTGATGGTCGCGCGACGGGAACATTGCGATCACGTTCGCGGCCAGCAACCATAGCAGGGCCATGACCGCAGGCAGGCTCATGCGATGTCCTTTGCCGGTGCCGACGGCACGTCATCCGTGGAGACGCTTACCGGCAGGCCCAGCACCCGGCGGGCGAAATAGCGCAACGGGCGGCGGAACATCGACAGCACCGCGAACAGCCCCAGCGCCGCCCAGATCATCCCGTGCTGCCAGCCGATCCAGCCGATCAGCAGCGGCGCGCAGATCAACAGCGCAAGCCCTGGCATATATTGGCGGCGCATCGGCAGCATCGCCGTGATCGTGGCGGCCACCACCCACAGCGCGCCCAGAACCAGCGCCGGGGCGATTGCGGGCATCATGGCCGCACCGCCTGATACGCGCATCCGGCGCACCAACCGCTGGCAGCGGGGCCTGACCGGTCAGACGGGGGGACGGTTGCGATCATGCAGCCGGCCCTGCCAGCCGGGCGGGCAAACCGTTGGCCCAAGCGCTGATCGTTCCTGCACCGAGGCACACCACCATATCGCCGGGCCGGGCTTGTTCGCGCACCAGACGTGCCAGATCGGCCTCGTCGATCACGGCGCGGGCGTGGCGGTGACCATGGCGGATCAGGCCGGCCACCAGATCGTCGCGCGACGCGCCCGCGATGGGGTCTTCGCCCGCCGCATAGACCTCGGCGATGCCGACCACATCCGCCTCGTTGAAACAGGTACAGAAATCCTCGAACAGGTTCGACAGGCGGGTGTAGCGGTGCGGCTGGTGCACGGCGATGATCCGCGCACCGGGCGTGTCGGCGACGGCCTGGCGCGCAGCGCGCAGCACGGCCGCGATTTCCACCGGGTGATGACCGTAATCGTCGATGATGGTGACGCCGTTCACCACTCCCACGCGGGTAAAGCGGCGGTTGACGCCGGCGAATTTCGCCAAGGCCACACGGATTTCGTCTCGTTTCATGCCCAGATGCCGCGCGACGGCAACGGCAGACAGCGCGTTCGACACGTTGTGATCTCCGGGCATCGGCAGGGTGCAGCCTTCGATCACCGCATCCTCGGCCCGCAACCGAATATCGAAATGCGCCACGCCGCCCTTGTAGGTCAGGTTCACCGCCCGCACATCGGCCTGTGCGTTGAAGCCATAGGTGGTGACCCGGCGGTCGGTGACGCGGCCGACCAGCGCCTGCACCTCGGGGTGGTCGGTACACATCACGGCCAACCCGTAAAACGGGATGTTCGACACGAATTGATAGAACCCGTCGCGCAACGCCTCGATGCTGCCCCAGTGTTCCATGTGTTCGGGGTCGATGTTGGTCACGATCGCGATAGTGGCGGGCAGGCGGTTAAAGGTGCCGTCGGACTCGTCCGCTTCGACCACCATCCATTCGCCCTGACCGCGCCGGGCGTTCGACCCGTAGGCGTGGATGATGCCGCCGTTGACCACGGTAGGATCGAACCCGCCGGCGTCCAGCAACGTGGCCACCATGGTGGTTGTCGTCGTCTTGCCATGGGTGCCCGCGACGGCGACGTTGGATTTCAGCCGCATCAGTTCGGCCAGCATTTCGGCCCTGCGCACGATGGGCAGTTTGCGAAGCCGGGCCTCGTCCAGTTCCGGGTTGCCGCGTTTGATCGCCGACGACATCACCACCACCGCCGCATCGCCGATATTGTCGGCGCGCTGGCCTTCGTAAATCACCGCGCCCAGCGTCGCCAGCCGATCGGTGATCGGCGAAGCTTTGGCGTCCGACCCCTGCACGCGGTAGCCAAGGTTCAACAGCACCTCGGCAATGCCCGACATGCCGATGCCGCCAATGCCGATGAAATGGATTGGCCCGACATCGGTGGGCAGTTTGGTGGCAGCGGCGGCGTTCATCGCGGTCCTTTCGACAGGTCTTCGACCAGATCAGCCAGCGTTTCCGCCGCCATGGGTTTGCCCAGCCCCATCGCAGCGCGGGCCATCGCCATCGCGCCCTCTGGCTGGGTCAGGATCGTGGTGATCTGTTCCGCCAGCGCGGCGGGCGTCAGCAGGCTTTCGGGGATGACGATGGCGGCGCCCGCCTCGGCCAGCGCGCGGGCATTGGCGGTCTGATGATCATCCATCGCCGCGGCGAACGGGATCAAGATCGCCGGGCGTCCGATTACCGTCAGATCGGCGACGGATGATGCGCCTGCGCGGCTGATCACCAGTTGCGCCTCTGACATGCGGCGCGGCACGTCGTGAAAGAACGGCTCGACCTCGGCGTCGATGCCGTGATCGGCATAAAAGGCCATCACCTGCACGGCGTCTTCGTCGCGGGCCTGATGGGCGACGCGGATGTGCCGGCGCAACGCGTCCGGCACCATCGCCAGCGCCGCCGGAACCGTGTCCGACAACACGCGCGCGCCTTGGCTGCCACCGATCACCAGCACCGACATCGGATATTCGCCCGGCGGGATATAGCCTGCGCCGGCCCGTTCGCGCACGACACCGCGCACCGGGTTGCCGGTATGCAGGCCGGAAACGCCGTCCGGCAACGCCGCAGGCCAGGTGCCGCAGGCGACCGCCCCCACATGCGGTGCAAAGCGGCGGTTGACCCGGCCCAGCACACCGTTCTGTTCATGGATCGCACGCGGCAGGCGCAGGATCGTGGCGGCCGACAACGCCGGGATCGACGGATAACCGCCGAAACCGATCACCACCACCGGCCGGTCACGCAGCATCGACAGCACCGCCGCGGAAATACCTGCAAAGATGCGGAACGGCACCAGCGCCTTGGCCAGAACGCCGCCGCGCGCAAAGGTGGCGGACGCGACCTCGACGATCTCGACCCCTGCGGGAAAGGCCTGCGTGTAGCGGGCCCCGCGCGCATCCGTGGACAGTTTCACCCGCCAGCCGCGCACCAGCATTTCTTCGGCCAGCGCCTGCGCGGGAAACATGTGTCCGCCCGTGCCGCCTGCCGCGATGACCAGCAGGGGAGAATTGACGTTCACCGCCCCCGTCCCCGCAACAGATCGCCGATTTCACCCTGTGGACGTGACCGGGTAAACGCTAGCAGCATGCCGATGGCGATGCCGCCGGCAATCAGCGACGACCCGCCATAGCTGACAAACGGCAGCGTCATGCCTTTTGCAGGCAACAGCCGCGCCGCAACGCCCATGTTGATCATCGCCTGAACGCCAAAGATGCAGGCAAGGCCGGTGCCCGCCAGCCGGATGAACGGATCGCGTTCCCGCACCAGCCGCAACAGCGACCGCAGCACGATCACGGCATACAGCCCGATGATCAGCAGCACCAGCATCAGGCCGTATTCTTCGGCCGCGACCGCAATGATGAAATCGGTATGGGCATCGGGCAGCGACCATTTGACCCGGCCTTCACCGACCCCGACACCAAAGAACCCGCCTTCCTGAATGGCATTGGTGGCATAGCCCAACTGGGTGCGGGGATCGAGATCGGCGGACAGATAGCCGTCGATCCGGCGCGCGAAATGCTCGGACCCGTTATAGGCGGTGATCCCGCCCAGAATGACCAGCGCCGCCAACCCGATCAGCGGCAACAGCGACGCACCGGCCACGAACCACATCACCCCCCAGCCGAACAGGATCAGCGCCGCCTGCCCGAAATCGGGCTGGACCGCGAGGATCATCACCACCATGATGCACAGGATGAACGACCACAGCCGCCCCGGCGGGCCGCCCACATCCTGCGCCGCGGCCATCATCCAGGCGCAGATCACGATGAACCCGGGTTTCAAAAATTCCGACGGCTGGATCGCTGCGAATCCCAGCGAATACCACCGCACCGCACCCTTGCCGAAATCGGTGCCCAGCAACGGCAGCCCCAGCAACCCGACAAAGGCCACCAGAAACCCCAGCACCGCCAGACGGCGCACCAGCTGTGGCGAAAACATCGAGGTGATCAGCATCACGATCAGCGCGACGACACCGAACAACACCTGTCTCTGCACATAGTAGAAAGGCGGCTGGCCGTTCTTTTCCGCCAGCGGCACCGACGCCGCAAGCGCCAGCAGGATGCCGATCAGAAACAGCATCATAACCGCGGACAATGTCCAGCGATCGATCGTCCGCCACCATTTGGGAAGAACAGGCTCGCCCACCGCAACAGGGGCTGCCCCATACACCATTTCCGTCATCGGAACCCGCCGCTCGCTGCCTCGATCCGCCCCTTTTCGGGGTCTATGGCAAAGTTTAGCGGGTTTAGCCCCGCCCCGCCAGCAAAATTCCGGCATGATACCCGGGTCAAGGCACGCGCGGGGCTTGCGCCGGTTCGCGGGCCAAGGCAGGACCGGGGCATGAATGTGGACACGCTGATCCTTGGCGCCGGAGCGGCCGGCATGATGTGCGCAGGGCAGGTTCCGGGCCGCACTCTGGTCGTGGATCATGCCGCAGCGCCCGGCGAAAAAATCCGGATTTCCGGCGGCGGTCGGTGCAATTTCACCAATACAGGCACCACACCCGCGAATTTCATCAGCGAGAACCGCCATTTCGCCAAATCAGCGCTGGCCCGTTACACGCCGCGCGATTTTCTGGCGCTGGTGGAACGCCACGGCATCGCGTGGCACGAAAAAACGCTGGGGCAGTTGTTCTGCGACGGCAAGGCCACGCAGATCGTCGCCATGCTGCGCGCGGAAATGGCTCGGGCCGACCTGTGGCTGAACACGCGGGTCATCGAGGTCGCACCGGGGTTCCGCCCCGACTTTCGCGTCGTGCTGGAACGCGACGGCGTGCGCCAGACCGTGCAGGCGCGCAATCTGGTCGTGGCGACCGGCGGGCTTTCGATCCCGAAAATGGGCGCGACGGGCCTCGCCTATGATCTGGCGCGGCAGTTCGGGCATAAGATGACGGACACCCGCCCTGGTCTGGTGCCGCTGACATTCCCCGAGGGCCGGTTTACCGATCTGGCGGGCGTCGCATTGCCCGCCCGGGTCAGCGTGGCCAAGACGGGGTTCGACGAGGCGCTGCTGTTCACCCATCGCGGCCTGTCCGGCCCCGCGGTGTTGCAGGCATCGTCCTACTGGCACGAAGGCGCGGAAATCGCGGTCAATCTGATGCCCGGGCAGGACGTGGCGGCGTGGCTGTTGGCCGAAAAACGCGCATCGGCCCGCAAACAACTGGCGACCGTTCTGGCGCAGCGCCTGCCGTCGCGGCTGGCTGACCGGCTGGCGGGTGATTGGCCCGCAGCCCCCATGGCCGACCGCAGCGACGCGGTGTTGCGCGCATTGGCGCAGGGCCTGACCGACTGGCGGCTGAAACCATCCGGCACCGAGGGCTGGCGCACCGCCGAGGTCACGCGCGGCGGGGTGGACACGCGCGGTCTGGACAGCCGCACGATGATGTCGGGCCGTCAGCCGGGGCTGTATTTCATCGGCGAATGCGTCGATGTGACCGGCTGGCTGGGCGGCTACAACTTCCAATGGGCATGGGCGAGTGCCGTGGCGGCGGCCGAGGGCATCGCGGCGCGACGTTGATGCGCCAATGGATGCGCACTTTTCGCTGCCGGCAACCTCCGGTAAGCCTTGGCCTGTCAGACTGAACCGGCCTCCGCACAGGAGTTGCGCATGAACCGACTGTATTTCAGCTATGATCTGAATATGCTGCAATCTGGATGTACTTTGCAAATCCATCGCGGGTGAAAGCGTGAACCGGATCCACCTCGACCCGCAGTTCAACGCGAGCGCCGATTGCAATGCGCTGTTCAAGACGCGCGAAGGCCAGCAGTCGGCTGCGCAGATGGGAGCGTTTACCTACATCTGGCAATGGGATGATGCAACGTCCGAGCAGGCGCTGAAACAGGTGAAGCAGTCATCCGGCTGACGCATTGGCGCCTCCGGCAAACCGGCGCGGTTCATCCCCCCACCCACGGCAAGCAGCTACAACCGTGTGGTTACCTTTTTCTTCAGAGGTCACGGCGATGTTTTTGAACCAGTGCCTTGACTGTGCACGCAGGTTCGCTAACTTCCATTAATTCAAGTTGATTAACGGAGTACAGCCATGCGCGCCCTTGTCCTTTCATTTGCTTTCCTCATTGCGGCTTTTCCCGCCTCTGCTGCCACGCTGAAATATACCGCCACGCTGTCGGGCGCGGCCGAAGTCGCTCCGGTCACATCGACCGGCACAGGCCGTGCGACGGTTAAGATCGTCGACAACACGATGACCATTTTGGCTACCTTTTCGGACCTCGTCGGAACGTCCACTGTGGCCCATATCCACAACGCCCCCGCAGGTGTGAACGGTCCGGTGATGACCCAGACGCCATCCTTCGCCGCCTTCCCGGTCGGCGTTACATCCGGCAGCTTTAAGCAGATCTTCGACCTCGACCTCGCAACGACCTATGGGACAGGGTTCCTCGGTTCTTTTGGCGGCAACGTCGCGAACGCAAAAGCTACATTGCTCGGGTCGTTGGCAACCGAAAACGCCTACTTTAATCTCCACTCCAGCTTTGCACCCGGTGGAGAGTTGCGCGGCCAGTTGGCAGCCGTCCCGGTGCCCGCAGCGGCGCTGTTGCTGTTGACGGGGCTCGGCCTTATGGGGTCCATAGCACGGCGGCGCGTCTGAAATGTAAAAAACAGTCCGGCATGGCGAGTTAAAACGCCATGCCGGACAGTCTCAAAAAAATCCCCAGCCAAGAAACCATTCCTCGTCAATGGCAATTGGCATACATTGAAGCTGAGTAATATCAAAGGCTCCTTGATCTCTGTACCTTAGCCATCCTGAACGGTTCAAAGGCTGATCAATTGGGGTATTTGGGCAGTCATAGAAAAAATTTGATACAACGCGTCAAATCCATCCAGAGCGTCCTTTGAGCAGCTGACAGCAAACTTGAGTTAACTGTGCATCGTCGCCGGAAATTATTCGCCGCGGGAAATTCTTGTGTGTTATGGTCACGTTCACGCTTATGTTTAGTTGCGTTTGTTTTCTGGGTCTTCGATCTGGATGTGACGCAGAAGCTGTATTTGCCGGTTACCAGAATGTTGCAGCGGTGGATATGGCGAGAAAAGCGAAATGCACCGCGCCGAGTTTGTTGGAGGCACCATTTTGTGAGTAGGATGGAGCATCATGAGCAAGACCACGAACAAGGTTCCGTGCAAGGTCCGCGAACCCGCGGTCAAAAGGCCCGCCTGCCTCTACGACACGTTCACAAAGGCCTCATGAGGCAAGCAAGGGAACCAAGGGCGCGCTGGATTGACTAGCGCACTGGACCTTTAGCCTCCCAACCCCGCCGCCACCCGCGCCGCGAAATCATCGCCGCGCTGTTCGAAATTGTCGTATTGGTCGAAACTCGCCGCCGCCGGGGCCAGCAGCACGACGTCGCCGGGGGCGGCCTCCGCCATCGCGCGGGTGACGGCCTGTTCCATCGTGGTGCAGACCTCCGCATCCACACGCAGACCCGCGTCGCGCAGACCCATGGCGAACCGCGCCGCCTCGCGCCCGATCACATAGGCTTTGGTCACGTTGGGCAGACCGGGGGCAAGGCCCGCCAGCCCGCCGTCTTTCTCTAACCCGCCGCAAATCCAGCGGATGTTGCTGAATGCCTCCAGCGCCTTGAGCGCAGAGTCCACATTGGTGGCTTTGGAATCGTTCACATAACGGACCCCGTTTACGGTGGCGATCGTCTGGCTGCGGTGCGGCAGGCCGGGATATGTGGCCAGCCCCGCCTCGATCTGGCGGGGCGCCAATCCCAGCGCGCGGCAGGCGGCATAGGCCGCGCAGGCGTTCTGGTGGTTATGCGCGCCGGGCAATCCCTGCATCCCGCGCAGATCGATGGACGCCACCTGCCGCCCCTTGCGCCATTCGGCGAGATGCCCCTTGCGTGCGGTCACATCCCAGCCCGGCCCGCTCAGTTTCTGGCCTGCGGAAATCCGGATCACCCGGTCATCACTTGCCGCTTCGGCCAGTTGGTTGGCAAGATACTGCCCCTCGGGTTCATCCACGCCGATGATGGCGCGGTCCGGGCCACCTTCGGCGAAAAGTCGCCGCTTGGCCGCGAAATACCCGCCCATGCCGCCGTGGCGGTCCAGATGGTCGGGCGACAGGTTGGTGAACACCGCAATATCGGGGGTCAGCGCGCGCGCCAGATCGGTCTGATAGCTGGACAGTTCCAGCACCACCACGCCGCCATCGCCGGGCGGGTCAATATCCAGTACGCCGCGGCCGATATTGCCCGCCAACTGGCATTCTCGGTCGGCCTGCGTCAGGATATGGTGGATCAGCGCCGAAGTGGTGGATTTGCCGTTCGACCCAGTGACGGCTACGACCTTGGGGGCGACGTCGAAATCCACCCAGTCGGATTGGCCCAGTGACCGGAAAAACAGCCCGATGTCATTGTCCACCGGCACGCCAGCTGCCCAGGCGGCAGCGATGACGCGGTGAGGCGCGGGATACAGATGCGGAATGCCGGGCGAGGTCACCAGACAGGCCACGCCATCAAACGCCCCTGCCCGCGTCAGATCGCGGATGGTGAACCCCTCGGCCTCGGCCCGGTCCCGCGCGGCGGGGGTGTCGTCCCAGACCAGCGGTGTCGCGCCCCCGTCCCGCAACGCCCGCGCCGTGACCAGCCCCGACCGCCCCAGCCCCAGCACCGCCACCTGCTGCCCGTCAAAACCCAGAACCGGGATCATGCGCGTTCTCCTGTTTCCGGCGCAGGGATAGCGGCGGGCGGGGCCAAGGGAAAGGGGTCAGGCGGCGCCGAGCGCGGCGAGGGCTCGTTCGGTTTCTGTGATATGCGGATGGTTCCGGGGAAGAGCGGATTGAAAGATGCGCAGCGCCTGTTGCAGCAAAACGCGCGCTTCGTCCCTGCGGCCAGCTTCGGCGAGAAAGCGCCCCAGATTTCCGACATCCATCGCATAGTCCGGGTGGTTCTCGCCAAGCGTGACCCGATGGATATCCATTGCTTCGCGCATAAGTCCCTCTGCCTCGGTGTATCGTCCCTGCGCCTGCACCGCTTTTGCAAGTCCACCCAAGGAGATAGCCGTGAAGGGATGTTGATCACCAAATGTTGCCCGCGTGATCTCCAATGACTGCACAGAAAGAGCTTCCGCCTCACGATAATCTCTCGTCAATCTTACCACTTCGGCGAGGTTGTTTAACCGGGCCCCATAGTCGGGATGCCTTTTGCCAACTGTTGCACGTGCGATATTCAGGGCGTCGCGATACAGTTGTGCGGCCTCTTGATAGCGCCCTTGAAGCTGAACCACGTATCCAAGGTTACTCAGCGATGCGCCAAAATTCGGATGTTGCTCGCTTAGTGTATCCCGGATGATTTCCAAAGCTTCGTCGTAAGCAACTTCCGCTTGATCGTAGAGACCAAGCTGCCGCAAAATCGCACCCCATCGATCCAGAGCAACTGACAGCAGCACCAAGTCACCGGATGTGCGTGCAAAGTCCAGATACTCCTTTGTCAGCCTTTCCGCTTGCGGCAAGTTGCCAGACAAGTCAGCAAGATATGCCGCTTTATGCAGACTTTCCCCAGTAGGATCGAGTTGGGCAGCCCTCGCGTAATGTCTTGCTGCGTCTGTCCATTTTATTGCATCCTCAGCCACAAGGCCTCTTGCAAACGCGGCCTTGGCGGCCATTGTCAAGCCCCGGCGCTCAGTTTCCTCAAGTAGCGCATCAATTTCCGCATAGTTTAATTCAGAAAATGCGACCAAGGCAGACCGAATTCGATTTTCGCCAATCGCCATTTGCGTCGCCTGATCTTCCAGCAATGCCTCGATCCGGGTTTCGCGTGCCTTGTGTTCCTTGAACGCGGTTACCGGATCGGCGATGCGCTGCGCTAACCCAGCTTTCTGGCTACGCAAATCATCGATCTCGCGCGCCAGTGCCGCCTTTTCTAGTTCCGAGACCTGTTTTGACAGCGCTTCTTTTTCTGCCACCCATTCGTCAATGCGCGAGTCCTTACGCCGCATTTCCTCGATGAAAACTTGTATCGGCACGCCATTCAGGTCGCGACCAACAACAGTGGCCCCGTCCGATCCTTCGACCGAGATATCGGTTTCAGTCTTGCCGATCATCGCGGCCGGTCGCCTTAGCATTCGCGCTGCCCGAAACTGTGATAGTGGCACCGGTATCCCCCGGCCCACCTTCGCCGCCCCTGTCGCGCCCGACCACATCCGACCCCGGTG
>JBBRCF010000094.1:0-13515 GCA_038205135.1 Rhodobacterales bacterium
CGTCATCTGTCTTGATGGCTGCGAACCCGACTACATCGACACCGCCATGGCCGCAGGCATCATGCCGGCGCTGTCCGGGATGCTGGCGGCGGGCGGGGCGCGGCGTCTGGCGCGTTCGGCCATGCCCAGCTTTACCAACCCCAACAACCTGTCGATTGCCTGCGGCGTGCCGCCTTCGGTTCACGGCATCTGCGGCAATTTCTTTCTCAACCCCGCGACGGGTGACGCGGTGATGATGAACGGCGTCGAATTCCTGCGCGCACCCACGATCTTTGCGGGCTTTCAGAACGCCGGGGCAAAGGTCGCCGTCATCACGGCAAAGGACAAACTGCGCGCGCTTCTTGGGGCAAGGCTGGATTGCACGGGCGGGCGGGCCATCTGCTTTTCGGCCGAAAAGGCTGATCAGGCGACCATGGCCCTGAACGGGATCGACGATGCCGCGCGCTGGCTGGGTCAGCCGGTGCCGGCGGTCTATTCGGGCGATCTGTCGCTGTTCGTGTTGCAGGCCGGGGTCAAACTGCTGGCCGAAATGCGGCCGGACATCCTGTATCTGTCCACCTCGGACTATATCCAGCACAAGCACGCGCCGGGGTCGGACGCCGCAAACGCCTTTATGGCGGGCGTCGATGCCGCCATTGCGAAGCTGCTGGCGCAGGATATCCGTCTGGTGCTGACAGCGGATCACGGGATGAAGGCCAAGCATCGGCCCGATGGCCAACCGAACGTCATCTACCTGTCGCCTCTGCTGGATGCGGCTGTCGGGGCAGGGCTGGCCCGGGTGATCCTGCCGATCACCGATCCCTATGTCGCCCATCACGGGGCGCTTGGTGCGTTTGCGACGATCTATCTTGCAAGGGGCGTCGATGTAGCAAAGGTGGCCGCGATGCTGGCCGCGGTCCCGGGCATGGCCGCCATTCTGACCCGGTCCGACGCCGGTGCGCGTCTTGATCTGCCGCCGGACCGGATCGGCGATCTGGTCGTGACCTGCACCGCTGCCTATGCGCTGGGGACCCGTCGGGATGAACACGATCTGACCGGCCTTGATGCCCCGCTGCGCTCGCACGGCGGGCTGGATGAACAGGTCGTGCCGTTCATCACCAGTTTTCCGCTGCCACCGACCCAAGGTGATCTGCGCAACTACGATGCCTGGCACACGGCCACGACCACGCCGACCTGACGCGGCCGGAAAGCCGCGCCACAGCCAATACGCGGCGCGCTGCCGCCGGCTGCGAGGGCTGACCCCATGTCAAGTTGGCGGACTTGCCCCCCGGTCGAACGCGATCGACGCCAGCAGCCCGGAACCGGACCGCGCCGGGTCCAGTTGCAGTTGTGCCCGGAACAGATCCGAAATCTCGACGGCAACCGCAAGGCCAAGGCCCATGCCGTTCGCCTGCCCCTTGGTCATCTGTGGCAGGGGCCGGCTTGCGCCCCGCCGGGATTGCACGGCGGTGGCCATCAGCGCACGTGACAGGCCGGGACCGTTGTCTTCGACCTCCAGCACGAACTGGTGGCTGTGTTCCACGACCCGCACGGTGACCATCGCGCCGTGCCCGGCATACCTGATCGCGTTCGACACCAGATTTTGCAGCAATTCGGCCAAAAGGATCGGGTCGGCCGCGACTTCGGCGGTTCCCTGCCCTTCGAACCCCAGATCGATGTCCTGCGCCAGCGCGGCAGGCACCATTTCCGATGTCACCTCCTTGGCGATGACGACCAGATCCACCGCGGTCAGGGTCGCCGCTCCGGCGCTGGCATCGACCCGGGCCAGCACAAGAAGATGCGACAGCACGCGTTCGGCACGTTCGAGGGCGGATTTCGCCTTTTCGCTGGCGGCGGCGGCTTCTTGCGGGCTGGTGCTGCGGTCGATCAGCGCCAGTTGGGTCCGCACGACGGCCAGGGGGGTGCGCAACTGGTGACTGGCATTACCGGTAAAATTGCGCAGGGCATCCAGTGCGGTCTTCAGCCGGGTCATGAACAGGTTTATCGCCAGAACCAGCGGTTCCACCTCTTCGGGGGTATCTGCCATCACCGGGCGCAGATCACCGGGGGACCGTTCCGCGATCGCCTCGCCCAGCCGTTCCAGCGGGCGCAGGGCGACCGTGACCGCGATCCAGACCAGCGTGGCCACCCCCAGCACCAGAACCGCCAATCGCAGGGCCGACCGCAGCAGGATTGCGCGCGCCAAGGCCGCCCTCGCGCGTGTCGATTCGGCGACGGTGACCGAAAACAGGATCGGGGCCGCGCCGGTCGACACCTCGCGCAGCAAGGTCGCACTGCGGATGCCCACCGCGCCATAGACCCCGTCGGCAAAGGCGACCCCGCCCGGAGGCGGTATGGTCACGGCCAGATCCGGATATCCGGTCAGAAACCGGCCCACCGGGCCATCGACGCGGTAGAACACCTTGTCCTGCGCCGTCGATGTCAGCATTTCCAGCGAGGAATGGGGGATGTCCACCTCCAGCCCGCCGGCTTCGTCCACCGTCACCCTTTCGGCAATCGCCAACGCCGAGCCGACAAGCACGCGGTCAGACACGCTTTGCGCGGTACGCAGCGCCTCGCGCCAGGTGTCGAACAGGGCAATCAGGCCAAGCGCCACCGTCGCCAGCAAAAGCCACAGCAGCAGGCGACGTCGCAGCGAATAAGGTGTCATGACAGATCGTTCGGCTTTTCAAGCAGATAGCCGATACCCCGGATCGTGCGCAGCACCAGCCCAAGCGGTTGCAGACGACGTCTCAGCCGCGAGATGTACTGTTCGATCGCGTTGTCGGACAGGATGTCCTCCATCGATGTCACCGACTGCACGATGGCCTCCTTGGCCACGACCTTACCTGCGCGGGTCAACAGCAATTCAAGGATCGCGCGTTCGCGGGGCGGCAAATCCATGATCTGATCATTGCCCGAAAACTGGCGGTTGGTCAGGTCCAGCGACAACTGCCCCAGACTGACGGTGGATGACCGCAAGCCCGCCTGCCGGCGCAACAGGGACCGCACCCGCGCCTCGAACTCGCGGATATCGAAAGGTTTTGCCAGATAATCATCGGCCCCGAGGTCCAGACCCCGCACCCGGTCCTCGGCGGCGCCGCGCGCGGTCAGGATCATCACGGCGGCGCGGTTACCCTGCGCGCGCATGCTGCGCAGTACCGACAGCCCGTCCAGTTCCGGCAGGTTCAGGTCAAGGATCATCAGATCGAACTGTTCGGCGGCCACCAGCGCCCTTGCGGCGTCGCCATCGTGGACCGCGTCCACCGCATAGCCTGACGAGACCAGAAGCGACATGAGTGCTTCGGCCAGCGGCAGATCATCCTCAACCAACAGCAATCGCATCCCGCCCCCAATGATCGCAGGTTAGGCGCGATCTGCACGGTTGTGAACTGCCTCTTGATCAGGCAATTTGAACCATGCGCAAAACCCTTGGGTCTTTTCTGGTTGCAACCAGTCTGGCCGGTCTGGCTGGTCATGCGATGGCAGACGCCACGCATTTCGCGGCAAATGGCGCTGTCAAAGGCGCGGCCGCGCAGGAACTGGTCATCTATTCGACGTTGGACAGCCGTCTGGCCGCGCCCCTGATCGCGGCGTTTCAGGCAGGTCATCCGGGGGTCGCGGTCCGCTACGAAGATCTGCTGGCCAGTGAAATCGCCGCCCGCGTGATCGCGGAAACCGACGCCGGTCAGGTTTCTGCGGATTTCCTGTTTTCGTCGGCGATGGACCTGCAACTGAAACTGGCCAATGACGGTTATGGTCAGGAGGCACCGGTGCCGGCGGCCCGGAACTGGCCCGCCTGGGCGCAATGGCAGGACACCGCCTTTGCACTGACCTTTGAACCGGCGGTGCTGGTCTATCACAAACCCAGCTTTCCCGACGGGCCGCCTCAATCGCGGCTGGACCTGCTGGAATGGCTGGCGAATGCCCCCGATAGCCTGACGGGCCGCATCGGCACCTATGATATCGAAAAATCGGCCGTGGGTTATCTGTTTCTGGCCCGCGATGCAGAACATTTCCCCGATATCTGGTCGGTGCTGCGGGCCATGGTGCAGGTCGGTTTGCAGACCTATCCGACATCGCAAGACATCATTGACCGGGTGGCCGATGGCCGGCTGGTGCTGGGCTACAACATTCTGGGGTCCTATGCGGCGGATCAGGCGCGGCTGGTGCCGGACATCGGGTTGGTGCTGTTGCGCGATTACACCGTCGTGGTGTCGCGTGTCGCGCTGGTGCCGCGCGCGGCGGCGTCGCCTGACCTTGGGCGCGCCTTTCTGACCTTTCTGATGAGCACGGAAGGCCAGACGCTGCTGTCGGAAAAGCTGCGCCTGCCGTCGGTCAGCCTCGAGGTGTCGGGGGACGGCAGTCGGGCCGCGATGCAGGCCGCGCTGGGGGACCAGTTGCGCCCGATCCCCGTCAGCCCCGGGGTTCTGGTCTATCTGGACCAGTCGAAACGGCAGCGTCTGCTGCGGCTGTGGCGCGAAGCTCTGACCCGGGAATGAACCTGTCAGCTTATTGACAGGTTTGTGTGGTGATCTTTCGTCCAAGGTTGGCACGAGGAGGTGCCGATCGGGTAAATCAGCACGAAAAACCGTGCGTTGGGAGGAGAATCGACATGAAACACACGCTTTTGGGCGCCCTGTTCGCGACGGCGCTGGCACTGCCGGCCTTGGCCGCCGATTATATGATCATGGCCCCGGCTGGCCCCGGCGGCGGTTGGGACAGTACGGCCCGTTCGATGCAGCAAGTCCTGCAAGCCGAAGGCATCTCGTCTGCCGTTCAGGTGCAGAACGTGCCGGGCGCGGGTGGCACCGTGGGTCTGGCGCAATTCGCAGCCGGGACCAAGGGTGACCCCAGCCAGATGATCGTCGGCGGTTATGTGATGGTCGGTGCCATTCTGACCAACGGATCGCCGGTGTCGCTGGCCGATGTCACGCCGATTGCCCGTCTGACGGGCGAAGCCGTCGGCATCGCCGTGTCCGCCGCCAGCCCGATCCAGACCATCGGCGAACTGGTGGACCTGATGAAGGCTGACCCCGGCGCCGTGTCCTGGGCGGGCGGTTCGGCAGGGGGTGTGGACCACATCACCGTCGGCCTGTTGGCCAAGGCCGCGGGCATCGACCCGACCAAGATCAACTATGTCGCCTTTGCCGGCGGCGGCGAGGCGCTGGCCGCGATACTTGGCAATCAGGTGACAGCAGGCATTTCGGGGGTGGGTGAATTCCTGCCGCAGGTGCAGGCCGGAACCATGCGAATGCTGGCGGTATCCACGGCCGAAAAATGGGTCGGCACCGATGCGCCCACGCTGATGGAATCGGGCTATGACGTAAACGTGCAGAACTGGCGGATGGTCGCCGCCGCACCCGGCCTCTCAGCCGAGCAAAAGGCCGCTGTTGCCGCCGACATCGACAAGATGGCGAATTCGGCCGGCTGGAAGTCCATGCTGGAAACCAAGGGCTGGGCCAACACCTATCTCGCCGGTGCCGATTTCGATGCGCAGCTGGCCAAGGAAATCGAGGCCACCACTGCCGTCCTCAAGGACATCGGTCTGGTAAAATGATTGGTCCAGACACCGGAAACGGACGTCGCCCCACCGGGGCGGCGTTCACCATCGCGGCGTTTCTGGCCGGGCTGGGGGCCCTACTGATCTGGCAGGGGCGCGGCATCCCCGACAAGGGCGGCTATTCTGGCGTCAGTTCCGGCGACATGCCGGTGTTTGTCGGCATCTGCCTGATCCTGCTGGCTGTTGCCCATGTCCTGACCGGCCTGCGTTACGGCGACAAAGCCGTGCCGCGCCAGCAACCGCTGCCGGTCCTGTTGATTGTGGCCGGGCTGGCGCTGCAATTGCTGCTGCTGCAGGTGGTGGGCTTTGCCATTGCCTCGGGCCTGCTGTTCGCCTGCACCGCCGCTGCCTTTGGCAAACGCAACTTTGCCATCAGCCTGCCGGTGGGCATCGTTTTCGCGCTGATCATCTACGGTGTGTTTGACCGATTGTTAAAGCTGAATCTGCCGGGACGGTTCCTGGAAAACCTGATCTTCGGGGGCTGAAATGACGACGTTCGACTTTCTGCTGCAGGGTCTGGCGGTTGCGCTGGATCCGGTGATCCTGATGTACGCCCTGATCGGGGTCACCCTAGGTACCGCCGTTGGCGTCCTGCCCGGCATCGGTCCGGCGCTGACAGTGGCGCTGTTGCTGCCGGTCACCTACGGGCTGGACCCGGCCGGGTCGCTGATCATGTTCGCGGGCATCTACTATGGTGGGATGTATGGCGGATCGACAACGTCGATCCTGCTGAACACGCCGGGCGAAAGCGCCTCGATCGTCACCGCGCTGGAGGGCAACAAGATGGCCCGCGCCGGGCGCGGCGGGCCGGCGCTGGCCACCGCCGCGATCGGGTCGTTTGTCGCCGGGTTGCTGGCCACGCTCGCTCTGGCGTTTCTGGCCCCGCAGGTCGTGAAACTGGCGCTGGTGTTTGGCCCGCGCGAGTATTTCGCGCTGATGGTCCTGGCGTTTGTCACCGTTTCCGCCGCCTTTGGCGACAGCACGATGAAAGGGCTGACATCGCTGTTCGTGGGTCTTGCGCTGGCGGTTGTCGGGATTGACGGGCTGACCGGGCAGGCGCGACTGTCCTTTGGCGTGCCGCAACTGCTGGACGGGATCGAGGTGACGACGCTGGCCGTGGCCATGTTTGCCGTGGGCGAAACGCTGTTCGTTGCCGCCCAGGGGCCCGGGATGCAGGACAAGGTCCTTGCCATCAAGGGGTCGGTCGCGATGACCCGCGCCGACTGGAGCCGGTCGTGGCGGCCATGGCTGCGCGGCACCGCCATTGGTTTTCCGATCGGCGCGATGCCGGCAGGGGGCGCGGATATCGCCAGTTTTCTGTCCTATGGCACTGAAAAACGGTTTGCCCGCCACCCCGAAGAGTTCGGTCATGGCGCCATCGAAGGCGTCGCCGGCCCCGAGGCCGCCAACAACGCCGCCGCCGCCGGCACGCTGGTGCCGCTGTTGACGCTGGGTCTGCCGACCACGGCCACGGCGGCGATCATGCTGGCCGGGTTCCAGCAGTTCGGCCTGCAACCCGGGCCTTTGCTGTTTGTCACTGCGCCGAAACTGGTCTGGGGCCTGATCGCCAGCCTGTTGATCGCCAACATCATGCTTCTGGTGCTGAACCTGCCGCTGATCCGGCTATGGGTAAAACTACTGAGCATTCCGCGGCCCTGGCTGTATGCCGGGATCCTGCTGTTCGCCACGTTGGGGACCATTGGCGTCAACCCGTCGCCGGTCGAATTGTCGATGCTGATGATCTTTGGGGTCATGGGCTATCTCATGCGCCTGCACGGCTATCCGATCGCGCCGGTGGTGGTGGGCCTGATCCTAGGGCCGATGGCCGAACAACAGTTGCGGCGGGCGCTGTCGATTGCACAGGGCGACTGGACCACGCTGGTCAGCACGCCGGTTGCGGCCGGGCTGTTGGCGGTGGCGTTTCTTGCGCTGGTGGTGCCGCCTTTGCTTCGCTTGCGTGGCAAGGGCGCGGTCCTGTCGCAGATTGCCGGCGACAACGATTGATCCGCACTGGGTCGCGTCATGGCATGTGCCATGGCACCGGTCAGTCAGAATCGCACTGCGACGATTGCCAAAGCCGGACCGCCGGACCGCTGTCAGCCCCCAATACATGGCAAACGCCGAGGGCGCACAGATGCCAGCCCCCCGTCGTTGCGCCGGACGCCGCCAGAAAAACCTGTTGCTGCGGCGGCAGATCGGGCCGGTAGGACCACGCACCATCCACCAGTAATGCGCCCTCTGGCGGGTCCATGCCGGGGCCGCTGCCGGTGATGCGGGCCTCGATGGGGCGCAATCCGGCGTCGCTGACCTCCCAGCTTTCCCACCACAGGCCGCGTGTCACCGAATGCGTCCAGTGCAGGGTGAACGTCTCGACCGCCAGCGCCAGAACGACACCACCCGCAGCGATGCACAGCGTCATGTCACGCGGGCCTGCGCCCTGCCCCGGGTCCGCCACCAATGCAGCGCCAGAAACAGCGCCGCGAGGGCAAAGCCCGCCTCATCCGTCAGCGGAATAGCCAGGACCAAGGCAACCCCGGCTGCAAAGGCAATCGCCCGTTCCCACCACAGCGCCGGTCCGATCAGGAAACCGACGACCGCAACACCCCACAGCGCCACACCCAGACAAGCCTTGCCAAAGATGTAGATCACCTCGACCGGATAGCCGTAGGCGGCGGCGATCGGCCCGCCATCCTGCAACATCAGTGCCGGCGTATAGACCGCCATGAACGGCACGACAAAACCGGCCACAGCCAGTTTCGTGGCCTGAAGCGAGATTTTCAGGCCCGTGGTTTTCGCCATCGGGGCAGCGGCAAAACAGGCCAGCGCAACCGGGGGCGTCAGATCGGCCATGATCCCGAAATAGAACACGAACATGTGGCTGACCAGCAGCGGCACCCCCAGTTCCAGCAGCGCAGGCCCGGCCAGCGACGAGGTGATGATGTAGTTCGGGATCGTCGGGATCCCCATGCCCAGCACCAGACAGACCAGCATGGTCAGCAGCAGCGACAGGAACAGGTTGTTTTCCCCGATGCTGATGATCGCCCCGATAAAGGTCGAGGCGATGCCGGTCAGCGTCAGGGTGCCGATCACCACGCCGACGATGGCGCAGGCGATGCCGACGGGCAGGGCGTTGCGCGCGCCTTCGGCCAATGCGTCACGCACGATGCCCAACGTCTGGCGTCCGCCGCGGAACACCGCGCAGGCGGCGACCAGCAGGGCGATCACGATGGCCAGAAGGTCCACGCCGAACCGCACGAAACTGGCAGCCGCCAGCCCCAGCGCGACCCAGAACACCAGCCGGAACGTGCCCGGCCCGATCATCGCGGCCAGCGGCGTACCCAGGATCAGCACCACGACCAGCGCCAGCCCCATGGTGCCCGCAAAGATCGGCGTGTACCCCGCGAACAACAGCCACACCAGCGCCGCCAGCGGCAGGATCAACGGCCATTGCGCGCGCAAGGCGGCCCAGGGGTTGGGCAGCGTATCCTTGTTCAGCCCTTTCAGGTTGCCCTTGCCCGCCTCCAGATACACCATCCAGAAACAGACGCCGAAATACAGGATCGCCGGCAGGATCGCCGCCTGCACCACCGCCGCATAGGGCACGTTCAGGGTTTCGGCCATGATGAACGCCACCGCCCCCATCACCGGAGGCATGATCTGTCCACCCATCGACGACGTCGCCTCGACCCCGCCGGCAAACGATGACCGGAACCCGAACCGTTTCATCAGCGGGATGGTGAATTGCCCGCTCGCCACCACATTCGCCACCCCCGACCCCGAAATCGTGCCCATCAGCGCCGATGACAGAATGCAGACCTGTCCCGGCCCGCCCCGAACGCCGCCGACCAGCCCCAGTGCGAAATCGTTGAACAATTTCAGCATGCCCGCCCGTTCCATGAACGCGGCAAACACGACAAAGATAAAGATGAAGGCGGCCGAGACATAGATCGGGGTGCCATAGATCCCCTCGGTGCCAAAGCTGAAATGTTCGATGATCAGTTCGAATTCATAGCCGCGATGGATCAGCGGCGCTGGCAGGTACTGCCCGAAAAAACAGTAGGCCAGAAACACGCCTGCAATGATCGCCAGCGCCCAGCCCATCAACCGGCGCGACAGGTCGAACACCAGCACCAGCAGGACCACCCCGATCACCATGTCCACCGGCGTCAGAAATCCGGTGCGCTGAATGATATCCACATAGAAGATCCAGTTGTAGAGCCCGGTGCCGAACCCCAGCAGCCCCAACACCCAGTACAGGGTCTTTGTCATCGGCGTGCGCGCCATCAGATTGGCGACCAGCGCAAAGCCCAGCAGCAGCAGGAACCCCACATGCATCCCCCGGACAACCTGACTGGGCAGGGTGCCATAGGCGGCCGCCCAGATCTGAAAGGCTGAAAAACTGACGGCGATCCAGAAGGCGATCCGCCCGGTCAACCCGGTTCCGAAACCAGCGGTCAAGCCATCGATGGCTTCCTCGGCGATGGGGGCGCCGTCGGTCTGCTGCAGAACGGGCGGCGCGGAACGGCTGTCAACCATGCTTTGGTCCTCTTGAAACCGCAAATTATTTTGCCGCCCCGGCGCGACCGGGACGGCAGAACCCTCGGATATGCGATCCGGGGTGCGGGCGGATCAGGTCACTTGATCAGGCCGACTTCGCGGTAATACCGCTCGGCGCCGGGGTGCAGCGGGATCGACAGCCCGGTCAGGGCATTTTCTAGCGTGATGGCCCCCGCCGCGCTGTGGGCCGCCTTGAGCCGGTCAAGGTTGTCGAAGATCAGCTTGGTCATCTGATAGACGGTTTCCTCGCTGACGGCCTCGCTGGTGACAAGGATATTGCCGATGGCCGCCGTCGGCACATCCGCGTCCTGACCTCTGTAGGTGCCCGCCGGGATCACCGCGGGGATGTAGGGCGCCCCGACTGCCGCCACCACCTCTGCCGGAATGCCAATCACGGTGATGTCGTGCGTAGTCGCCAGATCGGTGATCGAGGCCACGCCCAGACCCGCCGATTGCAGCGTCGCTTGAATCTGGCCGTTCTTGATCAGTTCGGACGATTCCGCAAAGGGCAGATATTCGATGCGGCTCATGTCCTCGTACTTCATCCCCGCGGCACCAAAGATCGCGCGCGCGTTCAGTTCTGTGCCCGACGCAGGTGCGCCGACCGACAGGGACTTGCCCTTCAGATCTGCCAGCGTTGTGGCGCCTGTCGACGTTTCGGCGACGACCTGGATGTAATTCGGATAGATCGCAGCGATGGCGCGCAGGTTCTTCAGCGGGGCGGGAAATCCGGCATCTGCCGCGCCTTCCCAGGCCAGTGCCACCGAATCCCCAAGGGCAAACGCAATCTCGCCCGATCCCTTGGACAGCAGGTTGAGGTTTTCGACCGACGCCTTCGTCGCCTGAACCTGCGTGCGCGATCCGGCAATGCCGCTGGCATAGATTTCCGACAACGCCACGCCCAGCGGATAGTAGACGCCGGATGTGCCACCCGTCAGGACGTTGATGAAATCCTGCGCCGTGGCGGATTGTGCGCCCAGCAACGCCGGACTGAACGCCATAAGCGCCACAACCTTGGCAGATATGTTCAACATGCGGTTTCCCCCTCCAAAGAATGCATCGAACCCCAAGTCTGCACCGTGGGTTCGCACATGAAAAGGGTTTATGTGAACGGGTCCGCCGCCATGATCGGCAAAGACGCGCACGAACCGGGATGAACGCGAACCCGTTCGGCACGCGAAAACCGGCTCGCCGCAGACCGCCCTCAATGCGCCACATCGCCCGCGTGCAGGTGGTCTATCGGTTTGGCTTCGACCTGCCGCAGCAGGGCGATCACATCCGTGGTGATCTTTTCGGCGGTCACACGCCCCTTTTCGGCGCTGGCCAGATGCGCCTCACCTACCACGCCGTCGGGGTTCAGGTCGGACGCGATCCAGCCATAGGCGACCGCGCCGATGGGCGAAATCGCGCCGGATTCGGCGCTGGACCGGAAATCGCGGGCGGCGGACATGTCCACCGTGTCGGGGCGGAAATGCAGGATCAGCGAGGTTTCCATGTCGCCGCCATGGATGCCGAACCGGGTTTCCTGATCGGAATAAACCCCGTCAGGCAGGCCAAAGGCGGTCCAGCCGGCGCGCACGACAAACATCCCCGCCCGCACCCGCAATTCGCGCGCGACGATGGAAATCAGATCGGCATTGCCGCCATGGCTGTTCAGGATCACCATCTTGCGCACCCCGGCACGCGCCACCGACAGCCCGATTTCGGTCCACGCACGCAGTGCGGTTTCGGCACTCAGGGTCACGGTGCCGGGCGCCCAGAGATGTTCGTTGGACTTGCCCACCGCCATCATTGGCAGGATGCGCAGGTCCATGTCCGCCGGCGCCCGCGTGGCCAGCAGATCGCACAGGCCCTGACCGATCATCGTGTCGGTGCCCACCGGCAGATGCGGCCCGTGCTGTTCCACCGCCGCCGTGGGCAGGATGGCGATGGAGCGCATGGGATCAATCGTGCGAAACTCGGTCGCGCGGAATTCGGTCCAGAACCGGCGGGTCATCGCGCAGCCTCCATGCCGGGGTCTGGCCTTGGGGTCGGCAGCGTCACCGCCACGGCTCTGCCGATCAGCCGGTCCATACGGGCCCCGACGCGGTGCAGATGCTGGTGGCGGCTGACAGGCGTCGAACTGTCCATCAGGTAATGCGCCGCGAACACCGACAGATGCCGGGGCCGCAGCAGAAACCCCACGCCGCGCCCCAATTGCCGCCGTCCGGGTGCGCCCACCAGCGTGGTCAGCCACCATGAAGCGCCGCAGGTGGTGAACACCGCCAGCCTGTCGATGTGGCGCAGCCCGGGGCGGATCGTCCTGTTCGCCGCATCCGGCATCAGAAACGCCACATCCGGCAACAGCACCCGGTCCATCCAGCCTTTCAGCATCGCAGGCAATCCATACCACCACGTCGGATAGACAAAGATCAACGTGTCGCACCATTGCACATCGGCACAATGCCCATCCACCGGCGCGCGATTGTCCGGGCAATTCAGATAGCCGTCCCATTCGGCGGCGGTCAGCACCGGTTGGAACCCTTCGGCATACAGGTCGCGCAGCCGCACCTCGGCCCCCGCGCCCTGCAATTTTGCCAGCACCAGATCGCGGATCGCGGCGTTGAAACTGCCTTCTTTCGGATGGCAATAGATCACCAGCGCCTTCATTCAGAATGCCTCCATGGCTTTGCCCACCCGCATCAGAAACTGCCCGCGCTGTGCCGGGGTGGCGCGGTTCATGTCGTATAGCGCCAGATACCGCAGCCGGTCGGGCCGAGATAACGCACGCATCTGGCGCATCATCACCTTGCGCGGCGGATCGCCCGCCAGCGTGCTACGCCACCACGTCCCGCCATAGGTCGTGACCGCCGCGATGCGCCGCAGGTTGTCCAGCGTCGGCACCACGCGGCCATCCCGCAGCGCAAACGCCACGCCCGGCAGATAGACCCGGTCGATGAAGCCTTTCAGGATCGCCGGGAACCCATAGTTCCAGACCGGAAACACCATCACCAGCGCGTTCGCGGCGCGCAACCGGTCCACATAGCCGGCCACGGGGCCGGTGTTCGTCGCCACATCGTGATAACCGCGCCGTTCCGCGGCCGTCAGCACCGGCTGGAACCCTTCGGCATACAGGTCGCAATCATCGACCTGCCAGCCCCGCCCGGTCAGCGTTTCCACGACGCGGGCATGCAGCGCGGCGGAAAAGCTGTCGTCGCAGGGATGCGCGAACAGGACCAGCGCGCGCATCATTCCGCCGCCGGCCGCAGCCCCGGAAAGGCGTACATGCGGTCATAGCCCCAATCGGGATCATCCCAGGTGATCATCTTGCCGGGGTTCAACAGACCCTTGGGATCGGCCTCGCGCTTGAACTGCAATTGCGTAGCATCAACCGCCTGCCGCCCGCCTTCTTCCAGCGTGTAGCGGTGCGGGTTGAA
>JBBRCF010000095.1:0-13226 GCA_038205135.1 Rhodobacterales bacterium
AGGTGCGGCTGGCGTTGTATTCCGGCAACCTGCTGTCCGAATTGCGCCGCAACGCCATCGTGCCGCAACTGCTGGCCCGCGATGCCACGTTGATCGGGGCGCTGAACAGCGCGGATTATTCGTCGTCGACCCAGCGGCTGATTTCCTTTGTCGAGGAAATCGGCGCGGCATCCCTGATGCTTTTGGACCGTGACGGCCGCGCGGTGGCAGCGACCGATCGCAACCGGCTGGGGTCGAACCATCGCGCCGAGCCGTTCTTTGTGTCCGCCTTGCGGTCCAACGATACGGTGTTTTCGACCATTCCGCGCCCGGCGGGCGGCTATGTTTTTACCTATTCCCGTCGCATCGACATGCAGAATTCCGCCATCGGCGTGATCGTGGTCGAGGTGGATCTGGCGAAGTTCGAACGCGCCTGGGCCGGGATTTCCGACGCGGTTCTGGTGACCGACAGCGAAGGCACCATCATCCTCGCCACCGAACCGCGCTGGCGCGGCCAGACCGAATTACAGGCGCTGGCGCAGGAACCGGCCGAAACCGCGATCCAGCGCGCAATTCAGGCCACCACGGATTGGACAACACTGCCTGCCGACGCCTATGTGCAGGGCGAGGCGGTGATGCGGGTCGACAGCCGCATCCCGTTCCGTGGCTGGCGCATCGTGTCGTTCACCACCTATGATTCGGTCCGCGAACAGGTCAACGGTGTGCTGGCGCTGGAAATCATGGGTTTTGCCATCCTTTTTGCGCTGTCATTTTATGCCCTGTCGCGGCGCACTGCGCTGCGCATGGCGTTGTTTCAACGCGAGTCGGTGGAATTGCGCGCGCTGAACGCCCGGCTGCAACGTGAAATCGCCGAACGCGAACGGGTGCAGGAAACGCTGGCGGTTGCCGAACAGACGCTGGCGCAATCGTCAAAGCTGGCGGTGCTGGGCGAAATGTCGGCCGCCGTCAGCCACGAATTGAACCAGCCGTTGGCGGCGATGAAAACCTATCTGGCGGGCGCACGGCTGCTGTTGCGCCGCAACCGCCCCGACGAAGCGCTGAGTGCGTTCCAGCGGATCGACGACCTGATCGAACGGATGGGCGCCATCACCCGGCAATTGAAAACCTATGCCCGCAAGGGCGGCGAGGCACTGGCCCCCGTGGAAATCGGCGCCGCGCTGGCCGCATCGCTGGCGATGATGGAACCGCAGTTCAAGGCCCGCAAGGTGCGCATCACCCGCCATCTGCCAAATCACCCGGTGCGGGTGCTGGGCGACCGGGTGCGGATCGAACAGGTCATCATCAACCTTTTGCGCAACGCCATCGACGCGACTCAGAACGAACGCGAACCCGAAATCGAACTGATCCTCGCCGCTGGCGAAACCGCCACGCTGACGGTGCGTGACAACGGCCACGGCATCCAGAACCTCGATGCGCTGTTCGAGCCGTTCTTTACCACCAAGAAACCCGGCGAGGGCGTCGGGCTGGGTCTGGCGATTTCATCGGGCATCGTTACCGATCTGGGCGGGCGGTTGACCGCGCGCAATGCCGAAGGGCAGGGGGCGGTTTTTGAAATGCAACTGCCGATCTTGACTGAAGACAACGAGGCAAAAGCGGCAGAGTAGGGCCGCAGACGACCAAAGCGGCAGCGAAACGCCGCATTTTAACAGGTGTGCCATGAGCAAGTTGATGAAGATCGCGATCGTCGATGACGAACAGGACATGCGCCAGTCGATCAGCCAGTGGCTGGCGCTGTCGGGTTATGATACGGAAACCTACCCTTCGGCCGAAGAGGCGCTGAAGGGCATCGGCGCGGATTACCCCGGCATCGTGATTTCCGACATCAAGATGCCCGGCATGGACGGCATGCAGTTTCTGAAGAAACTGATGGGCACCGACAGCGCCTTGCCCGTCATCATGATCACTGGGCACGGTGACGTGCCGATGGCGGTCGAGGCAATGCGGGTCGGAGCGTTCGATTTTCTGGAAAAGCCGTTCAATCCGGATCGCATGTCGGATCTGGCGCGCAAGGCAACGCATGCGCGCCGTCTGACGCTGGATAACCGGCAATTGCGCCGCGAACTGTCCGATGCCGGCGCCCTGATGCAGAAACTGATTGGCACCGGTCCGGCGATGGAACGGCTGCGCGAAGATATCCTCGATCTGGGGCAGGCGGATGGCCATGTTCTGATCGACGGCGAAACCGGCACCGGCAAGACGCTGGTGGCGCATGCGCTGCATGCCGTCGGCGCGCGGGCGGGGCGCAAGTTTGTGCTCGTGTCCTGCGCCGCGATGGAAGAAGACCAACTTTCCAAGCGGCTGTTCGGCCCGATGCTGCCCGAAGACAGCCAGTTGCCCGCCACCGAAGAGGCGCGCGGCGGCACCTTGGTGCTGGAAGACATCGAAGACCTGTCGGATGCGCTGCAGGGCCGCCTGTTGGGCTTC
This sequence comes from Rhodobacterales bacterium, assembly GCA_038205135.1. GTDB lineage: Bacteria > Pseudomonadota > Alphaproteobacteria > Rhodobacterales > Rhodobacteraceae > UBA9554. Next base: position 2,425 of record JBBRCF010000095.1, read on the forward strand.
ATCAACGATCAGGGCACGCCCGGTGAAACCCGCATCATCGCAATTTCGAACCTGCAACAGCAGGACCGCACCATCGAAGGCGCGCTGCGGTCCGATCTGTTCTACCGTCTGGCAGCCCTGCGCATCACCTGCCCGCCACTGCGGACACGCGGCGAGGACATCCTGACGCTGTTTTCCCGTCAGGCCGAACAGTTCGCCGATGAATATGGCTGCGAAACGCCGCAATTATCCGCACAAGAGGCCGCGCAACTGTTGCAGGCGCCGTGGCCCGGCAACGTACGGCAATTGATCAATCTGGCCGAACGCGCGGTGCTGCAATCGCGGCGCGGGCAGGGCACGATCACGTCGCTGTTGATGTCCGACAGCGACAACATGGCCCCGGTCATGACCACTGAAGGCAAGCCGTTGAAAGAATATGTCGAAAGTTTCGAAAAGATGCTGATCGACAACACGATGCGCCGCCACAAGGGCTCGATCCAGGCGGTGATGGACGAATTGCAACTTCCGCGCCGGACCCTTAACGAAAAGATGGCCAAGTACGGTTTGCAGCGGTCGGATTATCTGTAACGCGGCGACGCCGTCCGGCGATGTCCGGCGCATGGTATTTTCCGATTGTGTCTGGCGGCGATCCCCGACTATTGTAAAAGTAACGGCGGTGCGACGCGGGTCCGACCCGCGCCCCGCCCGAGAGTTTCGCTGTGCAGCACACGTCCGGGTAGCATCCAGGCCCGTTGCACAGGCCGATTGGGTCCCGCAAGGGGCCGGATAAACGCCCCGATCCGCAAGGAAAGCGGGCTTGGAATTGGCGTCACGGGCATCCCGGTGGCGTCGGAGAAGAAACGCGAATGTGGCGCGCAGGACAGACCTTTGGCTTGACCTTGATCCGGACGGATCGGGACTGCCGCGCGTTGCACATAGCCCCAGACAGTCATGCGCCGCACGCCGTCCGCCCCCCGGGGCCGGCGGTTCTGCCGCGATGCAAACGGATATCATGGTCAAGAAAATGCTTATCGACGCCACCCACCCGGAGGAAACCCGGGTCGTGGTGGTGGATGGAAACAAGGTCGAGGAATTCGATTTTGAATCCGAAAACAAACGTCAGCTGGCCGGGAACATCTACCTTGCCAAGGTAACGCGGGTCGAACCGTCATTGCAGGCCGCCTTCGTCGATTACGGCGGAAACCGGCACGGGTTCCTGGCCTTTGCGGAAATTCACCCGGATTATTATCAAATCCCGGTGGCTGACCGCATCGCTCTGATGGAAGAAGAACGCGCCTATGCTGACGCGCAGCGTGTCCGCGAAGAGGCCGACACCACCCGCCGCGCACAACCGCGCCCCGCGCCCCGTGCCGAACGCGCCACGACCGAAGATGCCGTCACCAGCGCCGATGTCGCAGGGATGGAAACCATCGATCTGGGCGATGACGCGGCGCCGTCTGCGCCCGAAGATGTCTATTCCGCGTCGGATATGGCGGATAACGCAACCTCGCCGATGGAACGGGGCGGCGAAACGCCGGTCGAAGAACCGCTGGACGCCGGTGCTGATGCGGCGACGCTCACCGGATCTGACGATGATCACGCAGACTCTGACGCCGCGCCGGAAGATGCGGCGGATCATGACGCGGCAGATGCCGATCATGATCATGACCATGACACCGATCATGCCCCGGAGAATGGCCACGAAAACGGTCACGAAAACGGTTCCGACCGTCGCGGGTCGCGTTATGCCGCTGACAAGGACAGTTCGATCGAATCCGTCGGCGATGATGACGAGGACTTCCGGTCCTCGCGCAAACCCCGCCCGCGCAAATACAAGATCCAGGAAGTGATCAAGGTCCGGCAGATTATGCTGGTGCAGGTCGTCAAGGAAGAACGCGGCAACAAGGGCGCGGCACTCACCACCTATCTGTCGCTGGCAGGCCGTTACTGCGTGCTGATGCCCAACAGCGAACGCGGCGGCGGCATTTCCCGCAAGATCACCAACGCCGCCGACCGCAAGAAGCTGAAGGAAATCGCCGAAGAAATGCAGCTGCCGCGCGGCGCCGGGCTTATTGTCCGCACGGCGGGCGCGCAGCGTACCAAGACCGAGATCAAGCGCGATTATGAATATCTGCTACGCCTTTGGGAACAGATCCGCGAACTGACGCTGAAATCCATTGCGCCGGCCAAGATCTATGAAGAAGGCGACCTGATCAAACGTACCATCCGCGATCTGTATTCGGCGGAGATCGACGAGGTGCTGGTCGAGGGCGAACGCGGGTTCCGCAACGCCCGCGATTTCATGAAGATGATCATGCCGACCTCGGCATCCAAGGTGAAACTGTACCGCGAACAGATGCCGCTTTTTGCCCGGTTTCAGGTCGAAAGCTATCTGTCGAGCATGTTCAACCCGACGGTGCAGTTGAAATCTGGCGGCTATATCGTGATCGGCGTCACCGAGGCGCTGGTAGCGATCGACGTGAACTCGGGCCGCGCCACCAAGGAAGGGTCCATCGAGGAAACGGCGGTCAAGACCAACCTTGAAGCCGCCGACGAGGTGGCCCGTCAGTTGCGCCTGCGCGATCTGGCCGGTCTTATCGTGATCGACTTCATCGACATGGACGACCGCAAGAACAACGCTGCCGTCGAAAAGCGGATGAAGGACAAGCTGAAAACCGACCGCGCCCGCATCCAGATCGGCCGCATCTCGGGCTTTGGCCTGATGGAAATGAGCCGCCAGCGCCTGCGCCCCGGCATGATCGAAGCGACGACCCAGCCCTGTGCGCATTGCCACGGCACGGGTCTGGTGCGGTCCGACGACAATCTTGCGCTGTCGATCTTGCGCCAGATCGACGAGGAAGGCACCCGGCGGCGGTCGCGCGAAGTTCTGGTGCGCTGCCCCGTTGCCATCGCCAACTATCTGATGAACCACAAGCGCGAGCATGTGGCGACCATCGAGGCGCGTTATGGCATGGCTGTGCGGGTTGAAGGTGATCCGACGTTGATTTCGCCTGATTTCTCGCTGGAGAAGTTCAAGACCGCAACGCGGCTGGTGCCGGAATCGCATGTGGTGCAAGCGGACGCATCCCTGATGAACGAGGTCGACGAGGCCTCTGCCGCCGAGTTCGCCATCGAAGACGCCGAGGTGCTGGACGACGTCGAGGCGGTCACTGAAACCGATGAGGCAACCAGCACGCCGGCCAAGTCTGTGCCAGAAGCCAGCGAAAACGGTGAAAGCAAGTCGAAGAAGAAACGCCGCCGCCGTCGTCGCAAACCGTCGCTGTCGCGCATGACCACCGACGCCGATGGCAACGTGATCGCGGCCAGCGATGCGGATGACGCGGGCGAAGATAACGCTGACGAAGGTGATGATGACGCTGACGAAGGTGATGATGACGCGGACAGCCCGGCCGTGGCAGCCGTCGCCAGCATCGAAGCCGTTGCGGACATGCCGGCTGCGGACACACCAGTTGCGGACGGGCCGCCCGCAAAAAAGACCGTGACGCGGTCATCGTCCCGCCGCACCAAGGCAAAACCGGCCGAAGTCGCAGCACCTGACGCCGCAACCGATGCGGCCGTGCCGGCAGAGGCCGCAGAAACCGCCGAAACCGCACCGAAAAAGCCGTCAAGCCGCGTCCGGTCCAGCGCGGCCAAGGTTGCGGCCTCGCCGGAGGCGGCGGTTGAAACGCCCAAGACCCCGTCACCACGCAGCACCGCGGGCCGGTCGCGCAGCAAGGCTGCGGTTGCCGACGCTGCGGCATCTGCGACAGAACCGGCCGCGACAGCGGACGTGCCTGTGACCGTCAAGGCGGCGCCTGTCCGGCAAATCGCCGTGGCAGTTGCGGCAGACCTGCAGGAGCCCGTCGCCGAAAGGCCGGAACCGGTGGTGGAAACGATCGCTACTGCAGTGGTTGTGCAACCGGTTGCGGCCTATGCCGCGCCAGAGGCTCAGCCGGGATCCCAACCTGAAATTGCAGCCGGGTCCGAATCCGAGGTCGACTCCAAGCCGAAAAAACGCGGTTGGTGGAACCTCGGACGCTGATGCGCCGATAACGGCTCACCGGACACGCCCGACTGACAAGACTGTGACGCCCCGTCTGCCGATGAACCGGTGACGGGGCGTTTTCCATCATCTAAGGAGGGGACATGTTCGGCATCGACATCATTGACGCATCGCTGTTGCCCGCCATGGTCGTAGCCCTGGTCGCGGGGCTGATTTCATTCCTCAGCCCCTGCGTGCTGCCCATCGTGCCGCCTTATCTGGCCTACATGTCGGGCGTGTCGCTGGCGGACCTGTCATCGGGCAACGCGCCGCGCAATCGCGCGCTGTTGCCGGCGCTGTTCTTTGTGATGGGGCTGTCCACGGTTTTCCTGTTCCTGGGCTTTACCGCCTCTGCCATCGGCACGCTGTTCCTGCAGTATCAGGGCTGGTTCAACACCGTAGCCGGGCTGCTGGTGATGTTCTTTGGGCTGCATTTCCTCGGCATCCTGCGCATCCCGCTGTTGCAGCAAGAGGCGCGCATCGATGCGGGCGACCGGGGCGGTTCGGCCATGGGGGCCTATGTGCTGGGGCTGGCTTTTGCGTTCGGCTGGACGCCCTGCATCGGGCCGCAATTAGGCGCGATCCTGTCCATCGCGGCCTCTGAAGGGTCATTGGCGCGTGGCACGACGCTGCTGGGGATTTACGCGTTGGGGTTAGGCATCCCGTTTCTGCTGGTGGCGGCCTATCTGCCGCGGCTTGGCGGTGTGATGGCATGGATGAAACGCCACATGGAGGCCATCGAACGCCTGATGGGCCTGTTGCTGTGGACGGTCGGCCTGCTGATGCTGACCGGGGGATTTTCGGCGTTTTCCTATTGGCTGCTGGAAATGTTCCCGGCCTTGGCCATGCTGGGTTGATGCCCGACCAAAGCCTTACACCTGCCTGATTTCGGCGTTAGGTTGCCGCCAAGAGGGCCAGCCATGTCAGACCGTCAGGACCGGATCGTGCGTCGTCGCCGGGTGTTTTACATCCCCGGCTATGACCCGATCCATCCCCGCCGCTACCGCGAACTGTATCGCAAGGAAGGCGCCGAACAGTCCGCGATCAGTGGCTACGCCGTGGCGTTGCGACCGCTGAAACCCCAAGGCGGCGGCTATGGCTGGGCGGTGACATCGCAGATTGCCGGGGCCGAGGTCGAAACGACATTTGAGGTGCTGGTCTGGTCCGATATCGTGCGCGGGTCGATGTCGAACACGATTGCGGCGACCTATGGCCAGATGATCCGCACCGCTTGGGAATACATCGCCACCGGAGCGCTGCGGCGGCTGATGCTGCTGCGCAAGGGGCCGGTGATCGCCGCGCTGTACCCGGTTGGTGCGCTGATCCTGATGGCGCTGCTGGCGTGGCTGGCCGGCCATCTGGTGGCGCGCGGGGCGATCTGGGTGACGGGGGCTGCCGGCGCCTGGGCCTGGGCTGTGTGGGCGGTAGTGGCCTTGCCGATCATTTACGCGATCCTTCGCTGGTTCAAGGCGCAGGACGGCCGCACCTTTGTATTCTACCTGATGCATGATTACGCCTATGCCGCGCGGTATCGCGGGGCCAATCCGCCGGAACTGGAGGCGCGGATGGCCGAATTCCGCGCCCGCATCACGGCGGCCCTCGCCGATGACGTCGACGAGGTGCTGGTGGTCGGTCATTCGTCCGGCGCGCATTTGGCGGTCACTGTGCTGGCCGATCTGATCCGCGATGGCATCCGGCCCGGTCCGGCGCTGGGGTTCCTGAGCCTGGGGCAGGTGGTGCCGATGGTCAGTTTCCTGCGCGATGCCTGGCGACTGCGTGGCGATCTGGCCTATCTGTCGACGCGGGACGAGGTCACTTGGATCGACGTCACCGCCCCCGGCGACGGCTGCGCCTTTGCGCTTTGCGATCCGGTCAGCGTTTCGGGCGTCGAAGGACCGGGTAAACGCTGGCCGCTTGTGATCTCGGCCGCATTCACGCAGACGCTGTCGCCGGAACGCTGGCGCGCCCTGCGCTGGCGGTTTTTCCGGCTGCATTTCCAGTATCTGTGCGCCTTTGATCGCCCCGGCGATTACGATTATTTCCAGATCACCGCAGGGCCGCAGACGCTGGCCGCGCGGTATGCCACCCGCCCCCCATCCAAAAGCCGCATCGACGTGTCGGTGTCGCGCTACACGCATACGACGCCCGATTTCAAACAATGACCGGCTGTCCCGTGCATCCGCCGAAACTGCCCCCGAAACCACCCTCGCGGCCCGACAAGGTCAGCCTGTGGCGGTATATGCGGCTGTTCCGGACCGATATCCTGTCGGCGCAACCCGCGCGGCTGTACCGCGCCTTGATGGCGGAATTTCGCACGCCGTTCTTTCGGTCCTTTCTGGTGAACCAGCCGGATCTGGTGGCCGAGGTGCTAAAGGCGCGCCCCGATGATTTTCCGAAATCGAACCGCATCGCCGAAGGGCTGCGGCCCTTGCTGGGCAATTCGGTGTTCCTGACCAATGGCGAGGTCTGGAAACGCCAGCGCCGCATCATCGACCCGGCCTTCGAAGGCGGGCGGCTGCGCGACACGTTTCCGGCGATGCTGGCGGCGACCGATGCAGCGGTGGCACGGTTGACCGCACAGGCCGGGCAGGTGGTCGAGATCGAGGCAGAAACCAGCCACGCCGCCGCCGACGTGATCTTTCGCACTCTGTTTTCGATCCCGATCGACCATGCGGTGGCGCGCGACGTGTTCCATGAATTTCGCCGCTATCAGAAAAGCCAGCCGATCCTGAACATCGCGGCGTTCCTGCCGCTGCCACGTTTCATCCCGCGCGGGTTTTCGCGCGATACCCGCGATGCGGCACGGCGGATCCGCGGTCTGATCACCGATCTGACCGCGGCGCGGCAGGCGGCCATTGCGGCGGGCACTGCGCCCGATGATCTGGCGACCAAGATCATGACCACGCGTGATCCGGTGACGGGGCAAGGGTTTGACACTGCTGAAATGGTCGATCAGGTGGCGATTTTCTTTCTGGCCGGACATGAAACCTCGGCCTCGGCCTTGGGGTGGGCGCTGTATCTGATGGCGCTGAATCCCGATTGGCAGGACAAGGTTGCGCTTGAGGCACACGCGGCAGGGCCGATGGATTTCGCGGCGCTGTCACGGCTGAAAACCGCCCGTGATGTGTTCCGAGAAACGCTGCGGCTGTATCCGCCGGTACCGATGATGGTGCGCCAAGCCACGCAGCCGGAACGGTTCCGCGACCGCGACGTGCCAAAGGGCGCGCAGATCGTGATCTCGCCCTGGCATCTGGGTCGTCACGAACGGCTGTGGGACAATCCCGACGGGTTCGACCCTGCGCGCTGGCAGGGCGAGGTGCCGCGCGAGGCATGGATCCCGTTCAGTGCCGGCGCGCGGGTCTGCACCGGTGCGGGGTTCGCGATGATCGAAGGCACGCTGTTGCTGGCCATGATCCTGCGCGATCTGCGGGTGACATTGACCGATCAGGTGCCGCAGCCGGTCGCGCATCTGACAGTGCGGTCCGCCAATGGCATTCATCTGCGGGTAGACCGCCGTTAACTGGTACCGCGTTCCGCCCAACCGGCAAAGATGCGCTCCAGGATCAGCACGCCGTAATACAGCACGATCCCCAGCACCGCGAGCGCGATCAGCACCGCGAACATCAGCGGGTAATCCCCGTTGGTTTCGCCCGATTTGAACAGCGCACCCAATCCCCGGCCATGCGGACTGACGATTTCGACCAGATTGGTGCCGATGAAAGCCAGAGTGACGGACACTTTCAGCGCGCCAAAAAACTCTGGCAGCGTTTTGGGCAGCGCGATCTTGCGGAAAATCGTGAACCGTGATGCGCCCAGCGACCGCAGGATGTCGCGGTACTCGGGTTCCAGCGTCGATAGCCCGATGCCGACCGACACCGCGATGGGAAAGAACGAGATCAGGAACGCCATCAGCACGGTGTTGAAATCATGCGCGCCGATGAAGATCAACGAGATGACAGGGACCAGCGTCGCCTTGGGGATCGCGTTGAACCCCACCAGCAGCGGATACAACCCGTCGCGCGCAATGCGCGAAAACCCCATGATCATGCCCAGCAACGTGCCGAACAGCACCGCCAGCCCAAGGCCCAGCACGGTGCGCCACAACGTCTGCCAGCCCATTTCGACAAACAGCACGCGATATTTCCAGAACGCGGGCGGCAAGTCGGACGGCGAGGCCATCTTGTAATTCGGCCAGTTGTTGACCCAGACCAGACCTTCCCACAGGCCCAGAAAGATCAGGACAGCCCCGACCGGTACGGCGATTTTCTGCAACGTTTCCATCAATGCACGTCTCCGTCGCGGCCTTGTGCCACGCGGATCTGATCGCGTAGGTAATGCAGCATGTCCTGCGCCTTGGGTTCATACAGGATGTCGAGCCTGCGATCCGCAGGCAGATCGACAGTCAGAACCGCCTGCGTCCGCGCCGGACGGCCCGACAGCACAACGACCTGATCGCCCAGAACCACGCTTTCACGCAGGTCATGCGTGATCAGCACGCAGGTGAACGGTTCGGCCGCGCGCAGGTCGCGCATGGTCTGCCACAGGTCTTCACGGGTGAATGCATCCAGCGCGCCGAACGGTTCGTCCATGATCAGCACATCGGGTTTGTGCACGATGGCGCGGCACAGGCTGGCGCGCTGGCGCATGCCGCCTGACATTTCCGACGGACGCTTGCCCTCGAACCCCTTGAGGCCGACCATGGTCAGCAGTTCCATCGCGCGGGCCTCGCGGTCGGCGCGCGGCATCCGGGGCGCGACGATTTCCAGCGGCAGGATGACGTTGTCCAGAATGGTGCGCCATTCCAGCAGCACCGGGTTCTGGAACGCCATCCCGACCGTCTTGCGGGGGCCAGTGACCCGTTCGCCGTGCAACCAGACCTCGCCGGCGTCGGGTGTCATCAGCCCGGCAATCAGCCGCGTCAGCGTGGATTTTCCACAACCCGACGGGCCAACCACCGCGCAGAATTCACCTTCTTGCACCGCCACGTTCAATCCGTCCAGAACTGGCAGCGGGCCAGCCTTTGTGCGGTAGGCGTGACGCACATCCCTGATATCGATCAGATTTGTCATACTGCCCTTCGGTTGAAACCCCAGGTCAAGCTGGATGGATGCCCCCGATCAAGTCGGGGGCGCGGGGGTCACTGCAACATGCGCGCATCAGCGTCGGGCAGATAGGACGGATCGAAATAGAGAGCCGCATCAGGCGCATTGACAAAGGAGTAGACTGTTTTGGTCTGTTCGATCGCCTTGGCCATGCGGGCCGCGTCGATGCCGCCCAGACCGTTTGCCTTGACGAAATCGGTCAGCACATTGGCGTCGATCGCCATGGTCAGTCGTTCGCTTTCAAGCGCCGGATCGGCGGCAGGGTTGCGTTTCACCAGACTGGCGATGGCATCCGCCGGCGCCGCGATGGTGTCTTTCCACCCCGCAGCGATGGCGCCCAGGAACCCGGTCACCAGCGCCGGATTGGCCTTGGCGAAATCGGTATTGACGATGATCGCGTTGCCGTACAAGGCCACGCCATGATCCGCCATCAGGATGATCGAGATATCGTCCATCGGCACGCCCAGCCGTTTCAGGTTCAACGAGGATGAGAATGAAAATCCCGTTACTGCGGCCACCTTGCCTTCGGCCAGCATCGGTTCGCGCACCGGGAACCCGACAGGTTCGACCGTCACTTTGGTCATGTCGATGCCGTTTTCGGCGGCAAAGATCGGAAATTGGGCCCAGGCCCCGTCAGGTGGCGGCGCGCCCAGAACCTTGCCCGCGATATCGCCCGGCGCGTTGATGCCCAGCGATTTGCGGCCCACCATCGCAAAGGGCGGCTTGTCATAGACCATCATCACGGCGGTGACGGGCGCGCCGGGGTTCTGGTCGAGGAATTTCATCAGGCTGTTGATATCGGCAAAGCCGACCGGAAAGGCGCCGGTGGCAACCTTGGGGATCGCGTCCAGCGATCCCGCACCTTCGCTGATCGTCACGTCCAGACCGGCAGCGGCGAAATGCCCCTTGTCCAGCGCCACGAAATACGGCGCGGCGGGGCCTTCAAATTTCCAGTCGAGCGCAAAGGGCATCTTGGTCTGCGCAGCGGCAGCCCCGGCAAGGGTCGCGGCGGCAAGAAAGGTGGCAACGGCATGGCGGAACATCTAGGATTCTCCCGGTTGGTTTGACCCAAAGGTTTGACGGGTGGTCTGGTGCTGTCCAGATCGCCAGATCAGAATGGCAGAACCAAGTCATGAGTTATGCAAGAAAAACGACCGTTCTAAAATTTTTGCCCAAAAAAGAGGCTTTCTAGTCTGCCGCACTGCGGAAATGCCGCAACACCAGCACCCGGATCGCCGAGGCCAACCCGACATCGCCGCGTGTGGCGTCCACCTCGGTGGCCAGCGCGTTCAGGGTCTGGCCGCGCGCGGCGGCGATATCACGAAAGGCGGCCCAGAATTCGGGTTCCAGCGACACTGACGTGCGGTGACCCTTTAGCGTCAGCGAATGTTTTTCGGGCCGCCGCTCTGAAAGTTGGGTCATTCGCGTTTAAGCGCATCCAGATCGCGCGCCGCCTTGGCCGCGCGCGCCTTGTGCTGCATCGTCTCCGCCTTGGTCCGCCCGTGCTTGGCTGCATTGGCATCGGCTGCGGCCTTGTCACCAGCCCGCGCCTTGGCCTTGCGGGCCTTGTTGAGGTTGACAGTCTCGCCCATGATCACAGCCGTCCTTATCAAAACAGGCCGAAAACCCGGCTTCTTCGGTTCATAAATACCCCGGGGAGCGCGAGGGGCTGGCCCCTC
>JBBRCF010000096.1:0-12926 GCA_038205135.1 Rhodobacterales bacterium
GGCACCGGCACTGTCCGGCCCCACGGTCAGCCCGCCGTTCTTGATCCGGGCCAGCGATCCGCCGCCCGCACCGATGGTGATCATGTCCACCATCGGCAGGGCCAGCGGCCAGTCGCCGACCGACCCGTTCTGCGTCAGGCCGATCTGGCCGTCCTTGATCAGGCAGATGTCGGCCGACGTCCCGCCGATATCGACGGTGATGATATCGCGGATGCCGCAGGATTCCGCCTCGGCGCGCGCGCCGACAACGCCTGCGGCGGGGCCCGACAGCGCGGTCAGCGCCGGCGCCAACCTGATGCGCGGCGCCCCCGCGATACCGCCGTTCGATTGCATCAGCATCAGCGGCGGGGTGGCGCCTTCGTCCGTCAGGCGCTGTTCCAGCCGCGCAACATAGGACGTGACGCCCGGCATGACCGTGGCGTTCAGAACGGTGGTCAGCGACCGCTCGTATTCCCGCACCACCGGCAGCACGTCCGATGACACGGTGATCGCCATGCCCGGCAGTTCCTCGCGCAGGATTTCGGCCACCCGGCGTTCATGCACCGGGTTGGCATAGGCATGCAGCAGACAGACCGCCACCGCCTCGACCCCCATGGTCCTGATGCGGGCGGCGGCGACGCGGACGCTGCCCTCATCCAGCGGATCGAGGATGGCACCGCCCACCACGATGCGCTCATCCACCTCCAGAATGCGGCTGGCGGGGACGGGCGGGACGGGCTTGACCCATGTGTAAAGGTTCGCCTTGCGCGGAATATCCTGCCGGCCAATCGGCAGCACATGGCGAAATCCGCGCGTCGTCACCAAGGCGGCGCGCGCGCCTTTTCCTTCGAGGATCATGTTGGTGGCCACGGTGGTGCCGTGCAGCACCTGTTCCAGATCGGCGGCGGTGGCCCCGGCCTGTTCCAGCGCCAGCCGGATGCCGTTCAGAAACGCCAGCGACGGATCCGACGGGATCGATGGGGTCTTGGCCCGCCAGCTTTCGCCGGTGGCATGGTCCACCAGCGCCACATCGGTGAAGGTGCCGCCGATATCCACGGCCACAGCGAGAGAGGATCGGGTCAAATCGCGGGCCATGTCAGGTCAACTCGTTCAGATAGATGTTGCGGTGAAAGGCCTTGGTGGCCGGGCGGGTCTGGCGCAATAATTCAGTAGCTGCGGCATCGACGGTGTCAGCGTCGGTGATGACCACGCCGTAATGCTGGCGTGCGGCCGCAGCCGTGACAAAGCCGCCGGTCACATCGGTCAGCACCAGATCGGTGGGGCGGTCATAGGGGTGGCCCATGCCGCCACCGCCACCTGTCTGCAGGCGCAGGATGTCACCCTTTTTCAACCGCGTGCCATCGGACAGCGGCGGAATTGCGTATTCCTGCGGGGTGCCGGGGTTCACCCATGCCCCGCCCACGCCAGCCGACATGCCGCCGGCATAGCCCCAGGGTGGGTTCTTGACCCCGTCGATGCGCACGGCCAGCAGCGCCTCGTCGGCCAGGATTTCGTATTCGCGGATGATGCCGGTGCCGCCCCGCCAGCGCCCCGGCCCACCGGAATCGGCTACCACGCCGTATTTGCGAAGTCGCACCGGATAACTGGTTTCAAGAAATTCGACCGGATAGTTTTCCTGCGCCACGAAATAGACCGCATCGATCCCGTCGGCGAAATCGCGCGCTCCGTAACCCACGCCGATACCGTCCGCCAGCAGAAACTCGGTCGATGTGCCGGTCTCGGCCCCGAAGGTGCCGCGCATGATGGTGATGACGTAGGCGGATTGCGCCGCGGGCGCGCCGCCCTTGCCCCGGTTCACCAACCCGTTCAGAACCGCCAGCATCCGCATCAGCGTCAGGCCCCGCATGCCCAGCGGCGCGGGGAATTTCGGCTGGACGATGGACCCTTCGCGCAGACGCACCTCGTCCAGCGCCAGCGGCCCGCCCGCGTTGCACACCTGCGACGGGTCGCCCCCCAGATAGAACAGGCCCAGCGCCATCCCCGGCACGCCCGCGTTCATGATCAGGTTGACCGGCCCCGCCGCCTGATCGTCGCTTTCGGTGGCGTCAAAGATGAAACGGTCCTGTCCATCAGCGCCCTTTTCGCGGGTCAGCGCAAACCGCAGGCTGAACGGCCCGTTGCCATGCCCGTCGCTGTCGATCTGGTCGGCGAACTTGTAGGTGCCATAGTCAAAATTCTCGGACAGACGGGTTCGCACCAGCCGCCGCGTGCGTTCCAGCAGTTGCGCCAGCGCGTCCGACACGGTGTCGGCGCCATAGCGCGCGACGACCTCGGCCACGCGCGTGGCACCCAGATTGACGGCGGCCATCAGCGCCGACATGTCGCCCTCTGACTGCGCCGGATAGCGCGAATTGCGGTGAAAGATCGCCAGCGCCATCTCGTTCAGCACGCCCGCATCAACCAGTTTGGTGGGGGGCACGATGATGCCCTCCTGAAAAATCGAGGTGGTGTCGGGGCTGATCGACCCGGGTCGCAACCCGCCGATATCGGCGAAATGCGCCCAGCCCATCACAAAGGCGCACAGCCGGCCGTCATGGAACACCGGGGCCAGCAGGACCTGATCGTTGGAATGGGTCACCGCCCCCTTGGACCCATAGCAATCGTTGTACCAGAACAGATCGCCGGGCTTCATCTGCGCGCGCGGGAATTTCTCGAACACCGGGGTGGTCATGTCGCCGAACACCGGCACCATCGACCCCACCGCCATCACGCCGCGCTCGTCGAACAGGGCGGTATAGAAATCCTTCTTTTCACGGATAAAGGCCGAAATGGCGGTGCGCTCGATCAGCGCCTCCATTTCGCGCTGGGTGGCCATGATCGCGCCGCGGATGATTTCAAGCGTGACCGGATCGCAGATCGAGCCGGTTCGGGCGGCAGCATCATGCAGGGCGTCCAGGGGGGGTGTCATGGGATTTTTTGCCTTCCTGGCTGGGGGGAATCGTGGGTTGGGTCTGGCGGTCCATGTGGCGCAGAACCGCCTCGCCGGACCGGTGGACAAACGTGCGCACCGCAGCAACGGCGGCTTCGGTGTCGCGCGCGGTAATTCCGGCGATGACGGCGCGCACACCCTGCATCCCGGTTTCGATCTGGCCCGGTTCGCGCATCGCCATCAACCGCAGCATGTTCACGCGGGCATTCAACTGGGCCAGAACCTCGGCGGCGATCTGGTTGTCGGCGACGCGGGCCATGAACCGCTCGAATTCGGCCATGGTTTCCACCACGGCGGTCCGGTCGTCGCATCGCGCGGCCGTCAGCATCCGGTTGCCAAAATCGCGCGCCACGTCGATATCGACCTCGGTCGCCGCATCAAGAAAACCGCGCACCACCATCGTCTCGATTTCAGTGCGCAGCTGATAGATCTCCCGCACCCGCTTGCGGGTCAGTTCGGCCACGCGCAGGCCGACATGCGGCTCGAAATCGCCCAGCTTCTCGGCGGCCAGCATGCGGATCACCTCCCGCGCGATGGTCCGGCTGATCCCGAACCCCTCGCACAACTCGCGCTCGGTCAGGCGGGTGCCGGGAAGGATGCTGCCATCGACAATGGCGCGGCGGACGGCGTCAAACACCCGCTCGCGCTCGACCTGCCGCGGGACGCGCGCAGCCGGGGGCGGGATGACGGCCGGGGTGCGCAGTTGCGCAAGGATCCGGGAAAGACCGTCCATCGATGATGACCCTGTTGTCTGAAGTTGCGCCACGGAATGTTGGATCAGCCTAACCAGACATCGCCGACCTGCCTAGACGAAATTGTCGTACAAAATGGGATTGTCGGACAATTTATTCCGGTGCATCGTGAACAGGCAGTTCCGCGCCATCAAGGCGCGGCGCGACGAACCCACCTGCCCGCGCCGGGCCGTAACTGAGGATGAACGCCATGATGATGGATGCCCCGACCCGCGCGGCGATCGACCAGGTCACAACGGATGCGTCCTGGCCGCTGGTTCTGGATTTCGCCACGCGCCCGCGGTGGGAACCCCGTGATGTGGCCGCCGCGGCCGATGAAATCGCGCGGCGTCTGACCGATCTGGGTGTTCCGGTCGAAATGCACGTGGCCGATCTGTACCTGTCGATCCCCTATGAGGCTTCGGTCATGGCGGGTGCCACGGTAATGGTCGCCACACCCCGGGCCTACGCGCTGAGCGTCCCGGAAGGCCTGACCGGCGTCCTTGTGCATGTGCCCAGCGCGCTGGCCACATCGACCGCGACATTCTACGAGAAAAATCGAAAGAGCGAGGCTGACGCGGCCGAAGACCGCATTCGCGGCAAGATCGTGCTGACCGACGGCTTTGCCAATCCGCAGAAGGTGCTGGAATTTCAGCAAAAAGGCGCCATCGGAGTGATCGCGGTCAACCCGGGCGTCGACCGGCATTGGGGCATCTGTTCCTCGATCTGGGGCACCCCGGATCTGGACGGCCTGCCCCGCAAGCCCCGTATCCCGGTCGCGGCGGTGTCGCAGCCTGATGGTCAGACGCTGATCGCACTGGCCGCCGAGGGTGGGCAGGTTACCCTGCGCACCCGGCTGGATGAGGGGTGGTTCGCTTCACCCCTGCCGGTAGTCACCATCCCCGGCGCGACGGAACCCGAAAAATTCGTGCTGCTGCACGGACATTTTGACAGCTGGGATGTCGGCGTGGGCGACAACGCCACCGGCGATGCCGCGATGCTGGAAATCGCGCGCGTGCTTTGGGCCAACCGGGCGGGCCTGCGCCGGTCGGTGCGAATTGCGTGGTGGCCGGGCCATTCCACCGGCCGCTATGCCGGATCGGCGTGGTTTGCCGATACGTTCGCGCTGGATCTGGATGCAAATTGCGTGGCGCAGGTGAATTGCGACAGCCCCGGCTGCCGCTGGGCCGATGTCTATGAGGATGTCGCTTGGATGTCCGAGGCCGAAGGGTTCTGCAAGAACATCATCCAGCAGGTGACCGGCCAGAACAGCCACGGCGAACGGCCCCTGCGGGCGGGGGATTATTCGTTCAACAACATCGGACTGACCAGTTTCTTCATGCTGTCGTCCACCATGACAGCCGAAAAGCGCCGCGAGATGGGCTATTATACCGTCGGTGGTTGCGGCGGTAACATCGCCTGGCACACTGAAAATGACACCCTAGAAATCGCCGACCGCGACGTGTTGCTGCGTGATACGAAGCTGTATCTGGGTGCCGTGATGGCGGTGGCCAATGCGGCGGTCCTGCCCTTTGACTGGCGCGCGACCGTGACCGAGTTCAAGGCCACTTTGGCCCGTCTTGAAGCGGCAGCAGGTGCCGACGCCGGGTTGCTGAAGCCGGTTTCGCAGGCTTTGGCCAAGCTCCATTCGGCGCTGGATCTGTTTCATGCCGGGATCGATGCCGGCGCGGTGGATCATGCGCGGGCGAATGACGTGATCTTGGGGCTGGCGCGGATCCTTGTGCCGCTGAACTACACGCGTGGACCCCGCTTTACCCATGACCCCGCGCTGCCGGTGCCGGCCTTGCCGCTGTTGTCTGCGGCGCAGGACATTGCGGGCCTGCCTGCCAGTCAGCGCGGATTTGCCCGTACCCAACTGGTGCGCGGCGTGAACCGGACCTGCGCGGCCCTGCAAACTGCGGAAAAACTGGCAACGGTGTGAGACGGGGCATGGACACCGATCAGATCCTTGCCGCCCGATATGGCGGCGCGGCGCCAAAGTTGACCGTGCCGCCCACCCCGGTGATCGACCTGATGCTGCGCCACCGGTCGGTGCGCAGCTATCAGGACCGCGCCCTGCCGGCCGGCATGCTGAAAACGCTGATCGCGGCGGGACAATCGGCGGCGACGTCGTCGAACATGCAGGCCGTGTCCGTGGTGGCCGTGACCGACCCCGCGCGCCGGCTGCGGTTTTCGCAGGCCGCCAGCGGGCAGGCCTTTGTGGCCGCAGCGCCGGTGATCCTGTGTTTCATCGCCGATCAGGCCCGCGCGGCGCGGGTCGGGCAGGCCACGGAAGCCGATCTGTGGGCCCTGCCGCTGGTGGACAATTTCATTGCCGCCTGCACCGATGCCGCGATCTTTGCCCAGAATGTGCTGCTGGCGGCGCAGTCGATGGGGCTGGCGGGCTGTTACATTGGCAATCTGCGCAACGATCCTGAACTGATTGCCGCCGAACTGGCGCTGCCGCCGCAAGCGATGGTCGTGTTCGGTATGGCCTTGGGCTATGAAAAACCGCCCGAAACCGGCATCCGCCCGCGCCTGCCGCAATCGGTCGTGCTGCATCATGAACAATATGGCACTGGTGGCGAGGGTGCCGCGCTCGCCACCTATGACGCGGCATTTGCTGCGCACGAGGTGGCGCAAGGCCGACCACATGACACTTGGACCGCGCGGCATGCCGCACGGTTTGCATCCAGATCCTATCTGTCAGGGCGGATCAACCTCCGCGCCATTCTGGCGCGCATGGGTTTTCCGCTGGCCTGATGCCCTTACGGCAGCAAGGCCCGCGCGCGTTCCAGCGCGTCAACCAGCCGATTCTGGCCACGCATCAGCTGTGTGGCCAGAAACCCGCGCCGATCCTGCGCCAGATCGGGCCACAGGCGGGCATCCGCAATGCCGGGCAGCGGCGGCACGTTCAGCGCCGGGTCATGGCTGAAACGCGGGCCACGGGTGAAATTCACCGGCACCAGAACGCGCGCTATATCCCGGATCGCGGCATTGGCGGCGTCGGGAGGGACGGAGCCTGCATTCACGCCGGAATGGAACCTTTCCAGCGCCGCCGCCAGTTCATCCAGCGCCGCAAAGGATGGGTCAAAGTCGAACCCTTCACCGACCGCCGCCTGCGCCGTGACGATCTCGGCCCGGAATTCTGCCGCCGTCAGACGCCAGTCAAAGGGCAGCACCGGTTCGATCGCCAGACCCATGACCGCAGTGGCGTACAGCTCGGCATCCGTGCGCAGCACCCCGAAATCCGCCACATCCAGCGTGTCGTTTTCAGTATGCCATGCGATGTTGCCGCCGCAGCCGCCGACAACATAATATCCCTCGCGCGCCAGCGCCTCGGCCGGCATGTTGGATGACGCGTTGAACAGCCCGGTCACCCCGATGTTGTTGAACGTATAGTCGGAATTGCGCTGCGGGCGTTTGCCTTGCGCCGTTTGGCCTGTCACCTCGGCCACCACCCTCTGCACGAAGGGCAGCGCCTCGGAGAAACACTGGATGGTTTCATAACTGGTGGCCCAGCGGCAACCGGGGCTGTCGCAGTTCAGGTGCGCCACGCAGTGGCGGTCCAGATCGTGGGCAAAGGTGTCGGCGAACCACGCGGACCCGGCATAGCGCCCGGTGGAATGGCCCGGCCACCACGCGATTCGGACGCCGCGTTTCAGGCGATGCCGCAGCGCCCAGACAACCTCGGCCACCGCCAGCTTGCAGGCATTGCCGGTGCCATTGTCACCCACCCCTTCGCGCCAACTGTCGTAGTGGCCGTGCAGCAGAACGAAATCAGGGTTGCCATCGACGGCAGGAATATCGACCACGGGCAGATACTGCGGGAACCACCCGGTTTCGAGCCGCGTGATCAGGCGCACGCGTGCCCCCTGCCCCGCCATTGCGATCAACCGGTCGCCATCGGCGCGATTGACCGCGACGGACGGGATCTTTGGCAGGCGGTCCAGATCGGGCAGTTCGGGCGTGCCCCAGATGGTCGATACGGTGCCCCAGTGGATATCGACGCCGGGATTGACCGCGATCGCGCCGATGGCGCCCACCGCCTCCAGCCCCGCGATGAAATTGGGCAGCGCAAAGCCTTCGATCACAGCAATCTTGCCGCGCGCCCGGGCCATGGCCTCGCCACCGGCGGGGTTGCGGTCCAGTGGCGTGCCGCCGCTGGCCTCGGCGATAAAGACCAGTTCACCCTCGATACCGTCGGGGCACGACAGGGTAAAGGCCGGCGGTTTCGCGCGCAGGCGGGTGCCGTCGGGCAGGATGACGGCAGCGTCCTGCGGCAGCGACAGATAGATTTCGGGTTGATGCAGGGTGACGGGAATGCCCTTGGCCTGCAGCGCGTCTGCGATCATCAGCGCGCCGCGATTCGCCTCATCTGGGATTTCACGGTCCTGCGTGGCAAAACGGTGGATCAGCGCCTCGGCTGATGTCATGTCCAGATGCGCGCGGATCTCGTCGAGGATGCGGGTCATGCTGCCAACCTTTGTTTCGTTCAGTGAAAAGATGTTTCAGTTTCCTGATCGACATCTATCCGCATCTTTGGCAAATTACGCCAGATTTTTTTTGCGTCAGGTCGTGCAGGGGGACCCTTTGAACTATACGATTCTAGCGGTCGAACGCGCGCTGCTGCTTCTGGAGGCATTGGCCGAAATGCCCGACAGCGGCGTGTCGGAACTGGCGGGCCGCACCGGTTACACCAAGACTTTGGTGTTTCGCCTGCTTTTCACGCTTGAAGAGCGCGGCTTTGTCACCAAGGACCCGGTGCGGCGCACTTATAGTCTTAGCTGGCGGGCAATGCTGCTGGGCGATCAGGCGCGGCGTCAGTCGCGGCTGATTTCGGCCGCTGACCCGCAGATGGACGAGCTTCACCGCCAGACCGGCTGCAATGTCAGCGTTCAGATCCGCGACGGGCTCCATTCTGTGGTGGTGGCGCTGCGCCGGGCCGGTCAGGACCAGCGCATCTATGCCGAGGTCGGCCGCCGGGGCCCGCTGCATGCGGGCGGAGGGCCAAAGGTGCTGCTGGCCTTTGCGCCAGAGGACATCCGTCAGGCGGTCCTGTCCAGTGAATTGGCGCGCTACACCCCCAACACCATGATCGACCCCGCGCGGCTGGACGCGGCGTTGGTCATGATCCGGCGCGACGGCTGGGTCATGTCCGAGGGCGAGCTGGACCATTCCACCTGTTCGGTCGCCATCCCGATCTACGACAGCAATTCCGAGGTGGCCGCCGCCCTCGCCGTGACAGGCAAGACCGATTTGCTGCCGCCCGGCGAACGCGGCCACGTTCTGGACCTGCTGCGCGAAGCCGGCACCAAGATCACCCGGCTGGTCGGGGCACATGGCAGCGGCGTGCCCAAGATCTGAAGCCTGGTGACAGGGTCAAACCCGCCTGCGCTGACCAAAAACTCGCCACTGGCGGGTTTTCTGCACTGAACGCATACAGAACCGGTTGCCAAAGCGCTGCATGTGCTTTCTATAATATGAAAAATCTTTTCATCTGGTGAAAAATGCAGACTGATCGCAAGGCCGCTGTCAACGATGCATCCGCCCAAGGCCGCGACGGGCGGTTTTTATCCACCTTGCGTGATCTGGTGGCGGTGCCGACCGAAAGCCAGAATACCGAACGCCTGCCCGACCTGTACCGTTACCTGCGCGACTGTATCGTGCCCGCGCTGGAACCTCTGGGATTTGCCTGCCGCATTCTGGACAACCCAGTTACAGGCGGCGGGCCGTTCCTGATCGCCACCCGGATCGAAGACCCGGCCCTGCCCACCGTTCTGGGCTATGGGCACGGCGATGTTGTGCGCGGCATCCCCGAATTGTGGCGCGCCGGACTGGACCCCTGGACACTGGTGGTCGAGGGGGACCGCTGGTACGGGCGCGGTACGGCTGACAACAAAGGCCAGCACGCGATCTGGATCACCGCACTGGCCACGGTTCTGGCGCGGCGCGGGCGGCTGGGGTTCAATGCGAAATTTGTGATCGAAACGTCCGAAGAAATCGGTTCGGTCGGTCTGGATGTGTTGCTGGAAACCGAAGCTACAGCACTGGCTTGTGATGTGCTGCTGGCCTCGGACGGCCCCCGTCTGGAGCGCGACAAGGTCGATGTCAAGCTGGGCAACCGGGGAGCCCTCGCCTTTGATTTGCGGGTGAAATTGCGCGAGGGCAGTCGCCATTCGGGACACTGGGGCGGCGTGCTGGAAGACCCGGGCCTGATTCTGGCCCATGCGCTGGCGTCCATTACCACTCCGCGCGGCAAGATCCTGATCGACGACTGGCTGCCGAAATCGGTTCCGGAAAAGGTGACGCAGGCGCTGCGCAATATTGTCGTCGATCCGTCCGACCCAAGCCTGATCATGCCGAACGACTGGGGCGAAGCCGGGCTGTCAAGGGCCGAAAAGATGTATGGCTGGACCTCGTTCATCGTGCTGGCCTATGTGACCGGCGCACCGGAAAAGCCCATCAACGGCGTCCAGCCCGAGGCCTATGCCCGCTGCCAGATCCGCTATACCGTCGATGCCGACGAAAACCGGTTCATCCCCGCCCTGCGCGAACATCTGGACCGCAACGGGTTCCAGCAGGTCCGGATCGAAAACCTGCCGCAAAACCGCTTTCCCGCCTGGCGCACCGACCCGGACAATCCGTGGGTTGAACGGGTCATGGCCAGCGTGACCGAAACCAGAGGCACCCGGCCCACGCTGATGCCCAATTCGTCCGGCGGGTTGCCGTCTGAAATCTTTGCCCGTCATCTGGGGTGTCCGGTCATCTGGATCCCGCATTCGTATGGTGGGTGCAAACAGCACGGCCCTGACGAGCATGTGCTGCAACCCCTGATGGAACAGGGGCTTGGCATCATGGCCGGCCTGTTCTGGGACATCGGCACCCCGGCCCTGGAGGGGCACGCATGACGATCATTTCCAATAACGCCGACCTGCTGGACGGAGCCCGCGCCTGGGTCGAGATCGAGACGCATACCGGCGATCTGGCGGGGTTGACCGAACTGGCCGCCCTGATCGCCAAGGATTACACGGCGCGCGGGGCCGACGTGACACTTGTACCCGGTCGCGACGGGCACGGGCCGCATCTGATCGCTACCCTGCCCGCCAGCCGCCCTTCGGGCAATGCGGGCGTGCTGATCCTGAGCCATATCGACACTGTCCATCCGCGCGGCACACTGGCGGAATTTCCGTTCCGGGTTGACGGTGACACAGCCTGGGGTCCGGGCCTGTATGACATGAAGGCGGGGGCCTATCTGGCGCTGCGCGCCGCCGCCGCCACCCATGCGGCAGAGCGGCTGGCCTTGCCGGTGACGCATCTGTTTGTCTCTGACGAAGAGGTCGGATCGCCCACCTCGCGCGATTTGATCCAACGGCTGGCGCGCCAGGCAAAATATGTGCTGGTCACTGAACCCGCGCGCGAAGGAGGGCAGATCGTTGTCGCCCGCAAAGGGGTGTTCCGCTTTGCTGTCCATGCCCATGGCCGCCCCGCCCACGCCGGCGCGCGCCATCAGGACGGGCGGTCGGCCATCGCGGAAATCTGCCGCGTCGCGCTGGCGTTCGAAAATCTGACCGACCCCGCCACAGGCACCACTTGCAATGTGGGTCTGATCCGAGGCGGCACCGGGGTCAATGTGGTGCCGGCCCATGCCTGGGCCGAAATCGATCTGCGCGTTGACAACTTGTCCGAGGCGGCAAGGGTTGACGCTTTTGTTGCGGCCCTGCGCCCTGTCGATCCCGATGTGCGGCTGGCCGTCACCGGCGGGCTGAACCGCCCGCCCTATGAACGGTCGCCGGAAATCGACGCGCTGTTCGATGTGGCCCATGCGGTGGCGCAGGACATCGGGTTCACCCTGCGCGGTCTGAAAACCGGCGGTGGGTCTGACGGAAACTTCACTGCGCCCCTGCGCCCCACGCTGGACGGGCTGGGGGTGGACGGCGCGGGCGGGCACACGCTGGACGAACGCATCCGCATCAGTTCGCTGTCCGAACGTTGCGCCCTGATGGCCGGACTGCTGGAGCGTCTGACATGACCGGTGCCGGCACGGGCGAATACCGCATCGGGTGCGACATCGGCGGCAGCTTTACCGACTTTATCCTTTACGAGGCCGACACCGGCAGGATCGAAACGTTGAAGGTCGCCACCACCCCCGATGCCCCCGAAGACGGAATGATGCAGGGAATTGACGCTCTGACAAAACGCCATCCGGGCCTGCGCACCGGGCTGAAGGTGCTGATCCACGGTACCACGCTGGTCATCAACGCCATTCTGGAACGCAAGGGAGCGCGCACCGCGCTGGTCACCACGGCGGGGTTTCGTGACATCATCGAAACCCGGCGGGAAATCCGCTATGACATCTACGACATCCGCCAGAAATATCCGCTGCCCATCGTTCCCCGCGATCTGCGGCTGGGCGTGCAGGGGCGCGTGGCGGCGGACGGGTCCGAGGTCATTGCGGTCGATGCGGACGAAGTTGCGGCCGTGCTGAACGATCTGCAGGCCGCCGGCATCGAAAGCGTGTCGGTCTGTTTTCTGAACGCCTACACCAACCCCGATCACGAACGTCAGGTCGCAGCCATCGCCCACGCGGCGGGCCTGACGATGTCGCTGTCGTTGTCGTCCGAGGTTCTGCCCGAAATCCGGGAATTCGAGCGGTTCACCACCACGACGCTGAACGCCTATGTAAAGCCCCTCGTGGACCGGTATCTGGGCGGCGTCGAACGGGCTTTGTCCGAAAGGGGCCATGATGTGCCGCTGTATCTGATGCAGTCGGGGGGCGGGATCGTGACCGCCGGAACAGCACGGCACAGTCCCGTGCGGCTGGCCGAATCCGGCCCTGTGGGCGGGGTGCTGGCGGCACGCAATCTGGCGCGGCTGGCCGGGTTTCCTGACGCACTGGCCTTTGACATGGGCGGGACCACAGCCAAGACCTGCCTGATCCGGCGCGGCGAGATGCCGGTGACCCGTGCGTATGAGGTGGACCGCGTCCACCGGTTTCGGCGCGGGTCCGGCACGCCGCTGGCCGTGCCGACCGTCGATCTGATCGAAATCGGCGCGGGCGGGGGCTCTATCGCGCAGATCGACGCCTTGGGCCGGTTGAAGGTCGGGCCGGAAAGTGCAGTCGCCGATCCCGGCCCCGCGTGTTATGGCCGGGGCGGGCAGCGCCCGACGGTGACCGATGCGAATTTGATCCTCGGGTTCCTGGACCCGGCCGAATTTGCGGCAGGCGGCATCAACCTCGACCGCGCGGCGGCCGAGGCCGCGAT
>JBBRCF010000097.1:0-12757 GCA_038205135.1 Rhodobacterales bacterium
CGAAGACGCGCTGCCGATCACCGCCACCATCCCCGATCCGGCGCATGCCACGGACCCCGCCCAGGCCGCCCGCATCGCGCAGGCGTTGGACTACATGGGACTAGTGGCCGGCCGCCCGCTGGACAGTGTCGCGGTGGATCAGGTGTTTATCGGGTCCTGCACCAATGCCCGGATCGAGGATCTGCGCGCCGCCGCCGCCGTGCTGGCCGGTCGTCGCGCCCTGGTGCCGGGAATGGTGTCACCGGGGTCATCGCTGGTCAAGGCCCAGGCCGAAGCCGCAGGGCTGGACCGCATTTTCATCGGCGCGGGGCTGGATTGGGTCGGGTCGGGCTGTTCGATGTGCGTTGGCATGAACGGCGATCTGGTCGCGCCCGGCAAGCGCTGCGCGTCATCGACCAACCGCAATTTCCGCGGGCGGCAGGGGCCGGGAGCACGGACCCATCTGATGTCGCCCGCCATGGTCGCCGCCGCCGCCGTCACCGGGCACCTGACCGATGTGCGCCCGCTGCTGGAGGGGCGGACATGACCGGCTGGACCACGCATCAGGGCCGCGCCGCGGCATTGCCGCTGCACAACGTCGATACCGACCAGATCATCCCGGCGCGGTTCATGTCCGCGCCGCGCAGCGCCGGCTATGGCCAGTTCCTGCTGCACGATCTGCGCCGCGACGCAGGTGACCTGCGCCCCGATTTCCCTTTGAACCGCGCCGACGCCGCCGGGGCCAGCATCCTGATCGCGCGGCGCAATTTCGGCGGGGGGTCTTCGCGCGAAGCGGCCGTCTATGCGTTGGTCGATGCCGGGTTCCGCGTGGTGATCGCGCCCAGCTTTGGCGACATCTTTGCTGGCAACGCCGTGAACAACGCCCTGCTGCCGGCCCGGGTGACCGACGCGCAGGCGGACGCCCTGCTGGCCGCATGTCCGGCAACGCTGACTGTCGATCTTGACCGCCTGACGATATCTGGCGCGGGCGAACCCGTCGCGTTCACGCTGGACCCGGTATGGCGCCAGAAACTGATCAACGGCTGGGACGACATCGACCTGACCGCGTCACACAATCCCGCCATTGCCGCTTTTGCCAGAACCCGCCGCGCCACCGCGCCATGGGTCTGGCCCGCCGCCTGACGCCGCCGCGCGCGGTTGTTACCGTCGGCAAGACGGCGGCGCTCTTTGAATTCCATAGGCCAGGGCTATGATGGTTTTGCATGAGACCCAAGGCAGCATCCGCTAAGCGGTCCGGAAAACGGAGCCGCAGGTAAATCACGCGCCCGAAGAAGTCGCCCGCAAGCCGTGCAGCAACCGGGCCCGCCATGCGCAGGCGGATTCTTCGGTGCTGTGCGATGTCGTGCTGGGGTCACGACGGGCGGGTCACCGCGCGCAACGTCGATCCCGACCTGCGGCTGCGCATGGAAGATGCGGCGATCCTTCAGGCGGCGGCCGCGTTCCATTTGGCCGCGCCCAGCTGAGTCAGACAGGTTCAAGGCCGGACCCCGCTGCCATCCGCTGAGCGTGACGGCGACCAGGTCGAGACTGCAAACCGGCCCATTCAGCGGCCGGCGCATTAACGGTTGGCGCAACGGGCACATCACCGGCAGGCAGGCCAGCGTCTTGCTGGACACCAGATCGGCCATCAGATCGTCATCGCGGGCAAAATTCCAGCGCCGGGCGCAGCATCACGCCAGCCGGTTGCAGATGGTTACGCAACCGGGCGGTCACGCTGCAGTCCGGCCGGGACAACAGGTTGCTGCCCTGCAGGTCGTGAACAGCGACGTGAGCCTTGCGGGCCAGCGTGTGGTCGTCGTGGAGTACCAGACTTTAGGTACTGGTAAACAAAGGCCAATGTTCGAACCTGACCCAGTGCTCGTCGGGTTTCGGCCCCAGCAGAATTTCGATCTTGTCGTCCCTCAGGTCGCTTTCCAGATTGGTCTGAAGGCCCCGGTGCACCCGAAAATCAAACTCGGGAAAGCCCTTTGCCAGTTCCAGCAGAGGTGGCACGAACGGTTCCAGCGGGATGCCATTGCGCAGCCCCAACAGCAGGCTGACCACCCTGCTGCTGCGGATCGCCCTGGCCAGTCGCTCGGCCTGATCGGCGTTTTCGAAACAGACCTGCATCAGGGGCAGCCTGCGGTGATCCGGATCGGTCAGATGCGTCAGGTTACGTTCGCGGCGAAACAGATCTCCGCCCCGTTGGGTTTTCAACAGCCGGATGGCGCGGGTCAGCGAGGGTTGGGTGACGTTGCAGCGGGTGGCGGCGCGGAGCGCGCTTCGGCACAACCGAACCCCCCGGAAACGCTGGAAATCGCGACACTATCGGCGCTGCGGATTCCACGGGTCGTGACCGGACCTGCGCTGCAATGCTGAACTTGCGGCTGCCGCCGTCGATTGAATACCCGGCGACCCGTTATTCTATCGCGAAGCTGCTCCAGGGGCCGCGTTCTGTGCCCTCGCTACGCGGCATGACGCCGCGCGCCGCGCCATGGCGGTCCGGCCCCAAGGCCAACCTTACCCGTGTTAGTGCTTGCCGCCCCGAATCGGTGTCTTGTTCCCGGGCCCGTGTGGCCATGGGGCGTGCAGCCAAACCACCGACCCACATTGTGCCGGTCGGGTTCGGCACCGGGCCGCGGTCCGCCTGTCTGCACGCGCAGCACATTACCCCCTAGGGCCTGTGCCGCCCGCAACCGATTACGGAGAACACCATGCTGCAAGAAAGCAAGACCGGAAAATCAGCCGCTGCAACGGATATCGAAACGCTTGGCGCGCAATTGTCTGCGTTGAGCGCGGACATGGCCATGCTGACGCAGTCGGTCGCCGCAATTGCCGAACGCCGGGGCCGCCGGATGGCCTCCGATATCTCTGACGGTGTTGGCGAAGCGATCCATTACGTCGAACGCAAAGGCCAGAACGCCGAGGCCGATCTGGTCAAGTCGGTCACTGCACACCCGCTGCTGGCCCTGGGTCTGGCCGCCGGTGCCGGGCTGCTGATCGGCGCATTGTCGCGTCGGTGAACTTTGGCGCGCATCACCCGGCGCAATTGCTGACGCGCGCGATCGGCAAGATCGCGCGCAACGCCCTGTGGCAGGGCGGCCGCCTGTTGGCGGCCGTGCTGTCCGGGACGGCCGGGTTGGGCTTTGTGATTTATGCCGCGTTCGCGTCGCTGCGGCTGGCGGTCGGGCCAGAACTTGCCGCGCTGGTGACCGGCGCGGTCCTGCTGGGCATCGCGGCAGTTCTGGCACGGTCCTTCGGATGGCCCGGTGTATCACAGCAGACAAAACCGCCCGCCGCCACGCCGGCGCCGGCGGCAGGGCCGGCGCCCAATCCCGGCGGGGACGCAGCCACATTGGCCGTGTTCACGCTGGCTTTTGTGCTGGGACGGCAAT
Source organism: Rhodobacterales bacterium (assembly GCA_038205135.1). GTDB lineage: Bacteria > Pseudomonadota > Alphaproteobacteria > Rhodobacterales > Rhodobacteraceae > UBA9554. Next base: position 3,375 of record JBBRCF010000097.1, read on the forward strand.
TAGCGGACCGGCAAAAGGATTGATGTCACGCGTCCGGTCCGGTTCACCCGGCCAACCCGCCCGCGGCGCGAATGATGGCCAAACGGGCCGCTGCGTAATTCTTCGGTCACGATGTGATACAATATCAGCGCAATCCCCAGACCGGCCATCACGGCCTGCTTGATGGTTTCGTTCGAGTCCATCTCTGGTGCGTCGATCGGGCGTCTTTCGCCGCTGCAATGCAGCCAGCGATTGGCCAGAATCTGCGTAGCCAACCCGGGGTCGCGCATCACCAATGTCTGCGCCAGAATATCTTTGGCGCGGATGGTGTCTGCGCCAACCAGCGGATGATCCGGCGCCGCGATCAACAGATGCGGATGCGCCTCGATGGGCAATGAAGCCACCGGCAGATCGCGCGGCGGACGGCCCATGATCGCCAGGGCCCATGATCGCCAGATCGATGACCGCATCCCGCAACGCCTGGATCACGCTGTCCCGACTGCCGGTCCGCAGCTCGTTTTCGATGTCGGGATAGGCCCGGCGCAACCGCGCCAGCAATCCGGGGGGCAAAATATCTGCCCGTCGATACAACGCCCAGCACCCTGTGCCAGTCGGGGCAGAACCTGCCGACACGGGGCGGCGATGACGATGCGATCCGCGCGCGTCTGGCAGGCTGACTGACCATGGGTCCAACATGGCACTCATCATGCTCCGGCAACTTCTGGATTGCGCCCTGCATATGGTTACGGCGTGCCGACCTTTAACATCAACAACATGCAACAGGGGCTGGCGATTCTGCGCGCGGCGGACACCCGCGATGCGCCGGTGATCCTGCAGGCGTCACGCGGCGCGCGCAGCCGTGCGGGCGAACTCATGTTGCGCCTCATGGTGCAGGCGCTGGCGGAAATGTACCCCGGTGTACCGACCGAGATGCATCAGGACCACGGCAACAACGCGGCCACCTGCCTGTCGACGATCCGCCACGGGTTCACGTTCGTCATGATACACGGGTCATTCTTCGCGCCGCAATACCTGCAGGATCTGTTCAACAAACAGGGCGGCCACATGGCCCAGATCCGGGGCGGGCCGGTCGCGGAAATCGAACGCGGCATCAAGATGGGCGTGCGTAAGGTCAACATCGACACCAATTGCCGGATGGCGATGGCCGCGCAAATTCATGGTGCCCGCGATGGCCGAATTGGAAACGCTGGTGCGCGACCGGCTCGAACGCTTCGGCACTGCCGGCCAAGCCGCCTGGATCAAGCCGCTGTCGAGGGACCAGATGGCAATCCGCGATGCGAAAGGCAGCCTTGCCCCGCAACAGCCGCCAAAGCCGCCTGACCAATGTCCCCGGAGAAGACAGAAATGAACGACAACGGCCCGACAGAATTCAAGGACGCCAAAAAATACAACGCCGCCGACGTGCTGAAACATGCCCAGATGGGCGGATGGGATGGCGAATACGAACCCAAGAATACCGACCTGCTGGCACTGTGCCGCATCACCCCGCAGGATGGCGTGGACCTGATCGAGGCTGCCGCTGCCGTGGCGGACGCAAGCTCGACCGCCACATGGACCGTGGTCTGGACCGACCGTCTGACCGCCGCAGACCAGTATCGCGCCAAAGCCCTTAAGGTGGACCCGGTGCCGGGCCGTCCGCCAAGGCCGGTCTGACACAGGTCTCCGGGCGGCGGGATGCCGTCACCAGCCCGCGACCGATGCAGGAAAACGACATAGAGGCCAACGACCCGACCGACGACCCCGTCCGACCCATGTCGACCTGCGCGCCGCACTGCACGGTTCGGGCGTCAAGCCGCTGCTGGATGAACTGGACCGCGAGATGATCGCGGCCCGCCCCGGTGAAACAGCGCATCCGTGAAACAGCGCATCCGCAAACGGCCGCCTTGCTGCTGGTGGACAAGGCCCGTCAGACGCTGGGTCCGTCAGACGCTGGGTCCGGCCCATGACGCGCCGACGCTGCACAGGTCGTTCACCGGCAATCCCGGCAGCGGCAAGACCACGGTAGCGCAGAAGATGGCGGGCATCCTGAAACGGCTGGGTTATGTCCGCAAAGGCCATCTGGTGTCCGTAACCCGCGACGATCTGGGGGTGATCATGGCCGGTTACGCCGACTGCATGAACCGGTTCTTTGCCGCAGATCCGGATTTCCGGTCGCGGATCGCGCATCGCATCGACGTTCCCGATTACCGCGACGCCGAATTGCTGCGCATCGCGGTTTCCACGCTGGCGCGGCAGCAAGACAGCTTTTACGCCAATGCGCTGTCCCGCGCCCGTCCGCACCAGGCCAACCGGTTGTTCAAGGCGGCGACTGGCCCCGTGGAGGCCGCGATGCTATCCACCATCATCGAATCCGATGTACGCGCCAGCCGGGTGTTCCGGGGTGGTCTGGATGTGTCGGGCAAAGGAGTTGACGCATGAGCGTGATCATCGCACCGTCGATACTATCGGCAGATTTTGCTGATTTCGGGCGGGAAATCGAGGCAGTCGAGGCGCAGGGCGCCGACTGGATCCATGTCGATGTGATGGACGGGCATTTCGTGCCCAACCTGACCTTCGGCCCGCCACTGGTCAAAGCCATCCGGCGTCACATCAAGACGGTGATGGACGTGCACCTGATGATCGCGCCGGTAGATCCCTATATCGATGCCTTCGCCGATGCCGGCGCCGATTACCTGACCGCCCATATCGAGGCCGGGCCGCATATCCACCGCACGTTGCAGGCGATCCGCGCGGCGGGCTGCAAACCCGGCATCGCGCTGAACCCCGGCACGCCCGCGTCAGCGGTGGCCGAGGTGCTGAACATGGTGGACCTTGTCTGCGTGATGACGGTCAACCCCGGCTATGGCGGACAGGCCTATATCGACATGACCGCCAAGGTGGCCGCGTTGAAACGCCTGATCGGCGACCGACCCGTGCTGATCGAAATCGACGGCGGCATGACGCCCACCACCGCCCCGGCGATTGTCCGCGCGGGTGCGGATGTGCTGGTCGCCGGATCGGCTGTGTTCAAGGGCGGTTCAGCGTCCAATCCGGACTCGTATGGTGCGAATATCCGCGCGATCCGGCAGGCGGTGGCAGTCTGATGGCCGCGATTGCTCCGGTCTGCGATTTCGGCTGGCAACCGCCCGGCTTTCGCCTGCTCGCGACCGATGGGCGGGTGCTGACGCTGGATGACATTCGCGGGCCGCGCGCCACATTGGTGATGTTCATCTGCAACCACTGCCCCTATGTGCTGGCCGTACTGGACCGCATCCTGCGCGACGCCCGCGATCTGGCCCCGCTGGGGGTGGGGATCGCTGCGATCTCGTCGAACGACATCACCGCCTATCCGGCCGACAGTTTCCCGAACATGGCCGCGCTGGCGATTGAACGCGGGTTCCCGTTTCCCTACCTTTACGACGAAACGCAGGACGCGGCGCGCAACTGGGGCGCGGCCTGCACGCCGGATTTCTTTGGCTTTGACGCAGCACTCGGCCTGCAATATCGCGGGCGACTGGACGCCAGCGGCAAACAACCCGGCCCGCCCGACCTGCAGCGCGATCTGTTCGACGCGCTGCGCCGTATCGCAGAGACCGGCCTTGGCCCGCGGGATCAGGTGCCATCGATGGGCTGTTCGATCAAATGGAGGGATGCCTGATGGCCCGCATCGTGTTTGACCTTGATGGCACGCTGATCGACAGCGCGCCCGATATCTGCGGCATCGCCAACCAACTGCTGACCCGTGAAAGCGCGGCGGCGATCACGCTGGACGAGGCGCGCAGTTTCATCGGCAACGGCGCGGCGGTGTTCGTTTCGCGCATGCGGGCGGCGCGCGACATCCCCGACAGCGAACAGATCCGGCTGCACGGCGATTTCGTCGCGGCCTATGACACGGCGGTCACGCTAACAGTACCCTACGCTGGCGTCCGGTCCGCACTGGATGTGCTGGCGGCAGCGGGTCATGCCATGGGCATCTGCACCAACAAGCCCGCCCGCCCGGCCCGCGCCGTGCTGGATCACCTGAACCTGACCCCGTTTTTCGGCATCATTCTGGGCGGTGACAGCCTGCCCCAGCACAAACCTGACCCGGCCCCCTTGCATGCTACCTTTGCAGCCCTGGGGGACGGCCCGACAATCTATGTCGGTGATAGCGAGGTCGACGCCGAAACCGCCGAACGCGCCAGTGTTCCGTTTCTGTTGTTCACCGAAGGCTACCGCAAGACGCCCGTGGACCGGATGTATCACACCCGCGCATTCGCCGATTTTGCCGCTTTGCCCGCGCTGGTCGCCGCACTGTTGCAGACCCGGCAATGACGCTGCGCGCGTTGATATTTGACGTGGACGGCACCTTGGCCGAAACCGAAGACACGCACCGTGCCGCATTCAACGCCACCTTTGCGGCGCATCGCCTGAACTGGTTCTGGAGCCGTGATGATTATGCCCGGCTGCTGAAAACCACGGGCGGCAAGGAACGCATGACGGCCTATTGCGCCGAAATCGGCGTGGACACCTTGCCCGACATCGCCGCACTGCATGCCGACAAGACCCGACGTTATACCGCGATGCTGGCCGGAGGCCGGATCAAGCTGCGCCCCGGAGTCGGGGCCCTTATGGCACGTGCCACAGCCGCCGGTTTGCGGTTGGCAATCGCAACGACGACCAGCAGCCCGAATGTCGAGGCTCTGGCCCGCTGTGTCTGGGGGCGTCCGGCCACGGATCTGTTCGACGTGATCGCGGCCGGCGACGAGGTCGCGGCCAAGAAACCCGCCCCCGATGTCTATCTGCTGGTGCTGGCCCGGCTTGGCCTGCCCGCCGGAGCCGCCATCGCGCTGGAAGACAGCTGCAACGGTCTGATATCGGCCCGCGCGGCCGGGTTGCGCTGTGTGGTGACGCCATCGGTCTATACGGCGGATGAGGATTTCAAAGGTGCGGATTGGGTCGTCCCTTCATTGGACGACGCCCACCTGCCAGACGTGCTGCAGTCCGAACTGGCTTGACCCGCCGCCCGCTGCGCGGTTCTGTGCGCGCAAGGGAGATCATCCATGCGCCTGTTTTCCGATTCGGCCCGGCCCGTGCATCGTGGCCCGTTCCCATTGGAACGTCTGGCCCGGCGTGACACGGATCAAACTACACTTCCACCCTTCCGCAGCCTGTCATTCACCGGGGGGCCCACCCCCATCGTGGCTGCGATGGCGGACTATCAGGCGATGATGGATGCGCTGCGCCAAGGCCCGGTGAACTCGGTGCGCGCCGTGATCCCGGACGACCCGACAGAACGTAGCAATCATCTGAAATCGTTTGGTTATTTCTGTGATGCCGGCATGGTCGGAGTGGCGCGCGTGGCACCTGATGCGCATCTGGCGGCCCCTGTGGCGAACCCGGATGTGCCCCGGTTGGCAGCGCGGTTAAAAGGCGAACAGACCAAGACCCTCGCCTCCGGTATCGACCTGATCATGGCAGAGTTGCGCGAAGCGATGGACATGCCGCCTGCCGCTGTCACAAACCATACGTATGCGTTGGTTTTTCTGTATCCGCATCCCCGCCCCTTCGCACAAGATGAACCTGGCACCGCCTGGATTGTCGGAGCCGAGGCGCACCGCGCCTGCCTGCGGGCGACCGAAACCGCAGTGGTGATCGCGAATTATCTGCGCCTTCTCGGCTTTGCCGCCAAGGCGCATTCCCCTGCCGCGACCGATATGGACCTGACGCGTCTGGCGCTGGCGGCCGGGCTGATCTTTCCGGATGGCACGGCACCCTTCGTGGGCGGCTACGGGCTGGCGGCCGTCACCACCGACATGGCGCTGTCTCCCGACCGCCCGCTGGCGCCGCGCGCAGAACAGGATTGGCTGGCGACCGAAGGCCCCGCCTGGTGGCTTGGCTATGGCACGCGCCATTCCGCCCGCACCCATGACCCCTTTGCCCAGCGTGAATTCCGCGCCGGGCCGCACCCGTTCGAAACGCTGAAACGGGTTGACACGCCCACCACCTATATCGACGAACCGAACGTGGCCCGCGTGCCGAAACGCACCGACATGTTCGCCCGCGCGCAGTTCGGTGATCTGGGCAAAAAGGTGCAGGCGAGCGCGGCGGGTGGGTCGTATGTCCGCAAGGCCGCGCCGGGGTTCGCGCAGCGCCGTGTGCTAGCGGCGTTTTCGCTGATCCAGGGTGGCACGGTGAACCCAGATGGCCACCGCCCGACGAATGCCGCCGCCAACGCCGATCTGGTCAAGGCCACCGCCTACTGGCTGGGCGCAGATGCCGTGGGGATATCGCGCTGCCCCAGCTGGGTCTGGTATTCGCATGACGCCACCGGCGCCCCGATCACGCCGCCCCATGACCAAGCCATCGCCCTGATCATCGATCAGGGGTTCGAAACCATGGCTGGCGCCTCGGGCGATGACTGGATTTCCGTCGCGCAATCCATGCGGGCCTATCTGCGGTTTTCGCTGATCGGCGGCGTGCTGGCCCAGATGCTGCGCAACCTCGGATATGCGGCCAAGGCCCATACGGTGATGGATGGTGATGTCTTGCAGCCCCCCTTGTTGCTGCTGGCCGGTCTGGGCGAAGTCAGCCGCATCGGCGAGGTGATCCTGAACCCGTTCCTCGGCCCCCGGCTGAAATCCGGCGTCATCACCACCGACATGCCGATGGCCCATGACAAACCGATTGATTTCGGGCTGCAGCGTTTCTGCGGGTCCTGCAACAAATGCGCCCGCGAATGCCCGTCCGGCGCGATTACCGCCGGGCCGAAGAAGATGTTCAACGGCTACGAGATCTGGAAATCCGACAGCCAGCGTTGCGCAACCTATCGCATCACCACGCCGGGCGGGGCGATGTGCGGGCGGTGCATGAAAACCTGCCCGTGGAACCTTGAAGGTCTATTTGCCGAAGCGCCGTTTCGCTGGGCTGCCATGAACCTGCCTGGGGCTGCGCCGATCCTCGCACGGCTGGACGACATGGCGGGGCGGGGCGGGCTGAACCCGGTCAAGAAATGGTGGTGGGACATCGCGCTGGACCCTGACGGCGGCTACAGCCCGCCTGCCGCGCCCGTGAACGCGCGCGGTTTGCAGCGCGATCTGGTGTTGACACCGCAGGACCAGACCCTGGCCGTCTATCCCGCTCCGCTGACGCCGCCACCTTGGCCCTATCCGTTTCCGATGGACCGCGAGGCGGGCATCGCCGCGTTCCGGGCCTTGGTGTCGGTGGACGAATACAAGACGCGCCTGGCCGCAGGCGATCGGACGGTCATCCACAGTACGCCTGCGCATGGTGACAGTCCGGTGATCCGGGTCGAGGTCGCGCGGGCCGAAAAGATGACGCAGGCCATCACAAAGTACGAATTCCGCAGTCTGGACGGCGTGCCCCTGCCCGCATGGACCGCCGGCTCCCATATCGACGTGGTGGTGACGCCGGAATTGATCCGGCAATATTCCATGTCCGGCAACCCCGCTGACCCCGCCGCCTATCAGATCGGCGTTCTGCGCGAAGACGGCGGCCGGGGCGGCAGCCGGATGATGCACCGCATCTTTACCCCCGGACGCCGCGTGGTGATTTCCAGACCGTTCAACCATTTCCACCTGATCGAAGACGCAAGTTTCACCTTTTTGATGGGCGGCGGCATTGGCATCACCCCGATGATCGCCTTTGCGCATCGGTTGCACGCATTGGGGCGCGGTTTTGCGCTGCATTATTCGGTGGCGCGGCGCAGCGATGCCGGATACCTGACCGATCTTTTCGCCGCACCCTGGGCCGACCGCGTGCATCTGCATGTGTCGGACGAAGGCAGCCGCGCCGATCTGGCGGCGATCCTTGGCGCGCATGCACAGGGGCAGCACGTCTATACCTGCGGGCCGGACCGATACATGCAGGCGGTCATGGCCGCAGCCACCGACGCCGGGTTCCCGGAACCGGCACGGCATCTGGAATATTTCGCGGTGCCAGAGGCGCAGCCGCGCGACAACCACGCCTTCACGCTGCATCTGGCCCGGTCGGGGCGCCACATCGCTGTTCCCGCCGACCGCGCCGCCACCGATGTGCTGGCAGAGGCGGGCGTGCACATCGACGTGAAATGTTCCGATGGCATCTGCGGCGTCTGCAAATGTGGGCTGGTCAGCGGTGCCGCAGATCACCGTGATTTCGTGCTGTCCGCGCAGCAGCGCGAAACCACCATCATCCTGTGCCAATCCCGGGCGCGCGACCCGGATGGCGTTCTGACCGTAGATTTGTAGGGCGGATCCGCCCCACCTTCGCATCCAAAGGCCGCGCCGGGTGCCGCCGGGTAATTTCTGCAATTGCACGGTAGCCCTCGGTCACGTATGGATCGCGGATGGAAAAACGTGCGCGCCTATCGCCCAATGACTGGATTTGCGCAGGGTTCCGCGCTTTGCTGGCCTCTGGGCCACTCGCAGTGCGGGCAGAATCCTTGGCGCGCGACCTTGGTACCACCAAGGGATCGTTTTACTGGCATTTCGCCGATGTGCCCGCGTTTCACGCCACCATGATGAACCGCTGGGCCGAGGCCGCCGAGCTGGCCCTGCCCGCAGCACTGGCGGATGAACCGACACCGGCCGCCCGGTTGCGGCGGCTGGGGCAGATCGGCACAGCGCTGGTGCTGCCCGAACTGGCCGAAACCGCCCTTGAACCCGCGCTGCGGGCCTGGGCACATGGATCACCCGAAGCGGCCATGGCCGTGGCCCGCGTCGATGCCGCCCGCCTGACGATGATCCGCGAACTATTGGGCGAAATGGGCATCACCAACCCCGAAATCGCCCGCCTTGTGCTGGGGGCCGGGATCGGTCTGGCCGACATGGGACTGCGCGATGGCGGCGACCCGGCAACGGCCATGGGATCGCTGGTCGATCTGGTACTGGCGCTGCGCTAACCCGCCAGCCAGGCCACATAGCGTCCCCGCGCCTCGGGCAGGGGTGCCCCGGTTTCGGCCATGATCTGCGCCAGAAAATGCCCGGTCACCCGCAGGGCGGCAGCGATTTCCGCGTTGTCCTCAGGCGGCGTGCCGATCAGGCAGGGCGGCAGCGGCAACAGCCGGTCCGCCCATGCCCCGGCCGCGCCCTGAGAAACCGCGCGGCCGGTCCGGGGCGACACATAGGTCAGACCCGAGGTCGCGCCGGTCACCGCACAGCGCGACAGATCCAGCGCGAAACCCAGCGTTTCCAGCAGCAGCATTTCCCAGCGCAGATGCGCCGCGGGCCAGACCTCGGGATATGGAAACAGATCGAACAACGCGACCGTCGCCTGATACAGACCCGTCTGGGCCGCGCGTTCCGGCAATGTCGCGCGCAACAGCGCCACCGACGCCCCCAACCCCAACAAGGTGCCGGGATGCGCCATCGCCTGACCCGCGCGGCCCTGCACGGGGTCCACGGCAAATGCGCCGATGTGGTCCT
>JBBRCF010000098.1:0-12723 GCA_038205135.1 Rhodobacterales bacterium
ATCGTGACCTTGCCGCCCTGTCGCATCACCTCGATATGCTGCAACACCTCGGGGGCATATTTCGCCCGCACCGCTTCGACCAGGCCCACCGGATCGTCGGTGCCATAGGCCACTTGCAGGTAGGTGATGGTCGGATCGACCTTCAGAGCGCGGAGCGTGGTGTGGTTCCAGCAATATTCGAACACCCGGCCCGGCGTTCGGTCCCAGTCGGACCTGTCTGACCGGTAGATGATCTTTGCGCCCGCATGCCGCGCGGTGAACGTGTCCAGCGCCGCCATCGCATGCGGGGCCACCATCAGCGCCAGAACCGCCTGACCGGGAGCCACATGCGGGCTGATCCGCTGGAAATAGTCCTGTGCGATCGGGGCTTCGAACACCGTGACCAGTTTCGACAGGATGCCGTCTTCGCAAGCCAGATCAAAGGCATAGCGGTTGGCCGCCGCGAAATCGTCCAGCGTGACGAACAGGCCCACCCAGTCATAGGCGGTGGTCAGCGGCAGTTCCAATTCGGTGATGATGCCGTTGGTGCCATAGGCATGGCTGACGCGGTGGATTTCCTCACCCGTCAGGTCCAGAACGCGCGGTTCGACCTCCATCGTCACGATACGCAGCCGCATCACGTTGCCCAGATCGCGCAGCACGCCCCAGCGCACCGACCCGATGCCGCCCGACCCGCCGGCGATGAACCCGCCGATGGTCGCGGTGGACCAGGTCGAGGAATACATCCGCAACTCCTGCCCCGAATGCGCGATGCAGGCCTCGTCGATGTCTTTCAATAGCGCGCCCGGTTCCACCACCAGCCGCCCCGGCGCGATATCCTTGATCCGGTTCATCGCGTGCATGTGCAAAACGCAGCCGCCGGCCAGCGGCATCGCCTGACCATAATTGCCGGTGCCGGTGCCGCGCACGGTCACCGGCACGTCATGGGCATGACAGACCCGCAGCACCTCGATGACCTCGGCCTCGGATTTCGGTGTGACGACGAAATCGGCGGTGACATGGTCCAGCCGTGCCTTGAGGACCGGCGAATACCAGAAGAAATCCCGGCTTTTCGCCCGCACGGAAATCGGGTTCTGGTCAATGTCCAGATGCGCCAAGGCGGCGATGGCGGCGGCGATATCAGGCATGGAGGTTCCTCATGACATCAGATGATCAAGCTCGGTGTAATCCGGCAGCCGCCGGTCGATCTGACGGCCGGCGCGGATCACCACGCGGTCGGATTGCGGCCGGGCGAACAGTTCGGACCAGTCGCGCGCCCGCATGATCACCAGATCGGCAGGCGCGCCGGGCGCCAGTGACGGCGCGGCAAATCCACAGGCGGCGGCGGGGGCGGACAGAAACGCCCGGCTCCAGTCCGGATCGGCATGGTCCAGATGGCAGATGCGGGTCGCCTCGCGCATCACCTCGATCATGTCCAGATCGCCATAGGCGTAGAACGGATCGCGGGTGTTGTCGGACGCAAAACTGACTGAAATGCCGCGCGCCTTCATTTCATGCACCAGCGTGACGCCGCGATTGCGGGGCGTGCGCCCGGCGTGGCGGTCCTGCAGATACAGGTTGCACATCGGCAGGCTGACGATGGCGATGCCCGCGCGCGCGCACAGGTCCAGCGTCTGCAGTGCCTCGGGTTCCGGCATCACCGACAACGAACAGGTGTGGCCCACCACGATGGGCCCGGCAAACCCGGTGGCCAACGCCGCCTCGGCGATCTGGCGGAGCGTGTTCACGCGCGGGTCCAGTGTTTCATCGGCATGAAAATCCACCGACAGGCCGCGTTCGGCGGCCATCTGGAAAAACTGCCGCAGCCGCGCGTCCATATCCGGCATCGGAAAGGTGAACAGGCCCATGATGCCGTCATGCGCTGCGATCCGGTCGGCGAGGATCCGGAATTCGCCGTCCGCCGCGATGCGGTCACAGCCCACCAGTGCAGCACCTTGCAGGTCGATCCGCCCGGCCCACTCCGCGCGCAGGTCGGCAAACAGCGGCCATGTGACCGCGTCCTGCGGTGCCGCGCTGTCCAGATGGGTGCGGATCGCCCGCGTGCCATGCGCAAACGCGGTGCGCAGCCCGAAATCCATCCGCGCGCGCAGGTCATCGGCGGTCCAATACCGCGCCGTGTCGGTCTGCACTGCCGCCAGTGCGCCCATGAACGTGCCATCCGGGTTGGGAGTGCGGCGCCAGACGTGACCCTTGTCCAGATGGGTGTGCATGTCGATCAGGGCGGGAAATACCATCGCGCCTTTCAGATCGACCGTCACGCCGCTGCCGTCATCCGCAACCAGACGCGCCCCTGCTATCGCAACGTCCGCGCGCACCAGATCGGCCGCGGCCCCGGTCAGCCAACCGGGCACGGTCGCGTTGACCAGTCGCAGGCGCGACGCGGCGGGAAGGGTCAGGAAATCCATCATCCGTCCCGCTTTACGGCGCTTTCATGCCATTTCCGCAATGCCAGATACGATATCAGCGAGGTCGCGCCATAAATTGCCACGCCCGTCAGCGCGATCAGCAACAGCCCCGCAAACATGCGCGGAATGTTCAGCCGGTAAGACGCCTCGAGGATGCGGAACGCCAGCCCCGACCCGATGCCGCCGGTGCCCGCGACATATTCCGCCACCACCGCCCCGATCAACGACAGCCCGCCCGCGATCCGCAGCCCGGACAGGAAATAGGGCAGGGCGGACGGCAGGTGCAGCCGGATCAGCCGCTGCCAGCGCGACGCGCGATAGATCGTGAACAGGTCGGTCAGATTGTGATCCGCCGATTTCAGCCCCATCGTGGTGCTGGACAGGATCGGAAAGAACGCCACCACCCAGGCGCAGATCAGCAGCGCCACCATCTTGCTGTCCACATAGATAAAGATCAGCGGCGCGATGGAAATGATCGGCGTCACTTGCAGGATGACGGCATAGGGAAAGAACGACATTTCCGCAAACCGGCTTTGCGCGAACAGGATCGCAAGCCCGACCCCGCCCACCACCGCCGCCGTCAGAGCCATCAGCGTGATCTTCAGCGTCACCAGCAGCGACCCCGACAGCGTGCCCCAGTCGTTGATCAGCGTTTCCATCACCCGGCCCGGCCCCGGCAGAATATAATGCGGGATGTTGTTCACCTTGACCACCCGGTCCCAACCCCAGATCGTCAGCGCCAGCACGATCAGCGGCAACACCCATTGCGCCACATTTTCGATCCGCACCCGGCGCGCGCGGCGCGCCTCGTCCGCGTCGATCATCGGTGCGTTGTTGTCCGCGGGGCGGCCAATGTCGGTGTTGGTTTCGGTGGTGCTCATGTCGGCACCTCCTGTTCCAGCAATTCGCCCCCCATCGCCGCCATCAGCGCATCCGACGCCGTGCGCGCATGGGCCGCGTAGTCCACCGAGGTGCGGAACGTCAGGTCGCGCGGGTAGGGCGCTTCGATGGTGATTTCGCGCACCACGCGGCCGGGGCGCGGCGCCATGATCAGGATGCGGTCCGACAGGAACACCGATTCGAACACCGAATGCGTCACAAAGATCACCGTGCTGCCCATCCTGGATTTCAGGTCCAACAGGTCGTTGTTAAGTTTCTGACGGGTGATTTCGTCTAGCGCGGCAAAGGGTTCATCCATCAGGATCAGCCGCGGTTTTGTCACCAGAGCCCGCGCGATAGACACCCGCATCTTCATCCCGCCCGACAATTCGCGCGGATAAGCGCCGCCGAACCGGTCCAGCCCGACCAGCGCCAGCACCTCTTCGACCCGGTCGCGGACCGCGCGAAACGGTATCCCGCGCAGCCGGAACGGCAGCGCCACATTGCGCGCCACGGTGGTCCAGGGCATCAGCGTGGGTTCCTGAAACACCACACCCAACGCGTCGCCCGCACCGCCGTCTTCCCATGTGATCCGCCCGGCGGTGGGTTGCATCAACCCCGCAATCAGCCGCAGCGCCGTTGATTTGCCGCAGCCCGACGGCCCCAGCAACGAGATGAAATCGCCTTCGTTCACCGTCAGGTTCATCCGGCGCAGGGCGGCGACCGACCCGTTAAATGTCTTGTCCACCATCTGCATGCGCAGGATCGGCGGGCGCTGTCCTAAAGGCTTGATCTGGGTCATCGCACCGCTTTCCTGCCGGGGGCGCGACCAGACCGCGCGCCCCGCCATCGTGTCACTTGGTCTTGGGCAGGTCTAGTCCGACGCCCTTGTTGACGAATTGCAGGGTGTAGGCCTTGGAAATGTCCATTCCCGCATTCAGCACGCCGGCGGTTACCATCTTGGAATAAAAATCCGTCATCCGCGCATCGGTCATCGCGCCAATCCCCATCGTCAGGCTGTCACCGGAATAGACGATCCCCTGTTCGGTCATCTTGGTGATCGCATAGTCGATCGACGCCTGCGTCATGTCGGGGTTGTCCTTCATGATCAGGGTATTGGCGGCGGTGTTGTCGTTGTTCAGGTAATTGTGCCAGCCCTTGATCGACCCTTCGACAAAACATTTCACCACGTCGGGCTTGGTCGCGACCGTGTCGGCCAGGGTCTGGATGGTGGTCGAATAGGCGGTGTACCCCGCATCCGCGATCAGCCAGACATCGGGCTTGAACCCGCCTTCGGTTTCCACCGTCAGGGGTTCCGACGACAGATAGCCCTGCATCGCGGATTGCTTGTCAGCGAGGAACGGCGCAGCGTTATAGGTATAGGGCGCGCGCTGTTCGTCGGTGAACCCGTAGGCGGCCTTCATCCACTGGTAATACGTGGAATACCCTTCGTCACCGATCAGCAGTTTCGGCAGCGCCTTGATGCCTTCGAACGATGTTGCCGCGCCCGGATGGGTGATCAGGACCTGCGGTTCCTTCTGGAACATCGCGGCGACGTTGACCAAGGGCAGGCCTTCCTGCACGCCGAACAGCGCGTTCAGGGTGCCACCCATGTAAAAGTCCAGTTTGCCGGCCAGCAGTTGGGCTGCGTTGTTCACCTGCGGCCCGCCGGGCACCACGGTGACATCCAGCCCGCAGGCGGCATAGGTGCCGTCCGCCACGGATTGATAGAACCCGCCGTGTTCGGCCTGCGCGACCCAGTTGGTGCCATAGGTGACGGCGATATTGTTTGCCGTTGCCGCCACCGGCATGACCGCCAGAGGCAAGGCAACCAGCGCCGTGCCCAGCACGGCGGCTTTGGCGTTGATCCGGGCCGTCAGCGTTTTCGTGATCCGTGTCATGATCGTTCCCCATGCGAATGATGCTGCGATGATAGGACGGGGTCCCTTGCAACAAAAGCGCGCGCCGTCGCTGTCGCCGTCGGTCCGGGGTCGACCGCCAGTTATTTAGGCAGCGGCCACCGGGGCCATGGTATACAGCCGGCAGGGCGGTTGGCAGGCCCCCGCAAATCACCGATGCCCTGATGACACAGGATCAGGGCCCCAGAGTAGATGACAGAGTGGATATCAACATGCGCGCGCTGAACCCGGATCTGCTTCGCCCGCCGTTCGGCCGCTATGCTCATGGCACGCAGGTGCCCGCCGGGGCGACATGGGCGTTCACCTCGGGCCAGTTGCCGGTCCGGTCCGATGACAGCGTGCCCGACGGGGCCTATGCTCAGGCCCGGTTGTGCATCGCCAACTGCGCCGCCATTCTGGCCGAGGCCGGAATGGGGCCTGCCGATGTGGTCCGGATCGCGGCTTACGTGACGGACCGCGCGCATATGGCGGGTTACATGGCCGCGCGCGACGACTGGCTGGGCGGGGCTGTGCGTTTGCCGGCATCGACGCTGGTCATCGTATCGGGCTTTACCCGGCCCGAATTTCTGGTCGAGGTTGAAATGACGGCCGCCAAGCTGATCTGATGGATGTGCGGCAGCGCCGTTGCGGATACTGCGGGCATAGCCAAAAATGAAACGGCCCGGCGCAATGTCCGGACCGTGTAAGGCCGTGGTTTCGGGCGGTGGTCACGTGCCCCCGGGGGGGCACGCAACGGTTAGTTTTTTACTTCAGCGCCTTGTCGGTGATCGCAGAGGTCACAGCCGTGGCATCCGGGGCCTTGGTGATCGCGGGATTGTCCGCGCTGATGGCGGCCAGCAGCGCCTCGACCGTTGCGGAAAAATCTGCCGGGTCCAACGCGCCGTTGCTGCCGGCGGTCAGTTTGGCGACCTCGCCCATCATGTAGGTCTGGTGTTCCAGCGTCTGCAACCCGGTCTGGTCGGCATCCACCACGATCTGCGCGGCCTCGGCCGGGTTTGCCTCGGCGTATTTCCAGCCCTTCATGCTGGCACGCACGAACCGTTCCATCTTTTCCGCGAAGGCCGGATCGGCAAGAGCGGTTTCAGTGACATAAAGCCCGTCCTCCATTACCTTCACGCCCTGATCGGCATAGGAAAAGAATGACAGCTCGTCGGGCTTGATCCCGGCATCCAGCACCTGACCGTATTCGTTATAGGTCATCACGCTGATGCACGCCGCCTGTCCGTTCAACAGCGCCTGCACGTCGAACGCCTGTTTCAGCACGGTCACGCCACCGGCGCTGCCATCGGTTTTCAGACCCAGCTTGGCCATCCAGGCATAGAACGGATATTCATTGCCAAAGAACCACACGCCCAGCGTCTTGCCGGGGAAATCGGCGGTGGTGTTCACGCCCAGATCCTTGCGGCAAACGAACGACAGGCCCTGATTCTTGAACGGTTGCGCGATGTTGACCAGCGGCACACCGCGTTCGCGCGCGGCGAGGGCTGCGGGCATCCACGTGGTGATGACATCGGCACCGCCGCCTGCGATCACCTGTTCGGGGGCGATATCCGGCCCGCCTGGCAGGATCGTGACGTCGAGTTTCTCTTCGTCGTAGAACCCCTTGGCCTCAGCCACATAGTAACCGGCGAATTGCGCCTGCGTCACCCATTTCAGTTGCAGCCGCACCGCATCCTGCGCCTGGGCCATGTGGGGCGCGGCACTTGCTGCCATCAGCGCCAGCACTGCGCTCATCGTCATCTTCTTCAACATTGTCAGACCTCCAAGTTTATCGTTTTGTTATCCCCGCACTCTCTGGGAGGGGTGCCAGAACGTGACGCGCCGTTCGACCAGCGCCACGAAACCGTAGAACAATGTGCCCGCAAGGGCCGCCATGAAAATCTGCGCCCAGACCATCGGCAAGGCAAGCGATCCGACGGCGGTCGAGATGCGAAACCCCATGCCCCGCGTCGGAGAGCCAAAGAATTCGGCGACGATCGCACCGATGATCGCCAGCGTTGTGGCGATTTTCAGCCCGTTGAACAGGAACGGCAGCGCGGCGGGCAGGCGCAGTTTCACCAGCGTCTGCCAGTAATTCGCGGCATAGGTCTGCATCAGGTCGCGCTGCATCCGGTCCGTGGCGGTCAGTCCTGCCACTGCATTGATCAGCACCGGAAAGAACACCATGGCGAACACCACCGCCGCCTTGGATTCCCAGCCAAAACCGAACCACGTAACCATGATCGGCGCGACGCCGACGATGGGCAGTGCGGCGGCGAAATTACCCACCGGCAACAGGCCCTGCGTCAAGAACGCCGACCGGTCCACCAGAACGGCGACCACCATCGCCGCACCGCACCCCAGAACATAGCCCGACAGCGCGCCCTTCACGATGGTCTGGGTGAAATCCGACCATAGCAGCGGCAGGTTGGCCGCGATGGTGACCGCAACCACAGATGGCGCAGGCAGAATCACCTCGGGAACCGCAAAGGCGCGCACGCCCGCCTCCCACAGCGCCAGCACGGCCAGCCCGAACAGCACCGGCGGCAGAATCCTTGCGCGCCCCGTCCGCGCCAGCCAGACATTGACCGCCCATGACCCGATCCAGAACGCGATGGCAAGTCCCAGAAACGTCATCCCCGCGCCCCCATCATGCGGTCGGCGGCGCGTTGCAGCGCGCCCACGGTCAGGATCAGCCCGCCCGCCACGATGGCGGCGGTAAACAGCGACGCCCACATCAGCAGCGGCTGGCCGAACTGGCTGGCGACCAACATGCGCGCGCCCAAGCCCTCGACCGCCCCCGTCGGCAATTCGCCGACGATGGCACCAACCAGGGCCGCCGCAATGGCGATTTTCAGCGAGGCAAAGAAATACGGCATTGACGCGGGCAGGCGCAGATAGATGAACCCCTGCCAGCCGCTGGCGTTCCATGTCGCCAATTGGTCCAGTTGCATCGCATCGGGGCTGCGCAGTCCCTTGACCATGCCGACCAGCACCGGAAAGAAACTGAGATACGCCGCGATGATGGTTTTCGACACCAGCCGGTTTTCGACGCCCAGTGCCGCACCCAGGTTCAGGCTGTTCGACAGCACCACGATCATCGGGGCCAGTGCCACGATGGGAATGGTCTGGGAAATCACCGCCCAAGGCATCACCGTCAGGTCCATCACGCGGGAATAGACAATCCCGCCCGCCAGCGCGACACCCAGCACGATCCCCAGCGCAAACCCCGTCAGAGTCGATTGCAGCGTGACACCCGCATGATAGACCAGAGAACGTTTCGAGGTGACGGGCTGGCCCGTGACGCCCTCCCAGATCGCCGACGCGACCTGATGCGGCGGCGGCAGCATCGGGCGGGTTTGTCCTTGGGTATCGGCCACGACCTGCATCAGTGTAACCTGCGTGCCCGCCCGCGCCGCCTGATCCAGCGTCCAGCGCGCGTTCATGCCGACCGATCCGGCGTACCAGATCAGCACGATCAGCCCGAGCACGGTCAGAACGGGCAGGGCCCCCCGGATCGCGTCAAACCTCATCGCCATGCCCCGCCCGCAGGCCGTCGCGCACGCGGCGCGCGATCTCGATGAATTCCGGGCTGTCGCGGATGTCTAGCGGACGGTCGCGCGGCAGCGGGCTGTCGATGATATCGGTGATCCGGCCCGGACGCGGCGACATCACGACGATACGGGTGGACAGATAGACTGCCTCGGGGATCGAATGGGTGACGAACCCGATGGTCTTGCCGGTGGCGGCCCAGAGTTTCAGCAGTTCCTCATTCAGCCGGTCGCGCACGATTTCATCCAGCGCGCCGAACGGTTCATCCATCAGCAGGATATCAGCATCAAACGCCAGCGCGCGGGCGATGCTGGCGCGTTGCTGCATCCCGCCCGACAGTTGCCACGGGAATTTGTTGCCAAACCCACCCAGTTCGACAAGGTCCAGCACGCGGGCCACGCGGTCCGCCTGTTCCGCCTTGGAAAACCCCATGATTTCCAACGGCAGGCGGATGTTGCCAGCGATGGTGCGCCACGGATACAGCCCCGCCGCCTGAAACACATAACCATAGGCGCGTTTCTGGCGGGCCTGCTCGGGGGTCATTCCGTTCACGGTCAGCGTGCCCCCGGTGGGATGTTCCAGCGCCGCGACACAGCGCAGGAAGGTTGTCTTGCCACAGCCGGACGGACCGATGAAACTGACGAAATCGCCCCGGTTGATGGTCAGGTCCACGTCCTTGAGCGCATGGACCGGGCCATCAGCGGTCTGGAACGTCAGGTTCAGGGCGCGGGCGGTGATGACGGGGTCTAGCTCCGGCATGTATAACCGCTCACAACCGCACCGATGAAACCATCCACCGCACGTTCACCGTGCAGGTCTTTATTATTTTCCGACCACTTAAGGAAAGAGCGAACTACGTCACCGTAAGTAGGAGGCGGTCCGATCATCGGAACTAGTCCCGGTAGGTTGCCCCTCCCGAGTTCGAAATTATCGACCAGAACGTTTCCGATTGCCGCTGCCATACCCAGGCACTGTCCCTCTGGGTAAGCCTCGTCGGATGTTTCTGCGGTTGCTCCCGACGCGACAGCCTCACAAGCGTCAGTCCTTTCTCCCACGCTCATGGCCGTCGCTTCGCCTGAGGCAGCGATAACGAAAAGCGCAGCGTAGGTATTCAACAGAGACTTAGCTACCATTCTGCATCACACCCCCGTCGCCGGAATACCCGTCCGCACCACAGGGCGCGGCGCGGTCAAGTCTTTCCACTGGCTCAGCGCGCGGTTGACGGCGGGGCGCGCCTCGCGCGGCACGAATTTGCCGTGGCCTTCCTGCGTGCGAATGTCGCCGTCCACTATCGCGACATGGCCGCGCGTCATCACGAACCGTGGCAGGCCCTTCACATGCTGGCCTTCAAACACGTTGTAATCAATCGCGGATTGCTGGGTGGCAGCCGTGATCACCTTTTCCTGGGCGGGGTCCAGCACCACTAGATCGGCATCAGCGCCGACCAGCACCGCGCCCTTTTTCGGGTAGCAATTCAATATCTTGGCGATGTTGGTGGACGTGACCGCGACAAACTCGTTCGGCGTCATCCGGCCAGTGGCCACGCCATGGGTCCATAGCATGGGCAGCCTGTCCTCAAGGCCCCCGGTGCCGTTGGGGATCTTGGAGAAATCGCCGACCCCATAGCGTTTCTGCGCCGTGGTAAACGCGCAGTGGTCCGTCGCCACCACCGACAGCGACCCCGACATCAGTCCGGCCCACAGGCTGTCCTGATGCAGTTTCGACCGGAACGGCGGCGACATCACGCGGCGGGCGGCATGGTCCCAGTCGGCATGGAAATATTCGCTCTCGTCCAGCGTCAGATGCTGGATCAGCGGTTCGCCCCAGACCCGCTTGCCCTGCTGGCGGGCGCGCCGGATCGCCTCGTGGCTGTCCTCGCAGGACACATGCACGACATACAGCGGCACACCCGCCATGTCGGCGATCATGATGGCGCGGTTCGTCGCTTCGCCCTCGACCTGCGGCGGGCGGGAATAGGCGTGGCCCTCGGGGCCGGTGTTACCCTCGGCAAGCAGTTTCGCGGTCAATTCGGCCACCACATCGCCGTTTTCGGCATGGACCATGGCAAGGCCACCAAGGTCCCCAACCCGGCGGAACGACGCAAACATCTCGTCATCATTGACCATCAAGGCGCCCTTGTAGGCCATGAAATGCTTGAAGGACGTGATGCCCGCCTTGACGCTGTCGGCCATGTCGGCCCAGACCTTTTCACCCCACCAGGTGATCGCCATGTGATAGCTGTAGTCGCAATTTGCCCGGCCTGATTTGTTGGACCACATCTGCATGGCGTCCATCAGGCCCTGACCCTGACCTGGCAACACGAAATCCACCACCATCGTGGTGCCGCCTGAAAGCGCTGCGCGGGTGCCGGATTCGAAATTGTCGGCGGAATAGGTGCCCATGAAGGGCATTTCCAGATGCGTATGCGGGTCGATCCCGCCGGGCATGACGTAGCAGCCGGTGGCGTCGAGTTCGGTGCCGCCGGTGAGGTTCGGCCCGATCTCGGTGATCGTGCCGTTCTCGATCCGCACATCGGCGCGGTAGGTCAAGTCGGCGGTGACGATGGTGCCGTTACGGATGATGGTGGTCATAGGCGGCTCCTGCAGGATGAATGAAACCCCGTCCCGGGCTCGACCCGGGACCTCGCGCCGAATGACGCGCTGTGCGTTGAGAGAGGTCCCGGGTCAAGCCCGGGACGCGATGATCCTAAAGCGGGATCTGTGCCGTAACATCCTGCCAGTCCGGGTTGCATTCGGCAATGAGAGCGTTTTTCCAGGCGCGCGGCCAGCGTTTGATGGCGTGTTCGCGCTGCAGGCTGCTGGCGAAATCCGCGTGGTGTTCGAACCACACGAGTGTCCGGATTTTGTATTTCGCCGTATGAGCGGAAAGTCCTGCACGGTGTGCTTCGACCCGCGCGAACAGATTGCCCGACCGCCCGATATAGATCGCGCCACCGGGCCGGGAGGACATGATGTAGACAAAGTGCCCCATGCCCAAGGCATCGCGGAAGATCGTTAAGGTCAGGTAAACCCCGTCCCGGGCCCGACCCGGGACCTCGTTGTTCAAAGTACGGTCCCGGATGTCGCGAGAGGTCCCGGGTCAAGCCCGGGACGGGGGACCTCGCAAGCCTCACCCCACCACCTCCGCCACGTCCAGCACCGCGTGCAGCAGCACATCCGTGCCCGCTGCAGCCCATTCCGGGCTGATCTCCTCGGCCTCGTTATGTGACAACCCATCCACGCAGGGGCACATGATCATCACCGTGGGGGCCACGCGATTGATCCAGCAGGCGTCGTGCCCGGCGCCAGAAATGATATCCATATGCGAATGGCCCAGCCGTTCTGCCGTGTTGCGCACAACTGCGACCAGACCCGGGTCGAACGTCACAGGGTCGAAATGCCCGACATCCTCGATCTGGCACCCCAGCCCCAGCTCTGTGGCCACCGCATGGGCGGCGCGTTCCACTTCGGCCTTCATCGCGTCCAGTTTGCCCTGATCGGGGGACCGGATATCGACGGTGAACACCACGCGGCCCGGGATCACGTTGCGCGAATTCGGGAACACCTGACAGTGCCCCACCGCGCCCACGGCACCGGGTTGGTGGCTCATCGCGATTTGATGCACGCGTTCGGTGATCCGCGCCATGCCCAGCCCCGCATTCAGCCGCATGTGCATCGGCGTGGACCCGGTATGCGCGTCGCGGCCCGTTAGCGTGATCTGCAACCACCACAGCCCCTGACCGTGCGTGACCACGCCGACCACCTTGCCCTCGGCCTCGAGGATCGGGCCCTGTTCGATGTGCAGTTCCAGCATCGCATGCATCTTGCGCGCGCCCACCGGTTCGTCCCCGACCCATCCCGCGCGGGCCAATTCAGCGCCGAACCGTTTGCCGTCCGCGTCCTGCCGCGCATATGCATAGTCCTGCGAATGAACGCCCGCAAACACGCCCGAGGCCAGCATGGCGGGGGCGAACCGCGTGCCTTCCTCGT
>JBBRCF010000099.1:0-12610 GCA_038205135.1 Rhodobacterales bacterium
TCAGCGCCAGTGAGACAAACAGCACGATCCGGACCCAAAAACGGGTTCCGGACGGCCGGTTCCCGGCAGGCTTTGCGACTGGTGGCATGTCGGACATGTCAGCCCTCCTCGTCCAGCAATGACAGATCGTAGGGGGCCAGCATGGTCAGGTCGCCTGGGCCGGTCCAGACGGTCAGCGCCTGCGGCGGGTTGAACCCGATCCACAACCCCGCCACCCCGGCGGTCGCCAGACCGGCAAGCGCCGGCCAGCCGCCGATGGCCTCCAGAAGTTGCGCCATCGCCCGGCGCCATGGGGCCTCGCGTCGCGCGTCACGGTTGACCGGGAGCGGCAGCAGGTCAGGCCGCTGCACCGGTTGCGCGGCCAGCGCGGCATCGTACAGCCGGTTCATCACCGCCGTAGACGGCAGCTGCGGGTTCGCCCGCACCGACGCAAACAGGGCATCAAGCGCCGCATCGTCCAACAGATCATCAGCCTTCCGCATATCCCAACTCCTCGCGCCGTCCTGCCAGGGCCGCCGACAGCGCCCGTTTGCCCCGTGCCGTCAGACTTTCCACCGCTTCGACGTTCATGTCCATGATCCGGGCAATCTCGGGATTGCCCAGACCTTCGATATGGCGCAGCACCACGGCCTGGCGCTGGCGTTCCGGCAGGTCTGCGAGGGCCGCCTGCAAGGCCATCATGCGGGCCGTGTCCTGCAGACGTGCCGCGGCGTGCGGGGCATCATCGGCGGGTTCCGCCACAGCGTCCAGTGCCACTGTCGGTTTGCGGGCCCGCGCCCGGTCGATGCACAGGTTGCCGGTCACCCGGTACAGCCAGGTGGTGATCTTGGCCTCGCCCGGTCGCCAATCCGGCGCCAGTCGCCACAACCGCAGCAACGCTTCCTGCGTGATATCCTCCGCGTCGGCGCGGTTGCCGGTCAGGCGCAGCGCATGGCCGAACACCCGTGGCGCCAATCGCTGCGTCAGCACGAACGCCGCCCGCGCGTCGCCGGTGGCATAGGCCGCCAGCAACGCTTCGTCCGTATCGGCGGTGTCCGCGTCAAAGGCCATCATGCTCCCTGTCGGTTACGCGCGTCCGCCCCGCCGCGCAATGCGCCACGGGGCGTGTGCACAGGGATCAGTCGGCCTTGCGGTCTTCTTTGCGTTTCCCGTGCCCGCCATGTTCGCCGCGCATGGACCCCCGCATGTCGTGCTGCATCGCGTCCAGTTCGGCGCGGGTCACGGCGCCATCCTTGTCGGCGTCAATGCGGGTAAACATCTGCGCGCCAAAACCCGGCCCTGCCGCCATTTCTTCGGCCGACAGCGCCCCGTCACGGTCGGCGTCCAGCATGTCCAGCGCGCGGGCGGCCATCCGGTCGGCCATCATCTTTTGCGACTCGGCGGCCAGTTCGGCGCGGTCCAGTTTGCCATCGCCGTTCGTGTCGGCGGCAGTAAAGCGTGCGGCGCGGTTTGCGGCGATTTCGGCCGGCGTGATCTTGCCATCCTTGTTGGCATCCACCGCGTCAAAGTCGATCCGCGGACCCATGCTGTGGCCTCCCATGCCGTGTGCGCCCATCCGGTCACCCGTCCGATCACCGCTGTGCTGGTCGGCGTAAGCGGCCCCGCCCAGCGACAGCACGACAGTTCCTGCCAGAATTGCTGCAATGATACGTTCCATGTCATGTCCTTTGGTCTGTCCGGGCGGTTTGTCCGACCGGTTCTGATATGCAAAACGGCGCTGGCCCGGGTTTCCGTCGCGGGCTCACGCAGGCGTGACCGGCGGATCGAAAAATATTTCGCCAGATTTTTGCGACATCAGGACGCAAGCACGGCGCACATGGTTCCCTTTGGTCTGCGTTTGGCGGTATTACGGGGAATCCAATGAGGCTCTCATGTCCGATAACGCTCAAACCCCCGATGTCAGTCCTGACGACGACGAACGCCCGCTGTGGCCTGCACTGATCAAGGGCTGGCGGCGGCGCTGCCCGTCCTGCGGAGCAGGGCCGTTGTTGAAGGGCTATCTGTCGGTCCGGTCGTCCTGTCCGGTCTGCCGCGAGGAATTCCACCATCACCGCGCCGACGACGGGCCGGCCTACCTGACGATCCTGATTGTCGGGCACCTGATGGCGCCGATGCTGCTGTACGTATTTGTCACGTTCCGGCCTGAGCCTTTGATCCTGTTCACTATTTTCGCGATCGGAACTGTGGCGCTGTCGCTTTACCTATTGCCGCGACTGAAAGGGGCCATGATCGCATTTCAATGGTCCCGGCACATGCATGGCTTTGCGACATCACATTAGACCATAATCCCGCGCGCAGGCGGTGGGCGCCATTCAGGAGGATCCGTGCATGACCGAAGACAAAAGCGCGCTCCGCGATGCGGCGACCGTGATCGTCCTGCGTGACCGGCTGACCGCGCCCAAGGTGTTGATGGGGCAGCGTGGCGCCGGCGCAGCGTTCATGCCCAACAAGTTCGTGTTTCCCGGCGGTGCGGTCGACGTGGGCGACCGTGACGTGCCGCTGGCGACCCCATTGTCGACGATCTGCGCCGACCGGCTGTGTGAAGAGGCCGCGCCGGGATTGGCGCATCCGCTGGCCATCGCGGCGATTCGTGAATTATGGGAAGAAACCGGGCTGGTGCTGGGCCAGCCTGGCCTCTGGCCGGTAACGCCGGCCGCGGACTGGGCCTCGTTCGCCGCCCCCGGGCATGTGCCGGTGGCGCATCCGTTGCAATTCGTGTTCCGCGCCGTCACGCCGCCCGGCCGGCCACGCCGGTTCGACGCGCGGTTCTTTCTGGTCGATGCCGATGCCGTCGCGACCGATCTGGATGACTTCGGCGCGGCGTGTGATGAGCTGTCGCATCTGCAATGGATCCCCCTGCCCGAAGTGCGCGCGGTGGATCTGCCCTTTATAACCGAGGTTGTGCTGGCCGAAGTAGCGGCGCGCGCCGCCGATCCCACACCGCCCCTGTCGGTGCCGTTCTTTCACAACGGGGTGGAAGAAAGCCTGTTCCTGCGGCTCAGGGGAATAGGACCAATGTCAGGACGGAGGCACTGACCAGCGCCATGCCGATCATTTCGCGCCGCGACAGGCGTTCGCCGAACACGACGGCACCGGCGATCACCGACAACAGCAGTTCCACCTGCCCCACCGCCTTGACCAGCGCGGCATTCTGCAGCGTGAACGCCGTGAACCAGCACAGCGAACCCGCCATCGACATCACGCCGACCCAGCCCGCCACGCGCCAGGCCCGGAACACGCGCATCAGTTGGTCGCGGTCGCGCCAGATCAGCCAGGCCCCCATGCCCGTCACCTGCACCGCGACAACGCCCGCCAATGTCACCAGCGCGCGGATGAACGCCTGATCGCTGTCGACCTGCAAAGAGGCGGCGCGATAGGTCACCGACGACACGGCAAAAATCGCGCCGGACGCAAGCCCAAGCCCCGCCGCGCGGTTCCACAGCCGTTTGCGCCATGGTCCGTCCGCGCCGGGCATGTCGGTCAGTGCCAGCACGCCGCCCAGCCCGATCAGGATCGCGGCCATCGCCCAGCCCGACACGCCTTCGCCCAGCAGAATGATCCCGACGGGCACGGTCAGAACCACCTCTGTCTTCATCAAGGTGATGCCGACCGCAAAATTGCGCAGACTGAACGTGGCCACCACACACAAGGTGGCCACAACCTGCGCCACGGCCCCCAGCACCACATTGGGCCAGAACCCGGTGCCCAGCATGGGCAGGCCGCTGTCGCGCAGCGTCCAGATCAGCAGCCCCGCCACCAGCGGCGCGGAATACACGAAACGCGCAAACGTGGCGCCCGACACGCTGAGTGCCGCACCCGCCAGATGTTTTTGCAGCATGAAGCGCGCGGTCTGAAAGACGGCGGCGGCGAAGGTGACGGCGACCCAGGTTTCCATGGCCGCCTTGGTGCCGCAAGTTCAGCGCCGGGGCCAGCCCCCGCGTGGCCATAATGGATGCGGTACCGGGTCCTTGGCGCGCAGGAAATACTGGCGGAACACATCGGCATAGCTGGCATACAGATATCCGCCGTTGCGCCGCAGATAGTCCGCGCGGCGTGATGCATACAGCGCCGGCAGACGGTACCATGCCACACAGGGGTGCATGTGATGCACCGCATGGAAATTGTTGTTCAGAAACAGCAGGGACAGCCACCCGCGATCCTCGACCACCACGGTGCGGGCGGACGCCCGGTCATTGGCGCGGTGTTCCAGAAACGTGCGGATCTTCAACAGCGACAGCGCGGCATAACTGCCCAGCAGCAACGCCCACAGCGGCAGCGTGCCCGCAACCGCGTACCACAGGATCACCACCGCCAGCGCCGGAACATGCATCAACCAGTCCCGCGTCACGGCACGGTCACCCGCCCGGATCGCCCGCAGGTCGGCACCGATGAACGCGGCCATACCCACCGCAGGCCCGACCAAAAGCCGCCCCGCCAGCGAATTATTGAACCGCAGCAACGCCTGCCACGGCCGAGACAGCCCGTCCCATACGGCGGGGTCGAGGTAATTCGATTCCGGATCATCATAGGGATCGGTCAGGATTTCATCCTGATGATGCGCCAGATGGCTGTCACGGAACCGGCGATAGGGAATGCACAGCGTCAGCGCCGGAAATACCAGCGCGGCATTCAATGTCGGGTTCTGCGTCGGGTGGCCGTGCAGCGCCTCGTGGCTGAGCGATGAATGCAACGCCGCCGAAAGTGCCACCAGCACCGCGCCCAACAGCGCTGGCACATCGCCCGCCGTGGCCCAGCCCCAGACCGCATAGGTCACCACCAACAGCCCCCAGGTGGGCCATTCGACAGCGTCACGGGCGCGGAAATCGACGGGGGCGGTCATGGGCCTGTCCTGCTGCTGCACGTTTTGGTGGAATTTCCGCCCTTGTTCCAAGCGGTTACACCCTGTGACACATAGCGCAGCCGCCCGGCGCGTACTATACGCATGTAGTTAACAAATCCGGCAATCCGTGATATTTGTCAGCACATGATGGAAAAAACTGACAAACGTGACCGCGCCCGCCTGTTTCGCACCCGTCTGGCGCAGGCGATGGCGGCGCGCGGCGTTTCGCAATCGGCGCTGGCCCGGCAAGTTGGCGTCGACCGGTCCACCCTGTCGCAACTGCTGGGGCCCGACGGCGCGCGGCTGCCCAATGCGCAGGTGGCCGCCGAATCTGCCGCGGCCCTTGGGGTTTCGGCGGATTGGCTGTTGGGCCTGTCGGACCGGCCCGAAACGGCCGCCGACCTGCTGGCCACGTCGCTCGCGATGACGGCCGCCGAACGCGCGCTGGTCGATGAACAGATTTTCGCCTGGCACCGCGAGGCAGAGGGGTCAAAGGTCCGCCATGTGCCTGCCACCCTGCCCGACATGCTGAAAACGCCGGACATGCTGACATGGGAATACGACCCGCATCTGGCGCGGTCGGGGACCGAGGCGGTGGCGGTGGCGCGGGAACGGCTGGATTGGTTGCGCGGCGCCCATTCGGACTATGAAATGGCAATGCCGTTGCACGAACTGGCGGCGATGGCGCGGTGTGAAGGGTATTATGCCAGCCTGCCCAAGGCCGTCGCGCAGGCGCAACTGGCGCGTTTTGCCGATCTTCATGCGCAGCTGTATCCGCGCCTGCGGGTTTATCTGTTTGACGCGCGGCAGGTGTTTTCCGCACCGCTGACCATTTTCGGGCCGAAACTCGCGGTGCTGTATGTCGGGTCTTCCTATCTGGCGTTCCGCGACGCGGCCCGGGTACAGGCGTTTTCGCGGCATTTCGACGGGCTGGTGCGGGCGGCGACCGTGTCGGCGCGCGATTTTCCCGACCACATCAAGGCGCTTCAGGTTTCCTGAAGCCGCCGCGCCTCTTCGCCTGCGAACCGGATCAGGTCGGCCACGAACGGCTTTTCCAGATCGACCGCGCGCACCGCCGCATACAGCCGCCGGGTGATCGGCGTCGCGGTCAGCGGGCGCGTGACGTAGTCGGACGAATATTTCACCTCGCGCACCACCCAATCAGGCAACACCGACACGCCGCGATTGGACGCCACCAACAGCAGGATCACGGCGGTCAGTTCGACCTGCCGGATCGCGGCCGGTTCCACCTTGGCCGGGGTCAGCAATTGGCTGAACAGGTCCAGCCGCGCACGGTCCACCGGATAGGTGATCAGCGTTTCACCGCGAAAATCCTCGGCGTCGACATAGGGTTTCTGTGCCAGCGGGTGCTGCGCCGAGGCCACAAACACCGGGCGGTAATCGAACAGCGGAACAAAGGTAACGCCAGGCAGCGTTTCGGGGTCGGACGACACCACCAGATCGACCTCTTCCTTGACCAGCGCCGGCAACGCGTCGAACGCCAGCCCGGGGCGGATATCGACATCGACCTCGCCCCAGCCCTTTCGGAACCGTTCCAGCACCGGGAACAGCCATTCGAAACAGGCGTGGCATTCGATGGCGATGTGCATCCGGCCCGTGCTGCCGGCGCGCAACCCGCTGAATTCGTCCTGCAACGCGTCGATTTCCGGCAAGATGCGTTCGGCGGCGCGCAACAGCCGCTGACCGGCAGGCGACAGTTTCAGCGGTTTCGACCGCCGCACGAACAGTTCCACCCCGGCCTGATCCTCGATCCCCTTGATCTGATGGCTCAACGCGGATTGCGTGATGTTCAGCACATCGGCCGCGCGCGCCAGCCCGCCCGCTTCGTGAATCGCCTTGATGGTGCGCAGGTGGCGGAATTCGATATGCATGTCGGCCTCATGTTCATCTTCGATTTAATGAAGTTGTTTCATGTTGCAGGGTTTGCGACAAGGGGTGCAACAAAAGGATGTTCGTCATGACCGCACCCGCCGTTTCGTTCGAGTTCTTTCCGCCGCAGTCGATCGAAGCATCGTTCCGCCTGTGGGACACCGTGCAGGGGTTGGCGCCGTTCAGCCCGCGTTTCGTGTCGGTTACTTACGGCGCGGGCGGCACCACGCGCGAAATCACCCGCGAGGCGGTGGCGGCATTGCATAAATCATCCGGCCTGCGGGTTGCAGCACATCTGACCTGCGTCAGCGCGACCCGCGCCGAAACGCTGGCCATTGCCGATGATTTCGCCCGCGCCGGTGTGACGGATATCGTCGCCCTGCGTGGGGATCCGCCAAAGGGATCGGGCGGGTTCGTGCCGCATCCGGATGGCTTTGGGTCCGCACTGGACCTGATCGCGGCGCTGAAAGAAACCGGAAAATTCACCATCCGCGTTGGTGCCTATCCCGAAAAGCACCCCGAGGCGGCGAACCAGCAGGCCGATGTCGACTGGCTGAAGCGGAAACTGGACGCGGGCGCGGACGAGGCACTGACGCAATTCTTTTTTGAACCCGAGACGTTTTTCCGCTTTCGCGATGCCTGCGCAGCGGCGGGTATCGATACCGCACGCATCACCCCCGGCATCCTGCCGATCGAAAACTGGAAAGGTGTGGCGCGCTTCGCCACGCGCTGTGGCACGACGGTGCCCGCCTGGCTGACCGATGCGTTCGAAAAGGCCGAACGCGACGGGCGGCAGGACCTGTTGGCGACCGCATTGGCGACCGAGATGTGCAGTGAATTGATGGATGGCGGCGTGACGCGGCTGCATTTCTACACGCTGAACAAACCGGACCTGACCCGCGACGTGTGTCTGGCTCTCGGCCTGAAACAGCGCGGGCGGTTGCAGAACGTCGCGTAACGCTTGGATTTGCGGTGCGCGCAGGCATGCTGCGCGCGCAACCGCGAGGATACCATGCACCGCTCCGCCACCGGACCCGATGACCTGCCGACAATGGCCGATATTCTGGCGCTGTCGGGGTTGGAATTCGTGCAGGGCATGCTGGCTGGCACCATCCCCGGCCCGCCCATCGCGCAGCTGATGCACTATGCTCTGACCCGGGTCACAGAAGGCGTGGCCGAATTCCGAGGCACGCCACAATTCGACTGTACCAACCCGATGGGGTCGCTGCATGGCGGCTGGTACGGCACGTTACTGGACAGCGCGATGGCCTGCGCGGTTATGACCCGCGTGCCGCGCGGATCGGTCTATACCACGCTGGAATACAAGGTGAATATCCTGCGCGCGATCCCGTTGGGCATGGAAATCGCCTGCGTTGGCACCTGCCAGCACGCGGGCCGGTCCACCGGCGTGGCCAGCGGCGAAATTCGCGGCGTGGCGGATGACAAGCTGTACGCCACCGGGTCCACCACCTGCCTCATCATGGCGATGTCGCCGGGGTGATCCGTGCGCGGCCACGGCGCGGTGCAGGCACGCTGTCATGCAGCCGTTCTGACCGGTCGCGTCCTACGGCCCGGCGGGCCCGGAACAGAAACAGCTTGTTGATGCCAACCCATGACCCGACCGATGGCGCAGCGGGATCGCAGGGGAACCGGTCGCGCCAATCGTCCGGCAACGGCAGGCCGCAGTGTTCGGCGCGTTCGAGCATCCAGACCAGCGGGATGTTCGACAGCCCGCGCGCCCGGAAATACCCGCCAAGATGCCCGCCGACATCGCCATGGCTGCCCCGGAACCACGCCTGTTCTATCGTGCCTTGCCAACCATCGGGACATTCCCACAGCACGGGTTCATAGGCCTTGCGGGTTTCATCCAGCGCCAGCGCCTGAAACCCCGCCTTGACAATCCGGCTGAGCCGATGGTCGTGAAACGCATAGGCTGACGCGGAATAGCGCCAGATCAGCGGCAACCGCACCCCCAGCGCCTTGACGGTATCCCAGACGAAAATGCCTTCGATGACGACATCCTGATGGCAATGCAGCGCGGAAAAGGCGGCGCGCGCGCCACTGTCGCTGTGAGATTGATAGTGGCGGTAAACGGTCTGGGTATTGCGTTCGGTGGCGCTTTCCTTGTGCAACAGCCCGACGCGGTCGATCACACCGGCCAGACTGCGCACCGCGTAGGCACCCCGCGAATAGCCGAACAGATAGATCTTGTCGCCCGGACGGTAATGATTGGCCAGCCAGCCATAGGCGCGGCGGATCTGGCTGTTGATGCCGCGCCCGGTCATCACGTCGCCCAAGCCGTTCCAGTCGCGCCATTGCAGGCCGGCCTCGTAGAACTGCATCACATTGGCGCGCTGATCGCGCATCAGGCGATGCACCAGACCTGCGTTGGTTTCATGGCCGGGCTCCAGCCTACACAGCGTGCCGTCCATCACCACCACCAGCACCATCGGCCCCCGCCGCACGCGGGGACCGTCATCCGGGGTTTCCGGAATGATCCGGGTATAGATGCGGCGCGCAAGGCTGGACAGACCGGTCAAGGGCGCGCGCCCCTGCCGGTGCCATCGGCACGCGCTGTCCGGTTATTCTGCCGCCATGGCGCCTTGCGCATCGCGCAGCATCTCCCATACCCGTTGCGGGGTGAACGGCATGTCGGCCTGTCGTACCCCACGATCCCAGAGCGCGTCCTGCACCGCATTGGCCAGCGCCGCCATGGCCCCGACCGTGCCAGCCTCGCCGCAGCCTTTCATGCCCATCGGATTGGCGGTTGACGGCACCGGTTCGGTCGCAAAGCCGATCATCGGCAGGTCGGACGCGCGCGGCATGGCGTAATCCATGAAGGTCGCGGTCAGCAGTTGCCCCTGATCGTCGAACACCACGTGTTCCATCAGAGCCTGACCGACGCCCTGTGCAACGCCGCCATGCACCTGACCCTCGGCCAGTCGCGGGTTGATCAGGTTGCCGAAATCATCGACCACGCTGTAGCGGTCCAGCGTGACCTGCCCCGTATCGGCGTCGATTTCCACCTCGGCGACATGCGCGCCGTTGGGATAGCTGCGGGCGGGCAGCGTGGCGCGGGCGTCATGGCGCAACAGGTCGGTGCGCCCGTCGGCGCGGGCCATCGCTGCCGCCTCCAGCAGCGTCGGCGTCAGGTTCGACCCCGGCGCGCGGAACCGTTCATCGTCAAAGGTGACGACGTCCGCCGCAATCCCGATCTTGTCGGCCAGATAGGCCGCAAAGGCGGTCGTCATCTGCGCCACCACGGTCAACGTGGCAAGGGTCTGGACCGTCACCGACCGTGACCCCCCGGTGCCGCCGCCCGATGCGATGCGGTCACTGTCGCCCTGCACGACCTCGATCCGGTCCAGCGGAATCCCGGACTGGTCCGACAGGAATTTGGCATAGACCGTTTCATGGCCCTGCCCGTTCGATTGCGTGCCCACATAGATCACCGCGCCCCCCGCATCGGTGAATTCCACCGCCACGCCTTCGGAAGGATCGCCCAGAATACTTTCGATATAGTAACACAGGCCCAGACCGCGCAGCCGCCCCTTGGCGAGGGATGCAGCGCGGCGCGCGGCAAATCCCGCGCGATCCGCCAGCAGTTCGGCACGGTTCAAAACGCGGGTGAAATCGCCAACGTCATAGGTTTCGCCCGTCACCGATTTGTAGGGGAACTTCGCGGTTGCGATGAAATTCTTGCGCCGCAGGTCCCAAGGATCGACGCCCAATTCCCGCGCCGCGCGGTCCATCATGCGTTCCAGCAGGTAAATCGCCTCGGGCCGCCCGGCGCCGCGATAGGCATCGACCTGCGTCGTGTTGGTGTAGAATCCCTGCGACCGCAGATACGCCGATTGCACGTCATAGGTGCCCATCAGCACGCGGGCGAACAGATTAGTCTGGATGATCTGGCCGAAATTGCTGTTGAAGGCCCCCAGATTGCAGCGGGTGTCGACGCTGTAGCCGATCAGGCGGTGGTCGGCGTCAAAGGCCAGTTCGGCGTCGCTGACCAGATCGCGGCCTGCGTGGTCGGACAACATCGCCTCGGTGCGTTCCGACATCCAGCGCACCGGACGACCCAGATGCATCGCCGCATGGGCAATGGCAAAATATTCCGGATACGGCGGAGCCTTCATGCCGAACCCGCCGCCCACGTCCGGGTTGGTGATGCGGACCGCCTCGACCTCCAGCCCCAGCACGCGGGCGATCTGGGTTTTCATCCCCCACACGCCCTGCCCGTTGAATGCAAGGTGCAGCCGCGTGCCGTCCCATTCGGCATAGGCCCCGCGCGGTTCCAGCGACGCGACCATGATGCGGTTGTCGCCGACCTGCATCGCCACCACATGCGCGGCCCGCGCCCGGGCGGCGGCATAGGCGGCCGCGTTCCCGATCTCCCAATCAAAGGCGCGGTTGTCGGGCGCATCGGCGTGCAGCGTTTCGCCGCCCGACATCAGGTCGAGTTTCGGCGGCAGATCGTCATAATCCAGCACGATCAGTTCGGCGGCATCCCGCGCGGCCTCCATCGTGTCGGCGATGACCACGGCGATGGGTTGGCCGACATGCAGCAGCTTGCCCTCGGCCAGAATCGGGCGACGCGGGCTGGCGGCATCGCTGCCGTCGCGGTTCTTGACGGTAATGGCCCACATCCCTGCGGTGATCCCGGCGGCAGCCAGACTGTCGGCGGTCAGCACCATGTGAACGCCCGGCGCGGCGGCCGCGTCCGTGACATCCAGCCCGGTGATGGTGGCATGGGCCACCGGCGAACGGAACACCAGCGCATGCAGCGCATCGCGTGGCGCGATGTCGTCGACATAGCGACCGGCACCGGTCAGAAAGCGACGATCCTCCAGCCGGGTGATCGGCTGGCTTTTCCCGAATTTTTCCATGGTTGTCCCTGTGCGCTGCTACGCGGCAAAGATTAGGCCCTGCGCGCCGACTGTCCAGCCCGGAACGCTCTTCCGGACCAGCGCCGCGACACAGCATCCGCGATATTTCCGAACCAAAGCGGCCCGGGTTACGCTTTTATACGAATTGCGCCATAACCTGCGCCGAACAGCGATTCCGGGAGCCCGCAATGCATGATATCCGCGCCATCCGCGACAACCCCGCCGCATTCGACGCGGCGCTGGCCCGCCGGGGACTGTCTGCAGCGTCACCGGAAATCCTTGCTCTGGACGAAACGCGGCGCGCGCAGATCCACGCGGCGGAAACCGCACAGGCGGAACAGAACAAGGCATCCAAAGATGTCGGGGCCGCCAAGGCGCGCGGCGATGACGTTGAATTTGACCGCCTGCGCGGGCTGGTGGCCGACAAAAAGGCCGAGATTGCGGTGATGCAGGATGCGGCCAAGACGCTGGACGCCCAACTGACGGACCTGTTGCTGCGCATCCCGAACCTGCCGCTGGATACGGTCCCCGCAGGTGCGGACGAACATGGCAATGTGGAAATCCGCCGCTGGGGCACACCGCGCGCCTTTGATTTCGCCCCCGTTGAACATTACCAGATCGCAGGCGTGACCAAGGGCATGGATTTCGACACGGCGGCCAAACTGTCGGGCGCGCGGTTCGTGATGCTGACTGGCGGTGTTGCGCGCATCCACCGCGCGTTGGCGCAGTTCATGCTGGACCTGCACACCGGGGAACACGGCCTGACCGAGGCGATCACGCCCGTGCTGGTCAAGGATGCCGCGATGTATGGCACCAACCAGTTGCCCAAGTTTGCCGAGGACAGTTATCAGACCACCAACGGCTGGTGGCTGATCCCGACATCCGAGGTCACGCTGACGAATACCGTGGCCGGCGACATCGTCGAAGAGGCGTCGCTGCCCCGCCGCATGACCGCGCATACGCTGTGTTTCCGGTCCGAGGCGGGATCGGCGGG
>JBBRCF010000100.1:0-12586 GCA_038205135.1 Rhodobacterales bacterium
CCAGCGCGTTGATGTATTCGCTGCTGTTGAATTTCTGGATATGCGGACGGATCCCCATCAGCACCGCTTCGGTCTTTTCGATCACGGCAGGATCGCCGCTGTCGGGGTCTTCGCCGATGTATTTCAGTGCGGCGGGCAGAACTTCGTCGGGGGCGTCCAGCATATGGATGCCGCATGCGGCCAGCTTTTCGGCATTGGCGGGATCAAAGATCAACGCAAGGCTGTCGATCGGGGCGTTTTCGCCAAGGATTTCCTTGACCTTGCCGACATTCACGCCCAGCCCCGTGGTGCCCCACATGTAGTTGACGGCGTATTCGTTGCCGGGGTCGTATTTGCTGGCGCGGGTGGAAATGACGTCCCACAGATTGCCGGAATTCGGCAGCTTGGTTTTATCCAGCTTCTGGAATGCGCCCGCCGAGATCTGGCGCTGCAGGAACGTACCGGTGGGCACCACGATGTCATAGCCCGACCCGCCGGCCAGCATTTTGGTTTCCAGCACCTCGTTCGAGTCGAACACGTCGTAGATGAGCTTGATGCCAGTCTCGGTCTCGAACTTGGCCAACAAGGCTTCGTCGATATAGTCGGACCAGTTATACACCCGTACTTCCTCGGCCATTGCGGCAGAGGCCAGCGCAAGTGCGGCAACAGTGGTCATCAGTGTTTTGGTCATCCCTGTAGTCTCCCTGGCGTTTTCTCTTGAGTGGAAAAAAGGTGGATTGATCGTTATATGATCAACTTTGCCCTTCCTGAGCAATGGGATATTGTTTTCATGGGTTTTGGCCTCTGGCAAGAACAGGCTTGCGCATCAGGGCCGCTGGACACGGAAAAGGGAACGGATGGTCAGAAAACCGACAGCAGCCGTGGTTGCGGGTTCCCCGGATCCCGCCCCGGTACCGGAACATGAGATGGTTTACCGCCGCTTGCGCACCCAGATCCTGCACGGTGAAATGGCACCGGGGCAGGCAGTGACGATCCAGGGGCTGGCCGCCGATCTGGGCGCAGGCATGACCCCGGTGCGCGAGGCAATCCGGCGCCTGATCTCTGAAAGCGCGCTGGTGTTTCAGGGCAACCGGCGGGTGTCGGTGCCGGTGTTACGGCCCGACAATCTGGATGAACTGATCCTGTTGCGCCGCGTGCTGGATACCGAACTGGCGCGGCGGGCGGCGGGCCGGGCGATGCCCACCGAGATCGACCGGCTGGAATCGATCGATGTGGCGCTCGACGCGGCCATCGCACGCGGCGATGTGCGCGGTTATCTGGCGGAAAACCATCGCTTTCACATCACCATCTATGATCTGGCCGCCGCACCCATTCTGGCCGGACTGGCCGAAGGGCTGTGGCTGCGGTTCGGGCCATCCCTTCGGGTGGTCTGCGGGCGGATCGGGACGCAAAACCTGCCGGACCGCCACAAGGAAGCCATTGCCGCATGGCGGCGCGGCGATACGGACGCGGTGGCCAATGCCATGGAACGCGATGTCGTGCAGGGCATGGAGGTGATCCGCGCTGTCCTGACCGGGGGGCGATTCGATTGACACTGCAGAATTTGATCATATTCTGAAAGGGCGCGGCGCACCTGTCGCGGCAGGAATTTCCAGCAGTAGCGAGGCGTCCCGATGGCCATCATATCCAACCACATGCCGACGGCGGAATTGCAGGCGCTGGACGCGGCGCATCACATGCATCCGTTTTCGACGCAGGACAAACTGGCGGCGCGCGGGGCGCGGGTGATCGCGCGGGCGGATGGCGTGTGGCTGACCGATACGGACGGCAACCGCATTCTGGATGGCATGGCTGGGCTGTGGTGCGTCAACATCGGCTATGGTCGCGACAGCATGGCCGAGGTCGCGGCGCGGCAGATGCGCGAACTGCCCTATTACAACACGTTTTTCATGACGACGCATGTGCCGGTGATCGCGTTGTCGGCAAAACTGGCGGAACTGGCGCCCAAAGGCATGAACCACGTGTTCTACGCCGGGTCCGGGTCCGAGGCGAACGATACCAACCTGCGGATGGCGCGGGTGTATTGGGCGCAAAAGGGCAAGCCGTCGAAACAGATCATCATCAGCCGGAAAAACGCCTATCACGGGTCGACCGTGGCAGGTGCCAGCCTGTCCGGCATGACGCCGATGCATGAACAGGGCGGGCTGCCCATTCCCGGCATCCATCACATCGACCAGCCGAACTGGTGGGCCGAAGGCGGCGATACGTCGCCTGAGGAATTCGGGCTGGAACGCGCGCGGCAGCTGGAACGGGCCATTCACGATCTGGGCGAAGACAACGTCGCCGCCTTTATCGCCGAACCGGTGCAGGGCGCAGGCGGCGTCATCGTGCCGCCTGACAGCTATTGGCCGGAAATCCAGCGGATCTGCGACAAGTATGAAATCCTGCTGATCGCCGACGAGGTGATCACCGGGTTTGGCCGCACCGGCAACTGGTTCGGGTCCACCACCGTGGGCTGGCGGCCGCATATCATGACCATCGCCAAGGGGCTGACGTCGGGCTATCAGCCGATGGGCGGGTCGATTGTGTGCGACGAGGTCGCCGCCGTGATCGGAGCTTGCGAGTTCAACCACGGCTATACCTATCACGGTCATCCGGTAGCCGCTGCCGTGGCGCTGGAAAACCTGCGCATCCTGCAAGAGGAAGGCATTGTCGACCGCGTCCGCAACGATATCGCGCCCTATCTGCAGGAAAAATGGGCGGGCATGGTCGATCACCCGATGGTGGGCGAGGCGCGGATTGTCGGGATGATGGGGTCGCTGGCGTTGACGCCGCACAAGCAGTCGCGCGCGAAATTCGTCGCCGAGGCGGGAACGGTCGGTTACATGTGCCGCGAGCGGTGCTTTGCCAACGGGTTGGTGATGCGCCATGTCGGTGACCGCATGATCATCAGCCCGCCTTTGGTCATCACCCGTGAAGAGGTGGATGTGCTGATTGCGCGGGCATGGAAAAGTCTGGATCAGGGCATGGCCGCGGTCAAGGCCGAGGGGCTGTGGCACCCGGCGGCCTGAGTGGCGCATCCTTGGGCATGTGATGTCTGATTCGGCACAAAACAGTCGCCCGCCTGTTGCATGCAAGGCTGCAACGCGGTTTAGTAGCGGTCTGTAAGGCGGCAAAGACCGCGCGGATACGATGGGGAGTTCGGTTTGGCTGCTGCAACCAAAGCAGACGCATTCGTTGTTTTTGATCGGGTGCAGAAAAGTTATGACGGTGAAACTCTGGTCGTCAAAGACCTGAATCTGTCGTTGCCGCGCGGTGAATTCCTGACGATGCTGGGTCCGTCCGGTTCGGGCAAGACGACCTGTCTGATGATGCTGGCAGGGTTTGAAACCGCGACGAACGGCGAAATTCTGCTGGACGGGCGGCCGATCAACAACATTCCGCCGCACAAACGCGGCATCGGTATGGTGTTTCAGAATTACGCGCTGTTCCCGCATATGACCGTGGCAGAAAATCTGTCCTTCCCGCTGGAAGTGCGCGGTTTGGGCAAGGCTGCCCGCGAGGAAAAGATCACGCGCGCGTTGGACATGGTCAAGATGGGCGCCTTTGCCAACCGCCGCCCGGCGCAACTTTCCGGCGGGCAGCAACAGCGCATCGCGCTGGCGCGCGCATTGGTGTTTCAGCCGGAACTGGTGCTGATGGATGAACCGCTGGGCGCGCTGGACAAACAGTTGCGCGAACACATGCAGTTTGAAATCACCCGGCTGGCGCATGATCTGGGCATCACCACGGTCTACGTCACGCATGACCAGACCGAGGCGCTGACGATGTCGGACCGGGTTGCGGTGTTCAACGACGGCGTGATCCAGCAACTGGCCCCGCCCGCCGATCTGTACGAGAAACCGAAGAACAGTTTCGTGGCGCAATTCATCGGTGAAAACAACACGCTGGAAGGCGTGGTGTCCGAAATCGGTGATGGCACCTGCGTTGTGCGGCTGGATGATGGTGGGTTGATCGACGCGATCCCCGTGAACGTGACCCGGGTGGGCGAACGCACCCGGGTGTCGATCCGGCCCGAACGGGTGGAAATGAACAAATCCCGCCTGCAACCCGGCGCGCATACCCTGGAGGCCGTGGTGCGCGAATTCATCTATATGGGCGACATTTTCCGCACCCGGCTGTCTGTGGCGGGCAATGACGAATTCATCATCAAGACGCGCAACGCGCCCGACGCCTTGCGCCTTGAGCCGGGCACCGAGATCGACATCGGCTGGCTGCCACAGGATTGCCGGGCGCTGGACGCCTGACGGAATTGCCTCGTGCACACGGGGCAGGCAACAGGGGGGCGGGTTCAAACCCGTGATGACGCCCCCGAAGTACGCAAACGGGTGTTTGGGAGCTATGACATGAAATTGAAAACTGCCCTTCTGGCGACCGCGCTGACCAGCGCCGCCTTTGCCGCACAAGCACAGACCCTGACCGTGATGTCCTGGGGCGGCGCCTATGAGACCAGCCAGGTGGAGGCGTATAACAAGCCCTTCGCCGCGATGAAGGGGCTGACCGTCAACATGGTCGCCGTCGATAACCCCGCCACGCCGATCAAGGCGATGGTCGAGGCCAAGAACGTCACCATCGACGTTGCCGATGTGGAATACGCTGACGCGATCCGCCTGTGTGACGAGGGCCTGCTGGAACCCATCGACATGGCCAAACTGCCCGCATCCCCCGACGGCACGTCGGCGGCGGACGATTTCCTGCCGGGTGCCGTGACCGAATGCGCCGTCGCCAGCATCGTGTTTGCCACGGTGTTTGCCTATGACACCACGAAATTCCCCACCGGTCCGACGACCATGGCGGATTTCTTTGACCTGACCAAATTCCCCGGCAAGCGCGCGATGCGCAAGGGCGCGAAGGCGAACCTTGAAATGGCGCTGATGGCGGATGGCGTGCCTGCGGCCGAGGTGTATGCGCTGCTGGAAACCGATGCCGGTGTGGATCGCGCGTTCGCGATGCTGGACAAGATCAAGGCCGACACGATCTGGTGGGAAGCCGGCGCTCAGCCGCCGCAACTGCTGGCCGATGGCGAGGTCGCGATGACCACCGCCTATAACGGGCGCATCTTTGCGGCCGCCGTGGCCGAGGGCAAACCGTTCCAGACCGTCTGGGATGGTCAGGTCTATGAATACGACCTGTTCGTGATCCCGAAGGGCGCGCCCAACAAGGAACTGGCGATGGAGTATATCGCCTTTGCGACCGATACCCAGCGGCTGGCCGATCAGGCCAAGTGGATCGCCTATGGTCCGGCGCGCAAATCCTCGGGCGCGCTGGTCGGCATGTATAATGACGGCAAGACCGAGATGGCCCCCTTTATGCCCACCTCTGAGGCCAACCTGACCAACGCGCTGGCGTCGTCCTATGATTTCTGGGTCGATCGCGACAGCGAGCTGAACGAAAAGTTCAACGCCTGGCTGGTGTCGAACTGACACTGACATCGGGGCGTGGCGGTTCGCTGCCGCGCCCCAACCTTGTGAGGGCCACATGGCAGAAATCCTGACCACTGCGGACGGTCGCCCATTGAAGGCGGCCTTGTCATCGGCGCAGGCGCGCGCGAAACGCCGGGCGTTTCTGCTGGTCGCGCCGCTGTTGCTGTTCGTGCTGCTGACATTCGTGGCCCCCATCGGGCAGATGCTGGTGCGGTCGGCGCATAACGACGGGTTTTCCGCACATATGCCGCGCCTGACCGCGTGGTTTGCCGCCAATGCAACCGAGCCAGATGATGCGGCGTGGCAGGCGCTGGCGCTGGACCTGCAGGACAGCGCGGTGGCCAAGACATCCGGAATCGTCGGCACGCGGGTGAATTACGAATTGTCGGGCACCCGGTCGCTGTTCACGGCGACCGCGCGCAAGGCCAAGGATCTGGCACCGCCCTATCGCGACGCGCTGCTGGCGGCCGATGCGAAATGGGACAATCCGGCGCTATGGGGTGTGATGCGGCAGGTATCGCAGGCCTATTCCGCCAATTTCTTTCTTGCCGCCGTGGATCTGGCCCGCGATGCGGATGGCGCCGTTGTGCGCGTGCCCGAGGACCGGCGGGTCTATGCCAACCTGTTCATCAAGACCTTTGTTCTGGCGGGTGTCATCACGCTGACCTGCCTGATCCTGGCTTATCCGGTGGCGCATCTGCTGGCGACGCTGCCGATGCGATGGTCCAACCTGTTGATGATCCTCGTGTTGCTGCCGTTCTGGACATCCCTGCTGGTGCGCACGACTTCGTGGATGGTGCTGCTGCAACAGCAAGGCGTGGTCAACAACGCGCTGGTGGCGCTGGGGGTGATCGGCGAAGATGGCCGCATCGCCATGATGTACAACCAGACCGGCACCATCATCGCGATGACGCATATCCTGCTGCCGTTCATGATCCTGCCACTGTATTCGGTGATGAAGACGATCCCGCCCAGCTATGCCCGTGCCGCGCGCAGTCTGGGCGCAACCAGCTGGACCACGTTCCGCCGCATCTATCTGCCGCAGACCCTGCCGGGGATCGGCGCGGGGTCGCTGTTGGTGTTCATTCTGGCGGTCGGGTATTACATTACGCCCGCGCTGGTCGGCGGTGCCAGCGGGCAGCTGATTTCAAACCTGATCGCCTTTCACATGCAGGACAGCCTGAACTGGTCGCTGGCCGCCGCGATGGCGTCGATTTTGCTGGCGCTCGTGCTGGTGCTGTACTGGCTGTATGACCGGCTGGTGGGCATCGATAACCTGAAACTGGGGTAAACCATGGCCTTGCCGATCTACGCCAGCCCGCTTGAACGCCTGTGGCACCGCACCCGCGTGACGATCTGCCTTGTGATCTTTGTGTTCCTGATGGCACCGATCCTGATCGTGATCCCGCTGTCGTTCAACGTCGAACCCTATTTCACCTTTACGCCCGCGATGCTGGCGCTGGACCCGGACGGGTATTCGCTGCGCTGGTATGACCAGTTGCTGACCCTGGGCATGCAGGCCCCGGCAGGCGTGCGGGACGGCAATTGGTGGGCCGATGCCTGGGCCAATGCGCAATGGGTCAAGGCGGCGAAAAATTCGATCATCATCGGGTTCTGGTCCACCATCGTCGCCACCGTGCTGGGCACGTTGGCCGCGCTTGGCCTGTCGCGGCCGGAAATGCCGGGGCGGAAACTGATCACCGCGATCTTGTTGTCGCCGATGATCGTGCCGGTGATCATCACCGCGACGGGTCTGTTTTTCTTTTATTCCAACCCGTGTTCGATCCTTGGGCCCTTGGGACCCGAGGGCGGCTGCGGGCGGCTGACCTCGACCTATATCGGGGTCATCCTTGCCCATGCGACGCTGGGCATCCCGTTTGTCATCATCACGGTGACAGCCACGCTGTCGTCGTTCGACCGGTCGCTGACCCGCGCTGCGGCAAGTCTGGGGGCAAGCCCGGTCAGGACGTTTTTCAAGGTGCAGCTGCCCTTGATCACGCCCGGCGTGGTGTCGGGCGCATTGTTCGCCTTTGTGACCTCGTTCGACGAGGTGGTGGTGGTGCTGTTCATCGGCAGCCACGAACAGCAGACCATCCCGCGCCAGATGTGGAACGGCATCCGCGAACAAATCTCGCCGTCGATCCTCGCGGTGGCGACGATCCTTGTCATCGTGTCGGTCGCGTTGCTGACGGTGGTGGAATTGCTGCGGCGGCGGTCGGAACGGCTGCGCGGTGTGACCCCGCAATGATCATCACCGGGATCAACGCGGTCGTGACCGGTGGCGCGCAGGGGATCGGCGCGGCGTTGGTACGCGCGTTGAAGGATGCGGGCGCAGCGCATGTCATCAGCCTTGATCTGCGCGCGCATGACACGCCGGGCGCGGATCGCTGCATCGCTTGCGATGTGGCGGACGAAGCAGAGTTCAGCGCCGTTCTGGCGCAGATCGACGATGCGACGCCCATCGGGTTGATGTGTTCCAACGCGGGCATCCTGACCGGGATGGACGGGTTATTCACCAATATCGCCTTTGCGTCGTCAGCGGTGTGGGACCGCGCCTGGGCTGTCAACGTCATGGCGCATGTCATCGCGGCGCGCGTGCTGATCCCGCGCATGGTGGCGCGCGGCGGCGGGTATTTTCTGCATACGGCGTCGGCGGCGGGTCTGCTTAATCAGGTCGGCAGTGCGGTCTACGGCACGACGAAACACGCCGCCGTCGGGTTTGCCGAGGCTTTAGCGTTCGGGCATCGCGACGATGGCATCCGGGTGTCGCTGTTGTGCCCGCAGGGGGTGGATACGCCGATGGTGGCCGGTGCCAAAGACAATCCGGCGGTGGCGGATGGCATCCTGCCGGCAGGCGTGGTCGCTGCGGCCGCGCTGGACGCAATCAGGGCGGAACGGTTTCTGGTGCTGCCGCATGCCGTCGTCGCGGATTACATGACCGCCAAGACCCGCGATTACGACCGCTGGATCGGCGGCATGGCAAAGCTGCAACGCGCGCTGAAAGGCGCGCCGCAGCCCTAGGGTTTACGCCCGCACCAGCCGTTCATAGCTTTCCGAGATGTCGCGGGTCAGGGCGCCCACCTCGAAGTTGTAGTCGCCGATCTGGCCTACCGGCGTCACCTCGGCGGCGGTGCCGGTCAGCCAGCACTGTTCGAACCCTTCCAACTCATCCGGCATGATGTGGCGTTCATGCACGGTGATCTGTTTGTCCTTCAGCATGCCGATCACGGTCTGCCGCGTCAGCCCGTTCAGGAAACAGTCGGGCAGGGGGGTGTGCACCTCGCCATTCTTGACGAAAAAGATATTCGCGCCCGTCGCTTCGGCGATGTAGCCGCGATAGTCGAACATCATCGCGTCGCTGCATCCCTTGGCCTCGGCGGCGTGTTTGGCCATGGTGCAGATCATGTACAGCCCTGCCGCCTTGGCATGGCTGGGTGCGGTCAGCGGGTCCGGGCGGCGCCATTTGGCGATGTCCAGTTTTGCGCCCTTCATCTTGGCGTCGCCGTAATAATTGCCCCATTCCCAGCCCGCGATGGCCAGACGCACCGGATTGCGGCGGGCGGATACACCCATATCCTCGCCCGCACCACGCCAGGCCACCGCGCGCACATAGGCGTCGGTCCAGCCGTTTGCAGCCAGCATGGCATACTTCGCCTCTTCGATCTGATCGACGGTCCACGGGATGACGAAATCAAGCTGGCTGGCAGAATAGTGCAGCCGTTCGGAATGCAGCCGGCCCTTGAAGATCTTGCCGTTGTAGCACCGTTCGCCTTCGAACACCGAAGACGCATAATGCAACCCATGGGTCAGGACATGCACATTGGCGTCCCGCCAATTCACCAGCGCGCCATCCATCCAGATTTTGCCATCGCGATCATCATAGGCTGCCATCGGTTGCTCCTGTGCCCGAAACTTTGCATTTATTGCGTTTTTTATGACCGAAACGGACATATTGTTGCGCAGATCATGCGGCTGGCTAACAGTTGATGCTTGGAATGTCAACAAGGCTGTCCTAAGATGCCATTATGTAAGGCGGTTTGTGAACGAGGGCGCATATGTCGGATCCGACCAGTAGCGACACCCTGCTTTTCCTGACGGACGAACAGTTGCGCCAGGGGATCGAGGCGATGTTTTTTGCCTATCGCGGATTTACCGCAGACCCGGACCGCATTCTGGCGACCATGGCCTATGGCCGGGCACACCACCGCGCGGTGCATTTCATCGCCCGCGCGCCGGGCACGACGGTGACCAACCTGCTGTCCATTCTAGGGGTCACGAAACAGTCGCTGAACCGCGTGCTGCGCAGTCTGATCGATGATGACCTTGTCGAAGCCCGCGTCGGGTCGTCCGATAAACGCGAACGCAACCTGTACCTGACCACCAAGGGCACCGCTCTGGAACGCAAACTATCGGATGCGCAGCGAACGCGGATGCGCGCGGCCTATCGTGCGGCGGGGCCACAGGCGGTGGCGGGGTTTCGCACCGTGCTGGAAACGATGATGGATGGTGATCTGCGCCGTCGTTATAAGGCATTGAAGGAAGGTGGCGCATGAGCGACCCGCAGCCGCATCTGTTGATCGTCGATGATGACGAACGCATCCGGGGCCTATTGGCCAAATTCCTGATCCGGCACGGATTTCTGGTATCCGCTGCCCGCGATGCCGGCCATGCCGGTCGCCTG
Organism: Rhodobacterales bacterium; assembly: GCA_038205135.1. GTDB lineage: Bacteria > Pseudomonadota > Alphaproteobacteria > Rhodobacterales > Rhodobacteraceae > UBA9554. Next base: position 10,105 of record JBBRCF010000100.1, read on the forward strand.
CTGCAGGGGTTGGATTTTGATCTGCTGGTCGTCGACGTGATGATGCCGGGCGAGGATGGCGTGACATTCACCCGCCGTCTGCGGACGACATCACGGGTGCCGGTGCTGCTGTTGACCGCTAAGGGCGAAACCGATGACCGCATCCGCGGGCTGGAGGCGGGCGCGGACGATTACCTGCCGAAACCGTTCGAGCCCAAGGAACTGCTGCTGCGGATCAACGCGATCCTGCGCCGGATACCCGAAGCGGTGCCGGTGGAAACCGGGCCAAAGCAACTGCATCTGGGCCCCGTCCGGTATGACGTGGCGCGGGCGGAACTGTGGCGCGGTGATGCGTCGGTGCGGCTGACCGGCACAGAATCGCAGCTGATGAAAATCTTTGCCGCCCGCCCCGGCGAGCCGATCAGTCGCGCGCGTCTGGTCGCGGATCTGGGGCGCGGCGAGGGCGAACATGCCGCGCAGGAACGTGCGGTGGACGTGCAGATCACCCGGTTGCGGCGCAAGATCGAGGCGGACCCGAAATCACCGCGCTATCTGCAGACCGTGCGCGGGGCGGGGTACATGCTGGCGCCGGACTGATCCCGCGACGGCCGGCTGCCACGCGGCAGGACGGGATGCATAACCGGGGCCACCCGCGAGGATTGCCAAAACATCAGCGAGGCGCACATGACCACGGCTCTTTACACCCATGACAATTTCGACCGCCATGTCACGCCGATGGGCCACCCGGAACAGGTGGCGCGGCTGCAACGCATCCGGGCGCGGCTGGCGGGGCCCGACTTTGCCAGCCTTGACCGCCGCGATTGCCCGCTGGGTAAGGATGCGCAGATCACGCTCTGTCACCCGCAGACCTATATCGACCGGATTGTGGCCGCCGAACCTGCGGCCGGAACGGTCGCGCTGGATGCCGACACGCATATGTCGCCGGGGTCGGTGGCGGCGGCGCGGCACGCTGTCGGGGGGGCCGTCGCGGCGGTGGATGCGGTGATGACGGGCGCGGTGCGCAACGCCTTTGTTGCCGCGCGCCCGCCGGGCCACCATGCGGAAACCGCGCTGGTGATGGGGTTCTGCCTGTTCGGCAATGTGGCGATTGCTGCGAAACACGCGATGGCCGCGCATGGGTTGTCGCGGGTCGCCGTGGTGGATTTCGACGTGCACCACGGCAATGGCACGCAGGACCTGCTGTGGAACGAACCCCGCGCGCTGTTCTTTTCGTCGCATCAACACCCGCTCTGGCCCGGCACCGGCGCGCCGGATGAACGCGGCGCGCATGGTCAGGTGCACAACATCCCGCTGCCGCCCGGGTCCGGTGGGCCGGAAATGCGCGCGGCCTATGGGGCGCGGGTATTGCCAGTGATCGATGCGTTTCAGCCTGAATTGATCCTGATTTCCGCAGGGTTTGATGCACATGACGCTGATCCGCTTGCTGAATTGCGCTGGCAGACCGGGGATTTCAACTGGCTGACGCGGGAAATCTGCGCGCTGGCAGACCGGCATTGTGGCGGGCACGTGGTGTCGGTGCTGGAGGGCGGGTATGATCTGGATGCGCTGGCCGATTGTGCCGCCGCACATGTCACGGCCCTGATGGCGGGATGAATTGCACGCGCGCTGCCCCGACGCTAGGGTGACGCGACCTCAACGGAGACTGCCATGACCGACATTCCAATCCCCGAGATGACCTTTGAACAGGCCATGGCCGAACTGGAACGCGTGGTCGCGATGATGGAAAAGGGCGATGTCGCGCTGGAAAAATCCATCGACCTGTATGAACGCGGCGCGGCGCTGAAAAAGCACTGCGAGGACAAGCTGCGCTCCGCCGAGGAACGGGTCAGCCAATTGACCCTGTCCACCGATGGTGCGGTGACGGGGGCGGTTCCCTTCAATGCGGGCTGATACGCCTGCGGCGCTGCGGGCCGCAGGCGACCGCGCCACGGTTGCGATCACGGCGGCCCTGACGGGGGCGGACTTGCCGGTGGCAGACGCGATGCGTTATGCCGTGCAGGGCGGCAAGGGGTTGCGGGCGTTTCTGGTTATCGAATCCGCGCGCCTGCACGGGCTGGACGCGGTCGCCGACCCGGTTGCGGGCGCGATCGAGGCGCTGCATGCCTACAGCCTGATCCATGATGACCTGCCCTGCATGGATGACGACGATATGCGGCGGGGCCAGCCGACCGTGCATGTCAAATGGGATCAGGCGACGGCGGTTCTGGCGGGCGACGCGTTGCAGACGCTGGCGTTTGCGCTGGTGCTGAAATCGGCCCTGCCGGCGCCCGCGCGCGTCGATCTGGCCACGACTTTGGCCGATGCAGCCGGCATATTCGGCATGGTCGGCGGGCAGGCATTGGATATCGCCGCCGAAACAGCGCCGGTGCCGCTGACGCTGGATGAGATCGAATTGTTGCAAGCCGGCAAGACCGGCGCGCTGATCGCGTGGTCCGCCGCCGCCGGTGCGCGGATGGCGGGGGCCGATGCGCGCCCGCTGCTC